>NZ_JAHVHQ010000003.1:916146-1221528 GCF_019802205.1 Roseovarius atlanticus
TTGTGTCGTTTTTTCTTGTCCGTCCTTCGAGGGGCAGTCGATCATGACCATCCGAGACTATCTCAGGGATTATGCGCAGAAGTCCGACGGGATGGGCGCGCTGAGCCTTGGCGCGAGTTTCGCCGTCTATGGCGCTGCTCTGGGCCTCGGCGCGTGGGCCTGGCCGGCCTGGTGGGCGGTGCTGCCGTGCGTCGTGGTTCTGGCCTTCGCGTCGGTGCGGCTTTACGTGTTGCAGCATGATTGCGGGCATTATTCACTGTTCGCGACACGGTGGGTGAACGACGTGGCGGGGCATGTGCTGTCGGTGTTTTCGCTGACGCCCTACCGGGTCATGCAGTACAATCACAACCAGCACCATGCCTACCTGGGCAACCTGGAGCATCGCGAGACCACCGAGGTCTATACCATGACGGTGCAGGAATGGCGGGAGGCCGGGGCCTGGACGCTGGTGTGGTACCGGATCTATCGCAATCCGGTCGTGATGCTGAGCCTGGGCGGGATCTATGCCTATTTCATCGCGTATCGCTGGCCGGTGAACACCATGAAGGTGGGTCCGTGGGGCGTGGTGGCGCACAACCTGGCCGTCGCCGCTTATGTCGCCATTGTCTGGACGTTCTTGGGAATGCCGGGGCTGGTGGTGCTGGGCGCAAGCGCGGTGCTGGCGGGCGTGATCGGGGTGTTCCTGGTCTACCTGCAGCATAATTTCGAGGACACCTACTGGGACCGCAAGCCGGACCTCGATTTCCGCCGCGCGACGCTGGAAGGCTCGTCGAGCCTGGATCTGGGACATTGGTGGGATATCGGGACCGGCAATATCGCCTATCACGACCTGCACCATTACAACCCGCAGATCCCGTCCTACAACCTGCGCCGGGCGCAGAAGAACCTGCCCGATGACCTGCGCGTGCATGACGAAATCCGCTGGCGCGAGGCGCTGGCCAGTTTCCGGCTGAAACTATGGGACGAGGAGAGCGGCAAGCTGGTGCCGTTTCCGCGCCGTCGCAGCCCGCGCGAGGCGGCGGTGGGGACCTGAAATTCTTCGTACGAAGAATTTCAGGTGAGATTATTCGTACGAATAATCTGGCGCGTCAGACCTGTTCGACGGTGACATCGTCGGAGGAATAGAACGCCAGGTGGTCCTTGATCCGGGCCACGTCGGACTTGGGGTCCTCGTAGCTCCAGGCGGCGTTTTCCAGGGTCTTGCTCTTGGTGACGATCGAGAAATAGCTGGCCTCGCCCTTGTGCGGGCAGGTGCTGCGGTGATCGCTTTCGTCGAGGAAGGCCATGGCGATGTCTTGCCGCGGGAAATAGATCACGTCGTTCAGGCCCTCCTCGGCCAGAACCAATGCGTTCCTGCTTTCGACCAGCACCGCGCCGCCTGCGCGGACCGTCCATGTGCCGTCTGCCTTGTGGATCGTGATCTTTGCCATGTCTTTTCCTTCCCTCGTGAAGCCACTTTAGGCACCGGGACAGGCCCCGGTGTCAAGCTGTTGGCCTGTGCGGTGTCGCGCAGGCATGTCACAGTTTCATGTCAGAGGGGCGCGGTCGCCCCGGTCAGCCAGTCGCGCGTGGCGTCGTCGAGACACGGCCCGATGCGGTCGCGGCAGGTGGCGTGATAGGCGTTGAGCCAGTCGCGTTCGGGATCCGAGAGCGCGGCTGCGTCGATCAGGCGGCGGTCGATGGGCACGTAGTTGAGCGTGGTGAAGTGCAGCATCTGTCGCGTGGCGTCGCCATCGGGCAGGGCCGGGGCGGGGGTGACCACCACGAGGTTCTCGATGCGGATGCCGAAGGCGCCTTCGCGGTAGTATCCCGGCTCGTTCGACAGGATCATGCCGGGTTTGAGCGGCTCGGTCGAGGCGCGCGACAGGCGTTGCGGGCCTTCGTGGACGCAGAGGTGCACGCCGACGCCGTGGCCGGTGCCGTGGTCGTAATCCTGCCCGGCCTGCCAGAGCGGCATGCGCGCGATGGCGTCGAGGTCGCGGCCAGCCAGCCCCTTGGGCCAGCGGGCGCGGCTCATGGCGATCATGCCTTGCAGGACGCGGGTGAAGGCGGCGCGCTCGGTGTCGCCGGGCTGGCCGATGGCGAGCGTGCGGGTGATGTCGGTGGTGCCGTCCTGGTACTGCCCGCCGCTGTCGAGGACGAGCAGGTCGCCGTCCTGAAGGGTGCGGTCGGTCGCGTCCGAGACGCGGTAATGCGGCAGGGCGCCGTGCGGGCCGGAGCCGGCGATGGTGTCGAAGGAGATATCCAGGAGCGCTCCGGTGTCGCGGCGGCAGGCCTCGAGTTTCTTGACCACGTCGATTTCGGTGATCGTGCCGGGGGTTTGCGCGTCGAACCACGCAAGGAAGGTGCACATGGCGGCGGCGTCGCGCAGGTGCGCCTTGGTGGTGGCGGCGATTTCGGCGTCGGTCTTGCAGGCCTTGCGCAGGATGCAGGGATCGCCGGCAAAGGCGATGTCGGTGCCGGCGTCTTCAAGCAGCGTCACGATGCGCAGGGGCACCGAGCCGTGGTCGAGCCGGACGGGGCCGGAGAGCGCGCTGATGGCCGGTTCGAAATCCTGTGGCCGGGCGAGGGTGACGTCCCCGGCCAGGTGGTCGCGCACCGCGTCGTCGAGCTTGGCGGGGTCGATATAGAGGTCGAGCGTGGCGTCGTCGTGCAGGATGGCGAAGGCGTGCGGGATCGGGTTGCGGGGGATGTCGCTGCCCCGGATGTTCAGGAGCCACGCGATGGAATCGGGCAGGGTGAGGATGGCGGCGCGGTGGCCGTCCCCTGCCAGGGTCGCGGCAAGCTCGCGGCGCTTGTCGGCGTGGGATTTGCCGGCGAGGTCGTCGGGATAGACGCGGACCGCGCCCGTGGGTGGGGCGGGCCGGTCGGGCCAGGTGCGGTCGAGAAGGTTCTCGGTGGGGGTGAGCGTGATCCGCGTGCCCTTGAGGCCGTCCTCGATCGCGGCGATCTGTTCGGGGGTATAGAGCCACGGGTCGTAGGCGACCGTTCCACCGTTCGGCAGGTGCGTCTTCAGCCAGCCGGCGGGCCGCGTCTCGGGCCAGTCCATGGGGGTGAAGTGATCGGTGTCGACCTGGGCGCGGACCTGGCCGCGGTAACGGCCGTCGACGAAGACGCCGGCGATGTCCTGCAGCACGATGCAGAACCCCGCCGAGCCGGTGAAGCCGGTGAGCCAGGCCAGACGCTCGTCGCCCGGCGCCACGTACTCGCCCTGATGCGCGTCGGCGCGGGGGATCATGAAGCCGTCGACACCCTCGCGCTCCAGTTCCGCGCGCAGGAGTTTCAGGCGCGGCGGGCCCTGTTCGGGCGAAGACGTTTCGGTGAAGGACTGGAAGACGGTGTCGGGCAAATCTGTCATGGGCAAAGTGCTAGGGCCGCGCGGGGTGAAGTGCAAGTGTGGCAGTGAGAGCGGATCATTTTCCGCGCGGAAAATGGGTTGGAAAATGCGTATTTTCCATCCCGGAATTTGCGCAAATTCCGGGGCCTAGCTGGCGCGTTTCATGCCCATCACCCGGGCGCGGGCGCGCGGGTCGCTGTCGAAGAGCGCGGCGAGCTGTTCGGTCATCACCCCGGCCAGCTGGTCGGCGTCGGTGATGGTGACGGCGCGGTTGTAATAGCGCGTCACGTCATGGCCGATGCCGATGGCCAGAAGTTCCACCTGCTTGCGGCGCTCGACCATGGCGATTACGTCGCGCAGGTGCTTTTCGAGGTAGTTGGCCGGGTTCACCGACAGGGTGGAATCGTCCACCGGGGCGCCGTCGGAGATGACCATCAGGATCTTGCGGGCCTCGCGCCGGCCCGCGAGGCGGCGATGCGCCCATTCCAGCGCCTCGCCGTCGATGTTTTCCTTCAGGAGCCCTTCCTTCATCATCAGGCCCAGGTTGGAACGGGTGCGGCGCATCGGCGCGTCGGCGGATTTGTAGATGATGTGGCGCAGGTCGTTGAGGCGGCCGGGCAGTTGCGGGCGGCCTTCGTTCAGCCAGCTTTCGCGGCTCTGGCCGCCTTTCCAGGCGCGGGTGGTGAAGCCGAGGATCTCGACCTTGACGTTGCAGCGTTCCAGCGTGCGGGCAAGGACGTCGGCGCAGATGGCCGCAATCGAGATGGGCCGGCCGCGCATGGAGCCGGAATTGTCCAGGAGAAGCGTGACGACCGTGTCGCGGAACTCGGTGTCCTTCTCGATCTTGAAACTGAGCGGGGTGGTGGGGTTGGCCACGACGCGGGCAAGGCGGCCGGCATCGAGGATGCCTTCCTCGCGGTCGAACTCCCAGCTTCGGTTCTGTTGCGCCTGAAGGCGGCGTTGCAGCTTGTTGGCCAGCCGGCTGACCGCGCCCTTCAGGGGCTCCAGCTGCTGGTCGAGGAAGGCGCGGAGGCGTTCGAGCTCGATGGGCTCGGCCAGGTCCTCGGCGTGGATTTCCTCGTCGAAGGCGGAATTGTAGACGGCATAGTTCGGGTCGGCGTCCGAGATGGGCAGCGGGGGCGGGGGATCGAGCGGGGCCTCGCCTTCGGGCATCTCGGTCTCGTCGCCCTGTTCCTGGTCGGCCATGTCGTCCATGCTGACCTGGGCCTGGGCCTCGTCCTGCTGCTGATCCTGGGATTGCTCGGGATCGGCGTCGGCCTCGGCCTCGTCGCTGTCATCCTCGCCGGTGCTGTCGGGCTGTTCCTCTTCCTCCTGGTCCGCCTCGGCCTCGGTCTCGTCCTCGTCGTCGAGCGCGTCGGGGTCGTCGCCCAGCTGGTCGCCATAGCCCAGGTCGTCGATGATCTGGCGGGCGAAGCGGGCGAATTCGGACTGGTCGGACAGTTTGCTCTGCAGGTCCTCGAGGGTGCCGCCGGCCTGTTCCTCGATGAAGCCTTTCCAGAGCTCCATCACGTTGCGGGCGCCGTCGGGCAGCTCGCGCCCCGTGGCGAGGTGGCGGATGAGATAGCCCGCGGCATTGGCCAGGGGCGCCTCGGCGGCGTCGGTGATCTGGTCATAGCCGCGGCGGCGGGCCTCGGCGCCGATCTTGGCGTCGATATTGCCGGCGGTGCCGGGCATGTGGCGCGCGCCCATCGCCTCGCACCGGGCGGTTTCCATCGCCTCGTAGAGATCGCGGGCCATGTCGCCGGGCGGGCAGTAGCGGGTGTGGGTGCCCACGTCGTGATACTTGTGGCGCAGCGCCAGCGCGTCGGCGGTGCCGCGGGCCTGCAGGACCTCGTCGCGGGTCATGCGGCGGCTGATCTGGGGCAGGCGCATGGAATCGCCCGACACCCCGGCGGGATCGACCGAGTAGGAGACGTTCAGGTCGGGGTCGTCGGCCAGCACCTTGGTGGCCTCGGCCAGCGCCTTTTTGAAGGGATCGGCGGGGTTGTCGGATTGCGCCATTCTGCGGGGACCCTGTCACGCTGCGGTTTCAGGGATGCAACCTAGGCTGACGGGCGCGGAATGACCAGTGGGCGCGGGGCGGAAATTGCCCCGCGTCAGAGGATGAGCTGGCGGCAGGTCGACAGGCGCCGGTGCATGTCGCGGGTGGCGCGGTCGGCATGGGTGGCGTCGGCGCTGCGCTGTTGCAGGCGCATGAGCTGCGCCATCTCGGACCAGCCGGAGGCTTGCCAGCTGCGGGCGCGACGCGCATCGATGCCGGCCTCGGCGGCATGGGGCAGCATGGCTTCGAGCAGCGACTCGAAGCTGCTTTGCAGCTGCCGGGTCGCATCGCTGTCGGGGTTGTGGGTCGCGCTTTGGCGGGTGGCCATGGCGGAGTAGCGCCCGGCGCAGGTGGCGAAGGCCTCGGCCTGCTCTGCAAGGCTGAGGGCGTTCAAAGGGGCGGCCAGCGTGCTCGTTATCAGAAAAGCCGCCGCCGCCAGGGTGTGCTTTTCATTTGTCATGTAAAGAATTTATGACGCGTGTATATTTTACGTCAATACGGCGTATATACAAAATTTGTTTCACGGCGGTAAGGATGCCGCCCGCATGTTTGAATTTGGTTCATGTCGCGCGGGGTCCGTCCCGCCGGTTGGGCGGGACGGTGTGTTTCAGCGATCGTCATGCGGGCAGCATCGCCCCGGTTTCCTTCTCGACCGCCTTGGGATCGGCACGCAGATTATCGCGCATGACCAGGGCCGTCGGGTCAGGGTAGATGTCATCCTGGCCGGTCTCGACCCCGGCGAGGATGGCCTGGACCGCCGCGTTGGGAGAGGTCTTGTCCATCGGGAACCGGGTCGCGAGGTCGGTGTCGATCGGGCCGGGATAGACGCCATGCACCGAAGTGCCCTGCGCGGCCAGTTCCGCGCGAGTGGATTGCGTCAGGGAATGCACGGCCGCCTTCGAGGCGCTGTAGGAGCCGAGTACCGGGAAATTCACGAACGAGGCGATTGACCCCATGTTCACGATGATGCCTCCGCCGTTGGATTTCAAAATCGGGGCGAAGGCGCGGGTCATGTCGAACACGCCGAAGAAGTTGACCTCCATTTCCGCACGCGCCGGTGCCGCATCGGGGGCCGAGACAATTCCGGCGAAATTGGCGACACCGGCGTTGTTGATCAGCAGATCGACATCGGTCAGTTCGCGGGCCGCTGCCGCGATGGTGTCGGGGTTGGTCACGTCGATGGCGACGGCGACGACCTTTCCCGCGCCTTTCGCGACGAGGTCATTGAGCGTGTCGGGATTGCGGGCCGCGGCGTAGACCTTGGCCGCGCCGGCGGCGAGCAGTTCTTCGACAAAGGCCTTGCCGATGCCGCGATTGGCTCCGGTCACGAGTGCGGTTCTTCCTGCGATCTGTGTCATGGTGTTTCCTTCTCTGATTAAATACCAAGTGGTACTAAATTGAAGACTTGCCAGGCCGTGTCAAGAGGAATAAATACCGGATGGTATCAAAAAGAGGCCAGGTGATGGCGCGCGGACGACCAAGAAAATGCGATCCGGAGGACGTGTTCGATAAAGCCCTGACTTTGTTCTGGAAAAAAGGCTATGCGGCGACGTCGATGAACGATCTCGTGGTGGAAACCGGGATGGCGAAGCCGGGGCTGTATGCGAATTTCGGCAGCAAGGACGATCTGTTTACCAAGGCGTTGCGACACTATTTCGACCGTTTCCTTTCCACGCTGGGGAAAGAGTTCGCCGAAGCTGATGCCCCGATTGACGTCGCATTGCGGACGCTGTTGTTGGGGATCGTGCGCGCGTCCAAGGGGGACACACTCTGCGTCGGGTGTTTCCTGCTCAATACGGTGGTGGAAACCACCGGAACGCCGTCGGAGTTGCGCGATCTGAGCCGGGAGATGGGAGAGCGGCGGCGGAAAATGCTGCGTGACCGGCTGAGGCGGGCGGTTCTGGCGGGAGAGTTGCGCCAGGAGGCGAATGTGGAGGACCTGGCCCAATTCATATCGGGCCAGATGTTGGCGATTGCGGCGATGGCCAGCGAAGGGGCGGATCGGCCCACGCTGGAACGCTTCGCGGAGAACGCGCTTGCGGTCTTGCCTTTGGCGCGGGCTGCTTAGCCCAACGTGCCGTCCGCCAGGAGCCGGGTCTTGCCGCGCAGGTAGGGGTGCAGCGCCTCGGGCAGGTCGACCGAGCCGTCGGCCTGCTGGCCGTTTTCCAGCACCGCGATCAGGCAGCGGCCCACGGCGAGGCCCGAGCCGTTGAGCGTGTGCACGAATTGCGGCTTGCCGCCATCCGCGGGCTTGAAGCGGCCGTTCATGCGGCGGGCCTGGAAATCGCCGCAGACGGAGACCGAGCTGATCTCGCGATAGGTGTTCTGACCGGGCAGCCAGACCTCGATATCATGGGTCTTGCGCGCGCCGAAGCCCATGTCGCCGGTGCAGAGCGCGATGGTGCGGTAGGGCAGGCCGAGGCGTTCGAGGATGCCTTCGGCGCATCCGGTCATGCGGTCGTGTTCTTCGAGGGATTTCTCGGGATGGGTGACCGAGACCATCTCGACCTTCTCGAACTGGTGCTGGCGCAGCATCCCGGCGGTGTCCTTGCCCGCGCTGCCCGCCTCGGAGCGGAAGCATTGGGTGTGTGCGACATAGCGGCGGGGCAGGGTGCCTTCGTCCACCACGAGGCCGTTGACGATGTTGGTCAGCGTCACCTCGGCGGTGGGCACCAGCCACCAGCCATTTGTGGTCTCGTAGCTGTCCTCGCCGAACTTGGGCAGTTGCCCGGTGCCGTACATCATCTCGGGGCGGACCAGAACGGGGGTCCAGGTCTCGGACAGGCCGTTTTCCTCGACATGGGTGTCGATCATGAACTGCGCCAGCGCCCGGTGGATGCGGGCGACGCCGCCCGACAGCACCACGAAGCGGGAGCCGGAGAGTTTCGCGGCCAGTTCGAAATCCATGCCGGGCTTGACGCCCGCGAGGTCGTAATGCTCGACCGGGGTGAAATCGAACTCGCGGGGGGTGCCCCAGCGTTTGAGCTCGACATTGTCGTCCTCGTCCTCGCCTTCGGGCACATCGTCGAGCGCGAGGTTGGGCAGGGTCATCAGAAGGTCGGTGAGCTGCTGGTCCAGCGCCTTGGCCTCGGATTGCATCGCGGCGACCTCGGCCTTTTTCTCGGACACCAGCGCGCGCAGGCGCTCGAACTCGGCCTCGTCGCCCTTGGCCTTCGCGGCACCCACCTCCTTGGAGGCCTTGTTCTGGTCGGCCTGCGCGGTCTCGGCGGCCTGGATCTTGGCGCGGCGCTCCTCGTCCAGCGCGAGGATCTCGGACGACGCGCTCGACACCCCGCGACGGGCCATGGCGGCGTCGAACTGGGCGGGGTTTTCGCGGATGGCGCGGATGTCGTGCATCGTCTTGGTCCTCGGGTCAGGTTGAGTCGTGGGGTGGGTTGTAGCAAGTAAAGCGCGCAGGATAATAGTGGATTCCGTGTGAAACCACGGACATTGCTGGTTCAAGAAAATGGACGTTCAAGACCACGCTGTCTCAGAAAATCTATCCATAGTTTTCTATCGTCCAATTCACCCAAGAATGCTTGCTCACTACCTACAAGTCTGCCCTTTGACATCTTGTTACCAATATCGGTTTGCGCATCTACCCATAAATCAATCGAAGGTCCTTCCGAAATCCCATTGAATTCTGAGAGTTTGGCTCTTGAGAACCTAGAGTATGATGCGTCCGCGTTTGCATGGCAGTAGACGTCTTCTGCATCTGCCCCGAAAAAGTCGCTCAGCGTTAAGTTGGCGCCATTAAAATTGGTGTATGTCAGCGTTGCGAGCCGGAAACTGCACTTGGCGCAATTACTTGCTCCAAAAAACGCTCCAGAAAGTATAGACCCAAGAAAGTCAGAATGTGTGAAATCGCAGTTTACAGTTCTGATGTTCTGCAGAGAGCATTCCGTCATCGTAGTGTTAACAAAAGTGCCAATAAAGATACTGTTGTCTAGTTTCGCCCCTCTGAATGAGCTATTTGAAAAATCTCCCTCCAGTCTAATGTTCTGGAGGTTGGTTTGCCGGAGGTCTGGCGCGTATTTTGCTCGAATTTCATAGAATTCTTGCTTGATACTTCCGATAGCGGTGATTGCAGTTTGGACATCTATTCTTGGTTCGGGAAGTGTCCGGGACCATTGCTCAAGAGTTTCTTGGTTCAACTCAGTCGGATCAACGCCAATAGTGTTTGCCGCTGCATACCGGGCGCTTCTGAAAATTTGGTGAGCGTTCATTGGAGGCGTGTCCGCCCAACCTCCGCTCAACTCATTGAACACTTGGTGAGGGCTCTCAATAGCCTCCGAGCCAGGAGCGTTCTGGCGAACGTAGGAGCACAATATGTCGAGTATTGTTACACGATCTCTTGGACTATCTTCGGCGATGCGCTTGAGAGCATAGACTGCTCCAACCCGTACCTCAAGATTCGGTTCTGTAAGTTGAACGATGACTGGCCTTTTATAGTCCAGTTTGTTTTTGCCCCTATACTCTGAACCTTCGCCCCTATGCTCTGAACCTTCCCTTTCATGATAAAGGTACTTTCCCTCTCTATCTTTACGGTGGATGCTGACTGTTTTTTCTGCCCCCAACCCTTCAACCGCCGTGTTGATCCGGTCGGTGATCTGGCCTTGCTCGGCGACGTCTGCTTGTTTTTGAGCGACCATGGAGCGCCACGCAATGAACGGCGCACCGAAAGCGGCAGCAAGAACAAGACCAATGTTACGGATCGCAGCGCCGGTAGGGTCACCCGAATATGGCCCGAACCCAGTTATGGCGCCTACAAGAAGTCCGAACCCGACCACGCAAAACACCAACAAGGCTAAACCAATAAGCGTAAGCAGAAAGCCGAAGAAGTAGCCTAGACAAGGCGCTTTCAGCCAATCTTGCAGCTTCTTAATTCCCAGCCATTCGAGAACAGCCCCGTTATTCTTAGAGGTCAAAATTCCTTGCCTTCCTAGAAAACGAATTCAACTTAACCGTGATTTTCGCGTTACCCAAGCGTCTTTGTTTGTTCGGATATACTGATCGAAGATGCCCCTGCGACATTGCCGCAGGCCCGCCGGTTCGCGCCTTGCAAAACCCAAAAGCCGGACTTAGGTTCGCGCAAACGCGGGCCGGGGGGCCTGCAAAGCCCGAAAAGGAATAAGATTCGCATGGAAGCCATTGGCCAGTTCATCCCGCTCATCCTGATCTTCGCGATCATGTGGTTCCTGCTCATCCGTCCGCAGCAGAAGAAGCTGAAAGAGCACCAGGCGATGGTGGCGGCGCTGCGCAAGGGCGACCAGATCGTCACGCAGGGCGGGATGATCGGCAAGGTGACCCGCGTCAAGGAAGGCGAGGAGATCGAGGTGGAGATCGCCGAGGGCGTGAAGGTGCGTGTCGTGCGCAATACCGTCGCCCAGGTCCTGTCGAAGACCGAGCCGGCCGCCTGATTTCGGGGCGCGTTCCGCCCCTTCGATAGATACAAGACAGACATAAAAGGCACTTCAGATGCTTCAGATCGACCTTTGGAAACGCGTGGTGATTTGGGGCCTGGTGGCCTTGGGGCTGCTGTTGGCGATGCCCAACGCGTTCTACACCCGCGTCGAGACCCATAACGACGCCACCATGGCGCTGGAGATGGGCGGCGAGGGCGAGGGGTTGCAGGAGCAGGCCGAGATGTGGCCCGACTGGCTGCCCTCGGGGCTGGTGAACCTTGGCCTCGACCTGCGGGGCGGGGCGCATCTGCTGGCCGAAGTGCAGGTCGAGGATGTCTACGAGGCGCGGATCGAGGCGATGTGGCCGGAGATCCGCGACCTGCTGCGCGAGGAGCGCGACCGGGTCGGCCCGATCCGCTTGCAGGACACCGACGCGCCGGAGCTGCGCGTGCGGCTGGTGGAGAACGCGGACGAGGCCGAATATGCGGCGAGCCTGGTGCGTGGACTGGCGCGGCCGGTGGCCAGTGTCACCGGCGCGGGGCAGAACGATATCGCGGTGAACGTCGAGGGCGACGCCATCGTCGTCACGCTGAGCGAGGCCGAGCGGCAGGCCAGCGACGAGCAGACCGTGCGCACCGCGCGCGAGATCATCGAGCGCCGGATCAACGAGATGGGCACGCGCGAGCCGACGATCCAGCGGCAGGGCGCGGACCGTATCCTGATCCAGGTGCCGGGCGTGGGCAGCGCGGCGGAATTGAAGGACATCATCGGCACCACGGCGCAGCTGACATTCCAGCCGGTGGTGAGCCGGACCACCAACGGCAACGAGACGCCCGGTGGCGGCAACGAGATCCTGCCCTCGGTGGACGAGGAGGGCGTGTTCTATATCCTGGAACGCGCGCCGGTGGTGACCGGCGAACAGCTGGTGGATGCGCAGCCCGATTTCGACCAGAACGGGCGGCCGGCGGTGTCGTTCCGCTTCAACCCCACGGGGGCGCGGCAGTTCGGGGATTACACGGCCGAGAACATCGGCAACCCGTTTGCCATCGTGCTGGACAACGAGGTGATCAGCGCGCCGGTGATCCAGGGCCACATTCCCGGCGGCACCGGCATCATCACCGGGCAGTTCACCGTCGATGAGAGCACCAACCTTGCCGTGCTGTTGCGCGCGGGCGCTCTGCCCGCCGAGCTGAATTTCCTGGAAGAACGCACCATCGGGCCGGAACTGGGGGCCGACAGCATCGAGGCGGGGCAGATCGCCTGTATCGTGGCCTTCGCGCTGGTGCTGGTCTTCATGTGGGCCAGCTACGGGGTGTTTGGCCTGTTTGCCAACATAGCGCTTGTCATCAACGTCGGGCTGATGTTCGGCCTGCTGAGCCTGATCGGCGCCACGCTGACCTTGCCGGGGATCGCGGGGATCGTGCTGACCATCGGGATGGCGGTGGACGCCAACGTGCTGGTGTTCGAGCGCATCCGCGAAGAGATGAAGACCGCCAAGGGCGCGTCGCGGGCGATCCAGCTGGGGTATGAGCGAGCGCTGAGCGCGATCACCGACGCCAACATCACCACCTTCATCACGGCGCTGATCCTGTACGCCATGGGCTCTGGCCCGGTGCGGGGCTTTGCCATCACGCTGGGGCTGGGGATCATCACCTCGGTCTTCACGGCGATTTTCGTCACCCGCCTGATCGCGGTCATGTGGTTCGAACGCAAGCGGCCCAAGACGGTGTTGCAGGGCCGGTCGCTGAAGCTGGTGCCGACCTTCACCAACTGGGACTTCTTCAAGCGGTGGAAGCTGTCGCTGGGGCTGTCCGGCTTTCTGATCGTGATCGCGCTGGGGTCGTTCCTGTTGCAGGGGCTGAACTACGGCATCGATTTCCGCGGCGGCACGACCATCCGCACGCAGAGCACCGAGACGGTGGACGTGGGGCAGTACCGCGACGCCATCGCGCCGCTGGAGCTGGGCGATATCAGCATCACCGAGGTGTTCGACCCGACCTTCGGCCCGGACCGGAACGTGACCATGATCCGCATCCAGGCGCAGGACGACCAGGAGGCGGTGACCCAGGACACGATCGCGGCGGTCGAGGGGGCGTTGCAGGAGGCGGTGCCGGACATCACCTTCACCTCGGTGGAAAGCGTGGGACCGAAAGTGTCGGGCGAGCTGATACAGACCGCCGTGATCGCGGTGCTGTTGGCCATCGCCGCGGTGCTGATCTATATCTGGCTGAGGTTCGAGTGGCAGTTCGCGCTGGGCGCGGTCATAGCCCTGGTGCATGACGTGGTGCTGACCATCGGCATATTCTCGGAAGTGCAGATCCAGTTCGACCTGGCCATCATCGCGGCGCTTCTGACCATCGTCGGCTATTCGCTGAACGACACGGTGGTGGTCTTCGACCGGGTGCGCGAGAACCTGCGGAAATACAAGAAGAAGCCGCTGAAGGAAGTCCTGAACATCTCGATCAACGAGACGCTGAGCCGGACCATGATGACCTCTGTCACCACGCTTCTGGCGCTGCTGGCGCTGTTCGCGCTGGGCGGCGACGTGATCCGCGGCTTTGTCTTCGCGATGATCTGGGGTGTGGTCGTGGGCACCTACAGTTCGATCTTCGTGGCCAGCACGGTGCTGATGTGGCTGGGGGTCAAGCGCGACTGGTCCAAGCCCGACGCCAATGCAGGGACGCAGTTCGCGAACATAGATGCCTGAACTCCTGAGCGGAGTGCTGGCCACGCCGGGACTGGTGTGGCTGTGTTTCGCCATCGGGGTTGCAGGGCTGGTGCGGGGCTTTACCGGGTTCGGCACGGCGCTGATCGTGGTGCCGGTGGCCAATATCTTCCTGTCGCCCAAGGAAGTGATCGTGGTCATCATGCTGACCGGCATTGCCAGCAACGCGGTGATCCTGCGCCGGGCGTGGCAGCAGGGGCAGCCCGGGGAAGTGGGCGTGCTGGTGCTGGCCGCGCTGGTCACCGTACCGCTGGGCCTGGCGCTGCTGGACCTTCTGGACAACGACACGGTGCGCTGGATCATCACCGGCGTCGCAGGCGGCATGCTGGCCGCGCTGATCGCGGGCTGGCGCTATGCCCGGGTCATCACCCGGCCGGGGCTGCTGGCCATCGGGGCCGCGGCGGGGATCGTCGGCGGGCTGACAGGGTTGACCGGGCCGGTGGTGATCCTGTTCTACCTGTCGGGGCAGGCGGCGGTGTCCTCGGTCAGGGGCAACACGATCCTGTTCCTTGCCGCGCTCGACGTGGTGCTGATCGCCAACCTGTTGTGGCAGGGCGTGGTGACCTGGGAGTTGACCCTGCTGGCCGTGGTGATGGCGGTGCCCTACCTGATCACGACGCTGATCGGGCAGGCCCTGTTTGACCCCACGCGCGAGCGCCTGTATCGCTGGGCCGCCTACGGGGTGATCGCGCTGGCGGTCATCTCGGGCTTGCCGCTGTGGGACTGAGGAGGACGCGATGCGCCTGAACGAGGTAACATTTTCCGGCGTGAAACCGATCGACGGCTACGGGCCGGGGTTCTTCCGCGTGGGCGGAGAGGCGATCGAGGGCGCGATCTGCGCCGGCCCGGACGGCGTACGCGCCTGGGGCGGGTACGAGGACAGCGCGTCGCTGGTGGAACTCGCGGGCGAGATCGACGTGCTGTTCATCGGCACGGGCGCCGAGACCGCGCATGTGCCAGGCGATTTCCGCACCGCGCTGGAGGAGGCGGGCCTCGGGGTGGAAGCGATGAACTCGCCCGCCGCGGCGCGGACCTACAACGTGCTGATATCCGAGGGGCGGCGCGTGGCCGTGGCCCTGTTGCCGGTCTGAGAGCGGTGGGCCGGCGATGCGCCTGACGGTTCGGGACCTTTGCGTGGCGCGCGGCGGCGTGCGGGTGCTGGACGGTCTGAGCTTTGCCGTGGCGGCGGGCGAGGCGCTGGTGCTGCGCGGGCCCAACGGCGCGGGCAAGACGACGCTGTTGCGCACGCTGGCCGGGTTGCAGCCGCCGGTGTCGGGCGGCGTCGAGTATCCGGCGGACAGCGTTGTCTATGCAGGACATGCGGACGGAATAAAGCCGGCGCTGAGCGTGGCCGAGAACCTGAGCTTCTGGGCGCAGGTCTTTGGCCGCAAAGAGGTTTCCCCTGCCTTGGCGGCCTATGAACTGGAGCCGTTGGCCGACCGGCCGGCAGGCTTTCTGTCCGCCGGGCAGAAGCGGCGGCTGGGGCTGGCGCGGCTGTTGGTGACGGGCCGTGCGATCTGGATCCTGGACGAGCCGACGGTGTCGCTGGATGCGCGCGCGGTGGCGATGTTCGCCGCCGTGGTGCGGGCGCATCTGGCCGAAGGCGGCATCGCGGTGCTGGCCACGCATATCGACCTGGGCCTGGACGAGGCGACGGTGCTGGACGTGGCGCCCTTTCGCGCGGTGCGCCAGGAGCTGGACGATTTCGACGAGGCCTTCCTGTGACCGCGCTGCTGCTGCGCGACATCCGGCTGGCGGTGCGGGCCGGGGGCGGGTTCGGGCTGGGCCTCGCGTTCTTCCTGATCGTCGTGGTGCTGGTACCGTTCGGCGTGGGGCCGCAATCGGAGCTGCTGGCCCGCATCGCGGCGGGCATCCTGTGGATCGGGGCGCTGCTGGCCTGCCTCGTGTCGCTCGACCGGATCTTTGCGCTGGATTGGGAGGACGGCAGCCTTGACCTGCTGGCGACCGCGCCTTTGCCGATGGAGGCGGTGGCGGCGGTGAAGGGCCTGGCGCACTGGATCACGACGGGCCTGCCGCTGGTGCTGGCGGCGCCGGTGCTGGGCGTGCTGCTGAGCCTGCCAGTGCAGGGCTACGGACCGCTGGTGCTGTCGCTGCTCTTGGGCACGCCGGCGTTGAGCATGATCGGGGCGTTCGGGGCGGCCTTGACGGTGGGGTTGCGGCGGGGCGGGCTGCTCTTGAGCCTGCTGGTGCTGCCGCTTTACGTGCCGACGCTGATCTTTGGCGCCGAGATGGCGCGCCGGGGCGTGGACGGGCAGGATTACACGACGCCGATGCTGATGCTGGCGGGGATCACCTGCGGCACCATCGCGCTTTTGCCTTTCGCATCGGCTGCGGTATTGAGGGTCAACCTGCGTTAACGAAAGGATCTGCGCGCGTGGCATCACTCTGGGAATACGCCAACCCGAAGAAGTTCATCGACACGACGGACAAGGTTCTGCCGTGGGTGTCGGTGCTGGCGGTGCTGTGCCTGGCGACGGGGCTGATCTGGGGGTTCTTCTTCACGCCGGACGATTTCCGGCAGGGCTCGACCGTCAAGATCATCTACCTGCACGTGCCGAGCGCGCTGATGGCGATCAACGCGTGGATCATGATGCTGGTGGCTTCGCTGATCTGGGTGGTGCGGCGGCACCACGTGAGCGCGCTGGCGGCCCGCGCGGCCGCACCCGTGGGCGTGGTGATGACGGTGATCGCGCTGGCGACGGGGGCGATCTGGGGACAGCCGATGTGGGGCACGTGGTGGGCCTGGGACCCGCGGCTGACCTCGTTCCTGATCCTGTTCCTGTTCTACCTCGGTTACATCGCCCTGTGGGAAGCCATCGAGAATGACGACACCGCCGCCGACCTGACCGCGATCCTGTGCATCGTGGGGTCGGTCTTTGCCCTGCTGAGCCGCTACGCGGTGCTGTTCTGGAACCAGGGGCTGCACCAGGGGGCGTCGCTGAGCCTGGACAAGGAGGAGAACGTGGCGGACGTGTTCTATTTCCCGCTGCTGGTCAGCATCGCGGGGTTCGTGTTCCTGTTCATCGCGCTGGTGTTCCTGCGCACGCAGACCGAAATACGCGCGCGGCGAATGCGGGCGCTTCTGGCCCGCGACCGGATGGAGGCGTGATGCCCGAGCTTGGAAAATACGCCGAGGCGGTGCTGTCGTCCTACGCGGTGTCGCTGGTGCTGTTGATCGCGCTGGTCGTCTTCAGCTGGCGGCGGTCCGTGCGCGTCAAGAACGCGCTGAAAGACGTTGAAAGAAAGCGGAAAATGGATGTCTAAGACCTCGTTCCTGATGGTGTTGCCGCCGGTGATCTTCGCGGCGCTGGCCGCGGTGTTCTATATCGGGATGCAGCGCGAGGATCCCGACGCGCTGCCCTCGGCGATCGAGGGCAAGCCGGCGCCTGCGGTTGTGCTGACCGCGCTGGCGGGCAAGACGTCCTTTGACGATGCCGACCTGCGCAGCGGGGGCGTCAAGCTGGTGAATTACTGGGCCAGTTGGTGTGCGCCCTGCCGGGTGGAGCATCCGCACCTGACCGCGCTGGCCGAGGAAGGGATCACGATCTACGGCGTGAATTACAAGGACCAGCCGGGCAATGCGCTGAAGTTCCTGGACGAGTTGGGGGATCCTTACGCGGCCATCGGCGCCGATCAGACGGGGCGGATGGCGCTGGACTGGGGGCTTTACGGGGTGCCGGAAACCTATGTGATCGACGGGGAGGGCCGGGTGGTGCTGCGCTTTCCGGGGCCGATCACGCAGCGTGTCATGGACAGCCAGATCCGCCCTGCGATCGAACGCGCGCAGGGCGGCTGAGGCCGGTTTACTTTTCGCAGGTCTGCGCGGCGGTGACCTGGTCCCCGAGGGGGCAGGCCGGGCGCGTGTCGGGGCCGGCCAGGGCGCCGGTTATGGCCAGAAGAGCGATCAGGGCGACCTGTATCGCGATAATGAATTTCCGCATCGGTAGGCTCCGTCGTTTTTTTGTCGTTGCTGCTCGTTAGTACGATTCAGATAGGCGCAGTCGTCGCGTCGCGATAGTCAGGATTTCCACCGCTTGGCACACTTTCGCGTGTTTGCCGTGGCGGCGGCGGTATCTTGCGCGGACCAGGCGGGGTTGCTATTTGCGACATCAAGTCCGACGCATTCAGTCGGGAAAAAGACGAGGCAGACGTGCAAGATGTGATTCCGCGCCTTGAGACAAGGAACCTGGTGCGCCGTTACGACGGGCGCACGGTGGTGGACGACGTCTCGCTGTCGGTGCTGCCGGGACAGGTGACGTGCCTTCTGGGGCCGTCGGGTTGTGGCAAGTCGACGACGCTGCGGATGATCGCGGGCGTCGAGATGCAGGATGCGGGCGAGATCTGGGTCGACGGCAAGCTGGTCTGCGACACGGTGTACCGCGTGCCGCCAGAGCGGCGGCATATCGGGCTGATGTTCCAGGATTTCGCGCTGTTTCCCCACCTGCGGGTGGGCGAAAACGTGGCGTTCGGGCTGAGCGGGACGGCGGACGAGAAAGCCGTCCGGGTCGCCGAGTTGCTGGAGCGCGTGGGGCTGGGCGGGTACGCGCAGAATTTTCCGCATGAGCTGTCGGGAGGCGAGCAGCAGCGTGTGGCGCTGGCCCGCGCGCTGGCGCCGCGCCCCAGCATCATGCTGATGGACGAGCCGTTCTCGGGCCTCGACAACCGGCTGCGCGACGGGATCCGGGACGAGACGCTGGACATCCTGCGTGAGCAGGACACCGCCGTGCTGCTGGTGACGCACGAGCCGGAGGAGGCGATGCGTATGGCCGACACGATCGCGCTGATGCGCGATGGGCGGATCGTGCAGCAGGGCGCGCCCTACAACATCTACAACGCCCCGGCGGACGGTGCGGCGGTGTCGTTCTTCAGCGACGTCAACGTGGTGCGCGGCGAGGTGCATGGCGCGCTGGCCCAGACGCCCTTCGGTCAGTTCCTGGCGCCTGGGGTGGACGATGGCCAGGTGGTCGAGATCGTCGTGCGCCCGCAGCATGTGAAGCTGGATTTCGACCGTGCGGGCAAGGGCCCGGCGCCCACGATCAGCGACGGCACGGCGGTGCGCGGGGTGGTGAAGCGGGCGCGGTTCATGGGCGGCGAAAGCCTGGTGGAATTCGACATGGCGTTCGGCGGGCCGCGCTTCAAGGTGACGGTTCCGGCGGTGTTCCTGCCCAAGGCGGGCACCGCGATGTGGCTGACCATTCGCCGCGACAAGTGTTTCATCTTCCCGGTGGACTGAGCCTCAGGCGTCTTCCTCTTCATCGTCGTCCGGCACGATCAGCTGCAACTCGCCGCTGGCCTCGAGCGTGCGGATGACGTTGACCACATCGGTCATCGCCGCCTCGCCGTCCTTGGGTTTCACCTTGCCCAGGGCCTCGACCTCTTCCTGCAGGGCGCCGGCCATGCGTTTCGACATGTTCTCGAGGATGAAATCGGCGGACGCCCTGGTGTCTTCGGCGGTCCGGGCGTGGGCCAGCGCCTGAACCAGCGCGGCCTGGTCCACGTCGCGGGTGATCTTGGGCACGTCGATCGGGTTGAGCCGGTCGGCGATGTTGACGAAGGTGAAGATGGCCTTGCGCACCTTGGCCGCAAAGCTTTCATCGCTTTCGTCGAGGCCGATCAGAACGTCGTCGCGGGTGGCGGCGGGAGAGAAGTTGAGGATCGCGCCCACGCGGTCCACCGCGCTGTCGGGAAAGGCGGTTTCCGGCACGTTGTGAAGCTGGGCGGCGAGCGACAGGCCGATCCGGTCCACGGCATCGGGCGTCACCGCGCCGGTCTGGGACATGGCGACGGCGATGCGGCGGGCGGTGTCGCCCGGCAGCTTGCCCAGGAGTTCGGCGGCGCGGGCCACGTCGAGCTTGGAGAGCAGGACGGCGGCCACCTCGGTGCTTTCGGATTGCAGTATGTCCAGGAGATCGTCGGTGTCGGCGGTGCGGACCTGCTCCCACGGCTCGCCGAACTGGCGCACGCCGGCCTCCTTGCGCAGGCGCGAGGCGGTTTGCGGGCTGATGCGGCCATCCAGCGCGGTCAGGGCCCCGGCCACGCCGCGCGGGAAGGTCAGGCCCATCGCCTCGACCTCGGAGGCGAATTCGGCCACGACGTCGGCCAGGGTGGAGCGGTCGACATAGCGCATCGTGCCCATCTGCTGGGTCAGCCGGCGCTGCAACTCGTCGGGCAGGTCCTGAAGCGGCACATCCGCGCCTTCGTTGATGAGAAAGCGCACGATGATCGCGGCCTTCTGCCGGCGGGTCAGCTGGGCCGCCGCGTTTGCGGACGGCCCCGGAAGCGCCAGTTGCCCAAAATTGCTGCTGCTCATTCCAGTCCCCGGATGTCGTGCCGGCAACCTAGGGCGGGAGTGGTGAACAAACCGATAAAGCTAAAATTAGAAACGGCGCCGCCCGGTCCCCGGGTGCGCCGCCTCGACTTGGGATATGTGGCCCGGTCAGCTCATGGTCTGTTCGACGCAGGTGCCGGACGCGCGGTCCCACACCATGCCTTCGGCGCAGGAGGCGGCCTGTTGTGCCTTGCCGGGGCACATGGCGGCGGCGGAAAGAGTGGAGGCCAGAACAAGGGCCAGGGACGTGGTAATGGTCTTGGACTTCATGGTTTGAACTCCTTTTCATCAGAACCCCGATGGTAACACGAAAACGCGTCCGGGCCAGTGTCTCCGGCCCGGATCGGGTTCGCGTGGCGCGGTATGCCCGGAAATTCAGCTTTCCCCGAAGACGCGGGTGAAGATCGTGTCGACATGCTTGGTGTGGTAATCCATGTCGAACTTCTCTTCGATCTGGTCGGTGCCCAGGGCGGCGACCACATGGGCGTCGGCCAGAAGTTCCTCTTTGAAATCGGTGCGCTGTTCCCAGACCTTGAGGGCGTTGCGCTGGACCATGGCGTAGGCGTCCTCGCGGCTGACGCCGGCTTGGGTGAGGGCCAGAAGGACGCGTTGGGACATGACCAATCCGGGGAACTTGTTCATGTTTTCCAGCATGTTCTCGGGGAAGATGATCATCTTGTCCACGACGCCGGTGAGACGGGCGAGGGCGAAATCCAGCGTCACGGTGGCGTCGGGGCCGATCATGCGTTCCACGGAGGAATGCGAGATGTCGCGCTCGTGCCAGAGCGCCACGTTTTCCATCGCCGGGACCACGGCCATGCGGACCAGGCGGGCAAGACCCGTCAGGTTTTCGGTCAGGACCGGGTTCTTCTTGTGCGGCATGGCGGACGAGCCTTTCTGGCCCATCGAGAAGAATTCGGCGCCTTCCAGCACTTCGGTGCGCTGCATGTGGCGGATCTCGATGGCGACGTTCTCGATCGACGAGGCGATGACGCCGAGCGTGGCGAAGAAGGCAGCGTGGCGGTCGCGGGGAATGACCTGCGTGCTGATCGGCTCGGGCGTGAGGCCCAGTTGGGCGCAGACATGCTCTTCGACGCGCGGGTCGATATTGGCGAAGGTGCCGACCGCGCCGGAGATGGCGCCGGTGGCGACCTCGGCGCGGGCGGTGCGCAGGCGGGTCAGGTTGCGGTCCATCTCGGCGTAGAAACGCGCGAAGGTGAGGCCCATGGTGGTGGGCTCGGCATGGATGCCGTGCGAGCGGCCGACGCGCAGGGTCATCTTGTGTTCGAAGGCGCGGCGCTTGAGGGCGGCGAGCAGGTCTTCCATGTCGGAGATCAGCAGGTCGGCGGCGCGCACCAGCTGGACGTTCAGGCAGGTGTCCAGAACGTCCGAGGAGGTCATGCCCTGGTGGACGAAGCGGGCTTCCTCGCTGCCCACATGCTCGGCCAGGTGGGTGAGGAAGGCGATCACGTCATGCTTGGTCACGGCCTCGATCTCGTCGATGCGGGCGACGTCGAATTCCACATCCTTGGCCTTCCACACGGCCTCGGCATTCTCGCGCGGGATCACGCCAAGGTCGGCCATGGCGTCGCAGGCATGGGCCTCGATCTCGTACCAGATGCGGAACTTGGTGGCGGGTTCCCAGATGGCGACCATGTCGGGGCGGGAATAGCGAGGGATCATGCGAACGGACCTTTGGATTGAATGGGTGTCGGGCGCGGTTTAGACGGAGGAACGGGTGGCGGCAAGACGGGCGTGGCGATTGGTACCGGAACTGGCAGATTTCGAAGGCGCGTGGCGGCTGGAGCGTGACGTGGTGCACGCCGGCGCGGCGCCGGCGCGGTTCGAAGGCGAGGCGCGGCTTGTCCCGGGGCAGGGCGGGCTGGTCTATCGCGAGGCGGGCGTGCTGAGCATGGCCGGGCAGCCGCCGATGCGGGCCGAGCGGGGGTACCTGTGGCGGGCGCGGGACGGCGGCGGGATCGACGTGATGTTCGAGGATGGGCGGTTCTTTCACAGTATCACCGAAGGCGGCGCGGCGGAGCACTGGTGCGACCCGGACATGTACGAGGTCCGGTACGATTTCGCGGACTGGCCGGACTGGAGCGCGCGCTGGCAGGTGTGCGGGCCGCGCAAGGCATACCGGATGGTCAGCCGGTTCACCCGCCTGACTGGGCCATGAAATTAAACAATTCGCCTTATTTCGGCCAAATTGTTTCGGTATGAGAGACAATAGCAAAAACAAGAGCCGGGCGGGCATGGCAGCCGACCCGAGCCAGGCACGGAATAAGCCGGATAAAGAGGCTACATACAGGCAGGGCGGCACCCGAGGGTGCCGCCCGTTTCACAGCGACCTGCACCGGAGCAGGGGTGGTCAATTGTCGTCAGTGATGTCCCGCAGCATGGAATAGGTGAAGAGAAACGCGCCCAGGGGCGGCGTAAAGAGCATGATCGACAGGGCCATGGTGTGCACCGCCAGGCGCAGCGGCTTGGTGGGCGCGGCACGTTTGCGGAGCCATTCCGGCGGGGAAGTGGTCATGCCGGGCACGTCTTCGGACAGGATGATGTCGAAGCGCTCTTCGACCGGGGGATGCGGTGACGCGCCGGGCGCGTCGGGCCGGGGCCGGGTGCCGAGGTTGGCCAGACCGGCGGGCGGGGCGACAGGGGAGGCGACGGGGGAGGACTGGCGCAGAAGATCGTAGAGCGACCGGACGAGGGCGTGATCGACCGCTTCGGGGGTCTCGCCGCGCATGATCGCGTCATAGGGCATGTCCTCCTTGACGCGGTAGACCAGCCGGTCGGCGAGATGCGCGTAGGAGACATCGAAGGGGTCATCCGTTTCGTGCGCGTCGGGCGGGGCGCCCACGGCCAGCACGAGATGGGCATAGCGATCCTGTGGGCTTGGCGGCAGAAGGGCAATGGCGATGCGGACGCCGATGCGGTCGATCATCGCGACGCCGTCATCCACCCAGTTGATCCGGCGCGGCTGGGCGTCGGTGCCTTGCAGCATTCCGTCGATGGCCCGCACGATGTCGCCGGCCTGCGCCGCGGGTGCGCGGCGATAGCTGAACAGAGCGATGGAAGCCTGCTGGTCTTGGAACATTCTTTTTCCGTGGTGAACGGTCTTTGCGACAATCCGGGCGTCTCCCACGAATAGGGAGCAACTGCGTCCGGCGTTGGAAGAATCTGCGGCAAAATCAAGAACGCCGTCCCGTTTAGGGGACTGAGGGGCGTTCACCAGAGAGGCGCGCCGCGCCTCTTGGTGGCGCGGCGCGCGGGGGTGTCTCAGGGCAGGTCCAGCACGACGTGAGGCTGCCCGTCGGACGTTTTCTCGACCGTGCGGCCCGAGGGACCGAGGGTGCAGGACACCTGGCGGCGCAGGGAACTGAACCGGGGCGACTCGACCACGTCGACAGGGGTGTCGAAGGCGATGGTCAGCTCGACATGGTCCGGCCCCTTGGCCGTGGCCGACCTGACCGTGCCGGCAAAGGCGTGGCCCAGGTAGCGTCCCGAGACGCGCTGACCGAGGGTCCAGGCACGGGCCGGCGGGGGCGTGGCGGCCCCGGACAGGGTGTTCCAGTCGCGGTAGCCCCATTGATGCGCCAGATGTTCCAGCGCGGCGGAGTGGCTGACCGGGGTTCCGGCGCGGGCGAGGGTGTCACGAAGTTTGCGCGCATGCCCTTTGAGCACGTCGCGCGACGGCAGGATGGTCTGTGTCATTGCAGTTTTCCCAGATGGGGCGAAATCGGATCGGCAGGGCCCGCGTTGCTGCCCGGTCGAAGCCCCGGGTCAATGCAATGATCTGTCAGGGCTTCACCATGGCGCGACGGCCTGCGGGCGGCGGGGGCCTGACGCCCCGTGAATGCCGCAGATAGGCAGGCCGTGCCGTTGCGTCAAGCCCCGGGGCCGTCAGCCGTCGATCTTGGCCGCCATGATGGCGATGGCCTGTTGATAGACGGTGGCCGCGTTCCACTGCTTGATGACGTTGAAATTGGGCTGGCCCTGCTGGTAGCCGGCCCCCGGACGCCAGCCCTTCTGGCGCAGGAAGTTGGCGGTCGAGACCAGCGCGTCGGCCTGGTTGTAGAAATCCACCCGCCCGTCGCCGTTGCCGTCGACGCCGTAGGTCAACGCGTTGCCGGGCAGGAACTGGGTATGGCCCAGTTCGCCATGCTTGGCGCCGCGTGTGTTGAGGGTGATCGAGCCGCGATCCACCAGCTTGAGCGCGCCGATGGCGTGGGGGCGGAAGAAATCCGAGCGGCGGCAATCGTAGGTCAGGGTGACGATGGCCGAGACGACCGAGCTGTCGCCCATGAAGCCGCCGAAGCCGGTCTCCATGCCGTGGATGGCGATGATGACCCCCGCGGGCACGCCGTAATTCTGTTCGATCCAGTTGTAGAAACCGGGGTTCTGCGCCTTGCGCTTGCGGCCCTGGGAGATGATCGTGTTGGCGCCGCGCACCTGCATGAACTTGTCGAGCGAGTAGCGGAAGCTTTTCTGGTTGCGGTCGGCGGCGATGGTGCCGGAGGCATAGCTGGTCTGGGCCAGCGCCTGGAGGCCGCGTTGGCCGACGCCCGCGGCCTGGGCCTGCTGGGCGAAGCCCGCTTTCCATTGTTCGAACCCGCTGGCGTTATTGCCGCACTGGGCATGGGCCGCCGTTGCGGCGGTCAAGGTGGCGGCGCCGGCGACGGCAAGCGCAAGAAAACGGGATTTGAATTTCAAAGACATTGAGCAGCTCCAGGTCAGACAGGCGGGATGTTAGCCGAGCCGGACAGGGGAACAAAGTCAATTCTCCAAGAGGTCCGGCACATCGGAACGGGCGTTCAGCGAGCGCCCGTCCGGGACGACAACGGTCGATCGGGCGGGTGTGTTCCGCAAATATGCCTCCTGCCCCTTGTCCGTCGGGGCGGGAGGCGGGCCGGTCAGCCCAGAACGGACTGGATCACCTGCGCGGCGGCGGCGGTGGCGCCGTTCGCCTGAAGCGACACGAAGAGCCCCGACAACGCCGCCGCCTGTCCGGCGAGGCGCAGGTTCTCGCCCTTGACCAGATTGATGATCACCAGCGCCACACCGACCGGCAGTGCGATGCAGGCCACCGCGATGGACAGAAGCCAGGCCGACAGGCGCAGGCGATCGGTCTCTTCGGCGATGTTCTCGATGGCGGGGGCGACCATTTGCGGGGTGTCTTCGATAATGCCCTCGGATTCGCCCAGGAAATCCCTCGAGGGCAGGACCGGCATTTCCGGCGGGGGCGTGCGCTCGAGCTGTTCGTCCAGCCTGCTGTGCAGCTCGCCTATTCCGGTCAGGGCGCTGCGGGCGCGCAAGGTCTGGTCTCTGAGCGTGTCGGCTTCGGGGGTATCGCAGGCCGCGGGCTCGCGGGCCTCGAAGACCTCTTCGGTCGACAGGATGGCCTCTTGCTCGACCCATTGCAGGTGGGTCGGGCGCAGGTGATCGCTGAGGTCGATGGCCACGCGCGCCAGCACGGCGTCGATCGCCGGGCCGGAGTCGGGTGCCGCCGGGTCCCGTCGGCAGACGTCGATCCGCAACAGGGTGTTTGCTTCTTCCTCCAGGCCGGGCAGCACGACATTGTCGCTGAGCGTCAGGCAGACCCGGTATTGTTCGGTCTCGACCCCGGCGTCCCTGTCGGACAGAAACCCGAGCGAGCGGACGTCCTCGCAAAGGCCTTTCAACGCCTCGGCGGTGCGCGTGACCGCATCCAGGAGGTCGATCGATTTCTCTTCCATGAAGATCAGCCCCGCCATGACGCGGGTATCGCTCTGTGCCATCTTTCACTCCCCGGTTGTTCACTCTCACACTTGGATCATCCAAAGAGTTAATGGAGACAGTGTGTTTCAAATATGAAACCGATTGGGCACTTTTCGGAAACGGGCGGGAATCCGCCTGTTTGAGCCGGTTTTTCGGGTGATTTCGGACGGGCAGGACAAAAAAACGGGCGCCTTCCGGAAAAGGCGCCCGTGTCGGTACAGGATGTCTGCCGGATCAGCAGCTGTAATACATGCCGAACTCCACCGGGTGCGGCGTGTGTTCGTATTTTTCGATCTCTTCCATCTTGAGCTCGATATAGCCGTCGATCTGGTCCTTGGTGAACACGTCACCGGCCAGCAGGTAGTCGTGATCGGCCTGAAGTTCCTGCATGGCTTCGCGCAGGCTGCCGCAGACGGTCGGGATGCCTTCCAGCTCTTCGGCGGGCAGGTCGTAGAGGTTCTTGTCCATCGCCTCGCCCGGGTCGATCTTGTTCTTGATGCCGTCGAGGCCGGCCATCAGGAGCGCGGCAAAGCACAGGTAGGGGTTTGCCGACGGATCGGGGAAACGGGCCTCGACGCGCTTGGCCTTCGGCGACTCGGTCCACGGGATCCGGACGCAGCCCGAGCGGTTGCGGGCCGAGTAGGCGCGCAGCACGGGGGCCTCGAAGCCGGGGATCAGGCGCTTGTAGCTGTTGGTCGACGGGTTGGTGAAGGCGTTGAGCGACTTGGCGTGCTTCAGGATGCCGCCGATGTACCACAGGGCCTCGTCCGACAGGTCGGCGTACTTGTCGCCGGCAAAGAGCGGCTTGCCGTCTTTCCAGATCGACATGTTGACGTGCATCCCGGTGCCGTTGTCGCCCGCGATGGGCTTGGGCATGAACGTGGCCGACTTGCCGTAGGCGGCGGCGACGTTGTGGATGACGTATTTGTATTTCTGCAGCTCGTCGGCCTGTTTGGTCACGGTGCCGAAGATCAGGCCAAGCTCGTGCTGGCACGACGCCACCTCGTGGTGGTGCTTGTCGACCTTCATGCCCAGACGCTTCATGGTCGAGAGCATTTCCGAGCGGATGTCCTGCGCCTCGTCGGTGGGGTTCACCGGGAAGTAGCCGCCCTTGACGCCCGGACGATGGCCCATGTTGCCCATCTCGTACTCGGTGTCGGTGTTCCAGGAGGCGTCGATCGCGTCGACCTCGTAGGAGACCTTGTTGATCGAGTTGGAGAAGCGCACGTCGTCGAAGAGGAAGAATTCCGCTTCGGGGCCCATGAAGGCGCTGTCGCCGATGCCGCTGGATTTCAGGTAGGCCTCGGCCTTTTCGGCGGTGCCGCGCGGGTCGCGCTCATACGCTTCGCCGGTGTCGGGTTCGACGATCGAGCAATGCACGCAGATGGTTTTCTCGGCATAGAAGGGATCGATGTAGCCGCTGTTGGTGTCGGGCATCAGTTTCATGTCCGAGGCTTCGATCGATTTCCAGCCGGCGATCGAAGAGCCGTCGAACATGAAGCCTTCTTCGAGGAAATCCTCGTCGACCTCGTCGGCGATGACCGTCACGTGCTGCAGCTTGCCGCGCGGGTCGGTGAAACGGATGTCGACATATTCGACCTCCTCGTCCTTGATCGTCTTGAGCAGATCTTTTGCGCTCATGTCCATTGATCCCTTCGTTGTGGTTCCAGGTGTAGATTAAAGCGCGTCCGAACCGGATTCGCCGGTGCGGATGCGGATGGCTTGTTCGACGGGGCTGACGAAGATCTTGCCGTCGCCGATCTTGTCGGTCTTGGCGGCATCGACGATGGCCTCGATCGCGGCGTCGACCTGATCGTCGTCCAGCACGACGTCGATCTTCACCTTGGGCAGGAAGTCGACCACGTACTCGGCACCGCGATAAAGTTCGGTGTGGCCTTTCTGGCGGCCGAAGCCCTTGACCTCGATCACCGAGAGGCCCTGCACACCCACCTCCTGAAGCGCTTCCTTGACTTCATCGAGCTTGAAGGGCTTGATGATCGCCTCGATTTTTTTCATGGGTCGACTCCTCCGACTGACTTGCGGGATTTGAAGATCATTTCTGTTAACGCGGCACAATCGGATAGGGAGTTTGGGCGGGCATGTGGCAGGGTGATAAATTTGCGTGATTAAAATTTAGGCATAATGCCCGAATTTTGTGCTGAAATGAATCGAAGTGAGGCGGGAATGACCGAATTGCTGACCGCGGCCCAGATGCGGGCCGTCGAAGAGGCCGCGATGGCGTCCGGCGAGGTGACCGGGCTGGAGCTGATGGAGCGCGCCGGGCGCGGCGTGGTCGAGGCGGTGTTCGAGGAATGGCCCGACTTGGCCGCGACGTCGCACCGGGCGGTGGTTCTGTGCGGGCCGGGGAATAACGGTGGCGACGGGTTCGTGGTGGCGCGGCTGTTGCGCGATCGGGGCTGGGATGTCGAACTGTTCCTTTTCGGCGATCCCGAAAAGCTGCCGCCCGATGCGCGGGTGAATTACGAGCGGTGGGCGCAGATGGGCGCGGTTGGCGACATGATCCGTGGCGTCGGGCAGGGGCGCGCGCCGCAGCTCTTGGTGGATGCGGTGTTCGGAACGGGACTGTCCCGGCCGGTGGAGGGAAAGCTTGCGCAGGTTCTGGCGGCGTTCGATGGGTTTCGCGACTTGAAGGCGGGTCGCACCGTGGCGGTGGATATTCCGTCCGGGCTTTGTGCCGACAGCGGCCGTGCCCTGGGCGCGTGCGCCAGGGCCGATCTGACGGTCACGTTCCATGCAGCAAAGCCGGGGCACCACCTGTCGCGCGGGCCGCATCAGTCTGGAAAGCTGAAGGTCAAGGATATCGGGCTGGAGCCGGGGGCGGGCGCCGACGGCGCGGTGCGCCTGGTCGAGAGGCCTTGCAGCGGTCATCTGGAGAAGCGCGCGGAACGACACAAGTACGGCCACGGTCACGCGTTGGTTCTGTCGGGCGGCGCGGGGCGCACCGGGGCCGCACGATTGGCGGCGCGGGGGGCGCTGCGGATCGGGGCGGGGCTGGTGACGCTGGGGGTGCCGCCCTCGGCGCTGATGGAAGCGGCCTGCCAGGTGACGTCGATCATGCTGGCCCGGGTCGAGGGCGGCGACGGGCTGGCGGACGTCTTGCAGGATGAGCGTTTGAGCGCGGTCTGCCTGGGGCCGGGGCTGGGCGTGGAGCGGGCGCGGGAGCTGGTACCCGTCGCGTTGGGGCGTGGCGGGGTGGAGCCTCGCCCGACGGTCTTGGATGCGGATGCGCTGACGGCCTTTGCCGAAGCGCCGGACGAGCTGTTCGAAATGTTGCACGCGGCGTGCGTGCTGACGCCGCACGGCGGCGAGTTTGCCCGGCTTTTTCCCGATATCGCGGAGCGATTGGACGCGACGCCGATGGCAGGCCCGGCCTGTTCCAAGGTGGACGCGACGCGGGACGCGGCGGCGCGGGCCGGCTGCGTGGTGCTGTTCAAGGGCGCGGACACCGTGATTGCGGCGCCGGACGGGCGGTGCAGCATCAATTCCGCGCAGTATGACCGCGCGGCGCCATGGCTGGCGACGGCCGGGGCGGGAGACGTGCTGGCCGGCTTCATCGCGGGGCTTCTGGCGCGGGGGGTGGAGCCGATGCAGGCGGCGGAGGCCGCGGCCTGGCTGCACGTGGACTGCGCACGCAGTTTCGGCCCCGGACTGATCGCGGAGGACCTGCCGGAGGAACTGCCCAGGGTGCTGCGGGACGGGGCCGGCTGAGAGGTCCCGGGTCAGGCCCGGGACAGGAGGATCAGGCCGCTTTGGACAGGGCGGCGATATCGGCCGTGCTGGCGACTTCGAGCCCGTCGACATAGAGCACGTGTGGCGTGTCGAATTCGAGGGTGAAGAGCGTCATGTCGACCTCGCCCTCGTCGGTGATGAATTCGCCGTCGACCAGGCGCGAGACCGCGGCCACGGCCCGTTTTGCGCCGAACATCGCCTCGGCCCGCCAGTCGCGGATCAGCAGCAGTTGGCCCGCGGGCAAGAGCACGTCGCGCACCGGGCGCGTGTGGCCGAGCGAGCCGGCCTGCACGCGGATGGCGCGGGTCCGCAGGGTGGCCGACGCGACGCCCCGCAGGACCGCCATGCCGGTGTCGCGCGTGATCACGCGGTCGCCGGGCCGAAGATCCTCGATCGCTTTCTCGCCGTCCAATGTCATGACGATGGCACCTGCGGCAAAGCCGCTGGCCTGCACTCTGGCTCCGGACGGGCTGGTCCCGCCTGTGCCCCCGACCGTTTTCGGTTCCATGGGCTATCTCGCTCTGTTTTCTGCCTCAGATTGTTGGACAGCTTACGTTAACATTTCGCAAATGTCGCGCTTTTTGTTGAGGTTCGGGGACGTTTCACGGCGCGTGTTGCCCGACACTTTCCCCTCGCATCCCTTCACGGGCTTTGCTAAGACCCGGCTCGATGCGGGTGTGGCGGAATTGGTAGACGCACCAGATTTAGGTTCTGGCGCCGCAAGGCGTGGGGGTTCAAGTCCCTTCACCCGCACCATTCCCCCTTGAAATGAGCGTCACGCACGGGCGCGGCGCGTGTTGTCACCGGGTCTTTCCGAAAATGTGATTGGACGCGTGATCGGCTCCCGGGGCTTAATCGGCGTGTTCAGGGATCAAGTCATTGCGCGGAGGATCATGGGATGAAGCGATTTTGGGTGAGTGTGGTGCTGGCCTGTTCGGCTCCGGTCTCGGCAATTGCCGCCGAGGGCGAGCGGGTCGAGGTCAGGGGCGAGATCATCGACACCTGGTGCTATTATTCCGGCGTCATGGGCGGGCCCGACGCGGTGGTCGGCACGGCGCATCACACCTGCGCGCTGTGGTGCTCGGCGGGGGGCATCCCCGTGGGGCTCCTGGGCGAGGATGGCGCCGTCTACATGGTTCTCAAGATCGAGGCCGACGACGCCTCGGCCAGCGGGGACACCCAGCTGCGGCTGGCGAGCCACGAGGTGACGGCGGACGGCATGCTCTACCGGCGTGACGGACTGAATTACCTGGTGGTCGAGGAGGTGGTGACCGATCACGGCATCACAAACCTAAGCCACGACATCTATGGCCCGGTGCCGGGCTTTGCCATCCCCGAGCCGGCGGAATGAGGAGTGTGACCATGACACGGATTGCCATGACAACCGCCGCGCTTTGCCTGGGCCTGCCCGCGGCGGCGCAGGAGTTCTCGGACGGCTCCGAGGCGAAGACCTGGAACCTCGCCGCCGAGACACCGGCGCGGTTCGAGGCGACGGTGGTGGACATGCTTTGCGAATTGACCGGCGACTGCGCCGAAGATTGCGGCGGGGGCAAGCGGCAGCTGGGGCTCTTGCGGTCGGTCGACGGCGTGCTGGTCTATCCCAACAAGAACAATCAGCCCGCCTTTACCGGCGCGGCGCTGGACCTGGCGCCCTATTGCGGGGCGGAGGTCGAAGTGGACGGGCTGATGATCGAGGACCCGGAGCTGGGGGCCACGAATATCTACCTCGTGCAGAAAATCCGCGAGGTTGGCGCCAGCGAATGGGTCACCGCCAACAGCTGGACGAAGAAATGGGCCGAGGCGCATCCGGATGCCGAAGGCAAGGGGCCGTGGTTCCGGCGCGATCCGCGCGTGCAGGGCATGATCGGGGAAAGCGGGTACTTGGGGCTGGGGCTGGAGGCGGACGAAGCCTTTATCGAGGAGTGGTTCTGATGCGGGGCAGGCTGGCCGCCGCGGCGTTTCTGCTGGCGGCTGCGGCGCAGGCCCATGACGGCGAGGACCACGGGCCGGGCGCGACGGCTGTGCCCGAAGACCGGCTGGCGGCGGCGCTGAAGGAGGCGCCTGTCGCGCTGCCGTGGGAGGTTGGCGGGCCGTTCGAGCTGGTCGACCACACGGGACGGGTGCGGACGCAGGCCGATCCCGAGGGCCGGCATCAGCTGCTCTTTTTCGGCTACGCCAACTGTCCGGGGATCTGCAGCGCGGCGCTGCCGCTCATGGCGGAGGCGGTGGCGGAGCTGGAGGCGGAGGGCGTGGACATGGCGGCGCTGGTGGTGACGATCGACCCAGATCTGGACTCGGTTGAGACTATGGGGCCGTCGCTGGCAGAGGTCTCGGACGACCTGCTGGGCCTGACCGGCACGCCCGAGGCGCTGGACGTGGCCTATGACGCGTTCCGGGTGGAGTTCGAGCACCTCTTCGACGATCCCGAGCACGGGCCGATCTACAGCCACGGCAGCTTCATCTACCTGCTGGACCCTGCAGGCGAAGTGCTGACGCAGGTGCCGCCCGTGCTGCCGCCCGAGCAGGTGAGTGCGATCGTGCGGAAATACGTGGGGGGGTGAGAGGTCCCGGGTCAAGCCCGGGACGTGTTGGTGCGAGGTGGCTGGGAGGTCCCGGGTCAAGCCCGGGACGTGTTGGTGCGAAGTGGCTGGGAGGTCCCGGATCAAGTCCGGGACGTGTTGGTGCGAAGTGGCGGGGAGGTCCCGGGTCAGGCCCGGGACGGGTAGTGCGAGGTGGCTGGGAGGTCCCGGATCAAGTCCGGGACGGAGTCTTGGCGCGGTGCGCCAAGACTCCGCTTGCACGCCACAGCCACCATCAATAGATAGCCGGAGTGATTTTGACCGCCGCGGACGCCTCCGCGGCCTTTTTGCAATGGAAGGACGAACATGCAGGTCACAGAGACGCTCAATGAAGGGCTGAAACGCGGCTACACGATGAAACTGTCGGCCAAGGAGCTGGACGACAAGGTCATGGACAAGCTGAAGGAAGCGCAACCCGATGTCGAGATGAAGGGGTTCCGCAAGGGCAAGGTGCCGCTGCCGCTGCTGAAAAAGCAGTTCGGCGAGCGTGTCATGGGCGAGGCCATGCAGGAAGCCGTCGACGGCGCCATGAGCCAGCACTTCGAGGACAAGGGCGAGCGCCCCGCGGCCGAGCCGGCCGTCAAGATGGTCAACGAGGACTGGAAACCGGGTGACGATGTCGAGGTCGAGATGACCTACGAGGCGCTGCCGGACATCCCCGAGGTGGACCTGTCGAAGGTGAAGGCCGAGAAGCTGGTCGTGAAGGCCGGTGACGCGGAGGTCGACGAGGCGCTTCAGAATCTTGCCTCCAGCGCGCAGGACTTCAAGGACCGCAAGAAGGGCACCAAGGCCAAGGACGGCGACCAGGTCACGATCGATTTCGTGGGCCGTGTCGATGGCGAGGCCTTCGAGGGCGGCAGCGCGGAGGATTACCCGCTGACGCTCGGTTCCAACAGCTTCATCCCCGGGTTCGAGGAACAGCTGGTCGGCGTGAAGGTGGACGAGGAGAAGGTGGTCAAGGTCAGCTTCCCCGAGGAATACCAAGCGCCGCACCTGGCCGGCAAGGACGCCGAGTTCACCTGCACCGTGAAGGCGGTGAAGGAGCCGGTGGCGGCCGAGATCGACGACGCGCTGGCCGAGAAGTTCGGCGCCGAGAGCCTGGATGCGCTGAAAGAGCAGATCGCCGAGCGGTTGGAAGCCGAGTACGCCGGTGCCGCCCGCGCGGTGATGAAGCGCGGCATTCTCGATCAGCTGGACGGGCTGGTCAGCTTCGAGCTGCCGCCGAGCATGGTGGAGGCCGAAGCGGGCCAGATCGCGCACCAGCTGTGGCACGAGGAAAACCCCGACGTGCAAGGCCACGATCACCCCGAGATCGAACCCACCGATGAGCACAAGACCCTGGCCGAGCGCCGCGTGCGCCTTGGCCTGCTTCTGGCCGACCTGGGCCAGAAGGCCGAGGTGCAGGTGACCGACCAGGAAATGACGCAGGCCGTCATGGAGCAAGCGCGGCAATACCCGGGGCAGGAGCGTGAATTCTTCGAGTTCGTGCAGAAGAACCCGCAGATGCGCCAGCAGCTGCGCGCGCCGATCTTCGAGGACAAGGTCATCGACCACATCGCCAGCGAGGCCAAGATCACCGAGAAAGAGGTGTCGAAGGACGAGCTGGAGAAAGAGGTCGAGAAGCTGGAAGACTGAGGTCTGCCGGTTTCAGGGATAGGGAAGGGCCGTCCGGTGGGACGGCCCTTTTTTTAGCCAAGCGACGGGTCGGAGCGGAATGGTAGCTTCGAGGCCTTGTGAGACGTTGGTGTTGGGCACCCAGCCGGTTAACAGCCGCGAAGCGGCCCGGCCATCGTCAGCCCCTCCCTCGGGCTGGCGATTTGGCTGAGACTGGGCACAACGACCCTTCCGAGGATGTGTTTGGCAGGCATAAAGTGCTTCAGAATTTCTGTCGGATCGCCACCCCAGGGGCTGGCGATGGCGTCCAACGTGAACGGCAGCAACGTCCCGCACACCCGACCCGTCCCGGGCCTGACCCGGGACCTCTTGCGGCAGGAGATCCCGGATCGGGTCCGGGATGACGTCCGAGACGTGTCGTCGTTGCAGCAAAGCTCGGAGACAAAAGAAAAAGGCCGCCCACGCGTGGTGGGCGGCCCTTGTTCGCGGCGGCGATATGCCCGCGCTTACTTGTCTTCGCTCTCGTCGTCCGAGCCGGCGTCGTCCGACGCGGTCTCTTCCTCGACGGCCTCGGCCAGATCGTCGTCCTCGGAGGCGGCGGCGCCGATGTCGTCAAAGAGCTCGGCGATCTCGAAATCGGCGGCTTCCTCTTCCTCGGCGGCCACGTCCTGGATGGTGCGGCCCGACGCCTGAAGCTCGGCCTCTTCGGGCGAGCGGGCGACGTTGAGGACGATATGCGCCTCGACCTCGGGGTGCAGGTGCACCTCGACGTCATGCAGGCCCAGCGTCTTGATCGGCTGACGGATCAGGACCTGCTTGCGGTCGACCGAGTAGCCTTCCTCGGTGGCGACGGCGGCGGCGTCACGGGTCGAGACCGAGCCGTAGAGGTTGCCGCCATCGGAAGCCTGGCGAATCACGATGAACTTCTGTCCGTCGAGGCGGGCCGCCAGGGCCTCGGCCTCTTTCTTGGATTCCAGGTTGCGCGCTTCGAGCTGGGCTTTCTGGTCCTCGAAGGAGGCGATGTTCTCTTTCGAGGCGGTCAGCGCCTTGCCTTGCAGCAGCAGGTAGTTGCGGGCGAAGCCGGGCTTCACCTCGACCACATCGCCCATCTGGCCCAGCTTGGCCACGCGTTCGAGAAGGATGACTTGCATGGGTCTTTCTCCTTATTTCACGGCGTAGGGCAGCAGGGCGAGGAAGCGGGCGCGCTTGATGGCGCGGGCCAGTTCACGCTGCTTCTTGGCCGAGACGGCGGTGATACGGGAGGGCACGATCTTGCCACGCTCGGAAATGTAGCGTTGCAGCAGCTTGGTGTCCTTGTAGTCGATCTTGGGTGCATCGTCGCCCGAGAAGGGGCAGACCTTGCGGCGACGGAAAAACGGTTTTGCAGCCATGGGTTAGTGTCCTTTCTTCAAGCCGATCAGGGGCGACGTTCGCGGCGGTCGCCACGCTCGTCACGTTTCTGCATCTGGACCGAGGGGCCTTCCTCGTGTTCGTCGACCCGGACGGTCAGAACGCGCATCACGTCCTCGTGCAGGCGCATCAGGCGTTCCATTTCCTGCACGGCTTCCGACGGGGCGTCGGTGCGCAGGAAGGCATAGTGGCCCTTGCGGTTCTTGTTGATCTTGTAGGCCATCGTCTTGACGCCCCAGTACTCGGATTCGACGATCTTTCCGCCGTTATCCGTGATCACGGTGCTGAAATGTTCGACAAGGCCTTCGGCTTGCGTGTTGGACAAGTCCTGACGCGAGATAAAAACATGCTCGTAGAGCGGCATGTGGGTTCCACTTCTGTCTGGGCGCATTTCAAAGGCGGGCCTTTTCATCCTTTCGCGGCCCGTCCACGAGAGACTGCGCGGTTCGATATACATGCGAAAGGAAGTGGGCGTATACGACGCATCCCTGCGCTTGGCAAGGGGCGTTGGCCGTCGTGAAATTGCCCGCGCTCTGCCCTGATGCAGCCGAGGGTCCGCCGCATTTTGGTCGCGATTACTGCGCAGGCTGGGCTTGACACCGAACCGGGCAGGGACAGGCCGATGACACATGCACTCGACGCGCGCTTTCAGAGCACCAGGACGGCAGAGGACAGCGCGGTGGCCGATGCCCCCGAAGGTGCGGCGCGCCGGGCGCTGACCGCATTCGCCGGGGCGGCGCTCTGCATGTCGGCGGGCGGGCTGTGGCTGATGCCGGCCGAGGACGCGGCGATGCAGCTGATCAAGCTTTTCGCCTCGGTCGTGCTGCTGCTGGGCGGGCTGATCCTGTTCAACGGTCTGAACCGCGAGGCGCCCGGACCCGAGGTGCAGATCGACCCGGTGAAGCGCCAGCTGCGGGTCTATGAATACGACGCCAAGGGCCGTTCGACCCTGAAGACCTGCCACGACATCGACGCGCTGCAGGAGCTTTCCGTCAACCGGCGCAAGTTGCGGGCCCGCGATGCGTCCGGCGTGCTGGTGCTGGAAATGCCGCTCGGCTCGGACGAGGAGGCCAGCGCCATCCGCAGCGCGATGCCGCGCTCCAGCTGACACGGTGTGCGCCCGCGCCGGGCGGGGCTGTTCATCGCTCCACACGAAATGTTCAATTCTTGCGCCTTGCGTGATGCATCAAATGCATCATCTTCCGTCGGGATATTCAACGCACCACGGAAGGAGCACTTCATGAAATCCATCGCATTCGCGACCTCGATGGCGCTTGCGGGCCTCGGCACCGCCGCACTGGCCGCGCCGGAGCAATACAACCTGGACCCCAGCCACAGCCAGGTGGTGTTCACCTACGAGCACCTGGGCTTTTCGACCACCTACAACGTTTTCACGGGGTTCGAGGGCGAGATCATGTTCGACCAGGAAGATCCGGCGAATTCCAGCGTGTCGGTGTCGATCCCGGTGATGTCGATGTATACCGGCTGGGAAAAGCGGCTGGAGCACTTCATGAGCGATGAGATGTTCGGGGCCGAAGAGGGCGACATGATCACCTTCACCTCGACCGGCATCGAAGTCACCGGCGACAATACCGCCGAGATCACCGGCGACCTGACGATCAACGGCACCACCAAGTCCGTCGTCCTGGATGCGGAGCTGAACAAGGCAGACGCGCACCCGATGCAGGAACAGCAATGGGTCGGCTTTGACGCCACGACCACTCTGAAGCGCTCGGATTACGGGCTGGATTTCGCGGCCCCGGCGGTCAGCGACGAGCTTCAGGTGATGATCTCGATCGAGGCCGGGAAGGCGGAATAAGCCTGCAGGTCATTCCAGTACGGCCAAGGCCCGCATCCGAGGATGCGGGCCTTTTTCATGCGTGCAGGAGGCGGGGGAGGTCCCGGGTCAGGCCCGGGACGGGGATGACGTGCCCTAGCGTTCGGCGGTCAGATCGAACCGGATATCGACGGAGGCGCCGACATTGCCTTCGCTTTGTCCGCCGATCCCGAAATCGCGCCGGTCGACGGTCAGCCCGCCCGAGGCGGTGGCGGTGTCGCCGTCGATGGTGAGCTCGAAGGGCATTTCGACGGGAACGGAGTTGTCCTTGATCGTCAGCGTGCCGGTGGCGACATGCCCGGCGTCGCGCGAGACAATGTCGGCAGAGAAGGTGGCCGTGGGATGGTCTTCGGCGGCGAGATAGTCGGCGCCCTTGGCGTCGCTGGTGACCGACCCCAGCGTCAGCGAGGCGATGGTCACCGTCACGTCGACGGTGCCGTGGCTGCCGTCGCTGTCGGCGGTCTCGTCATAGACGATGTCGGCAGTCCAGTCCTCGAATTGGCCCGTCACCTCGGAGCCCATTTGCACCACTGTCAGGCCAAGCGTGCCGGCGGTGACGGTCCAGGCGTTTTCGGCGCCCTGGGTCTGTGCGGGGGCTTCCGCGCTGGCGGTCTCGGCGGCCGGTTCGGCGGTGTCGGCTCCGGCGCTCTGCGCGGGTTCGGTTTCGTGCGAGAAATAGCCCAGTGCGCTGCCGGTGCCCAGAGCGGCGGCCCAGATCACCAGCGCGGCGACGGCGGGCAGGACATGCCCCGGCTGTCGCGCCGTCGGCTCCGCCGTGGTGCGGCCGGGCAGCATCCGGCGCAACGTGGCGTCGCGGTCGATGACGTGATGCTTGAGCGCCCCGGCGACATGGGCGGCGAGGCTGCCCCACAGCACCCAGTTCAGGATATGGTGCAGGGAGGCGAAGGTATGGGCCAGGCCGTCATCCTTGGGCACCAAGGGCAGGGATTGCCCGAACGGCCACCAGATGGGGGCAAAGCCGGTGGTGGCGGCATGGTGGATCCAGCCGGTCAGCGGCACGGCCACCAGAGAGCCGTAGAGCAGCCAGTGCACCGTTTCGGCGGCCCGTGCCTCGAGCGGCTTGTCGCCGTTCAGCAGGCCGGGCTTGGTCTGGCCCATGGCCCAGAGGATGCGCAGCAGGGCCACGAAGAAGACCGTGACGCCAATTGTCTTGTGCAGCGAGAACAGGAAGGCCGCGCGCGAGACGTCGGCGTCGGTGGTGGCAATGTCCGGGTTGCGGACCGCGTGGGCGAGGTCGTTGGCGAAAAGACCGAGCGGGATGGCCGAGAGAATCAGCAGCGCGGTCAGCCAGTGAAAGGTCTTGGTGACGGCACCGTATCGGTCGTGCGCATTGGCGAGGGGCATGGTGGTGGCTCTGATTTGGCGGAAAGTTCGTCTGCACTCTAGCCGAGCGCGGGGCAGGGGCAATGATTGCCTGCGCACAGCGGGCGTGCGGCAGGGGCGGTTTTTCGGCCCCCGACATTGCACCGCACGGCGCGTCACGCTATCGGAGGGCATTGAACGGGAGGGCAAGGGACCATGAGCAAGGCATTCGTATTTCCCGGGCAGGGCGCGCAGACGGTCGGGATGGGCAAGGCGCTGGCCGATGCCTATCCGGCGGCAAGGGCCGTGTTCGACGAGGTCGACGAGGCACTGGGCGAAAAGCTGAGCGCGCTGATCTGGGAGGGCGACCAGGAGACGTTGACCCTGACGCAGAACGCGCAGCCGGCGCTGATGGCCACGTCGCTGGCCGCCGTGCGTGCGCTGGAGGCCGAGGGTGTGAGCATCGAGGCGGCGTCACTGGTGGCGGGGCATTCGCTGGGCGAATATTCCGCGTTGGCCGCCGCCGGGGCGCTGAGCATCAGCGACTGTGCGCGCCTGTTGCGCACGCGGGGCCAGGCGATGCAGGCCGCCGTGCCGGTGGGCGAAGGCGCAATGGCCGCGATCCTGGGGCTGGATTTCGCCACGGTGAGCGAGGTGGCCGAGGCCTCCGCCGCGGATGGCGGCGTGGTGCAAGCCGCCAATGACAACGATCCGGCGCAGGTCGTGGTCTCGGGCCACGCCGCCGCGGTGGAAAAGGCGGTGGAACTGGCCAAGGAGAAGGGCGCCAAGCGGGCCATGTTGCTGCCGGTCAGCGCGCCGTTCCATTCCGCGCTGATGGCGCCCGCCGCCGATGCGATGGCCGCCGCCCTGTCGGAGGTCACGATCAAGTCGCCGCGCGTGCCTGTGGTCGCCAACGTGACGGCCGGCGCGGTGCAGGATCCGGCCCGGATCCGGGAACTCCTGGTCAAGCAGGTGACGGGATCGGTGCGCTGGCGCGAGTCGGTCGAGTACATGGCCGCGCAAGGTGTCGACGATATCTGGGAAATCGGCGCGGGCAAGGCGCTCATTGGCATGGTGCGCCGGATCAACCGCGATATCGCCACCCGCGCGGTCGGCACCCCCGAGGACGTGGCAGCGGCCGCGGAGTCGATGGCCGGCTGAGCCGCGACCAAGAAAATGGGATTTTCTTGTCAAATTTCTTCTGCAAGAAATTTGGCGCCAGACGAGAAGGATCAAGACACATGTTCGACCTGACGGGAAAGACGGCGCTGGTGACCGGCGCATCCGGGGGCATCGGCGGAGAGATTGCCAGGGCGCTGCACAAAGCAGGGGCGACGGTGGGCCTGTCGGGCACGCGGGTCGAGCCGCTGGAGGCGTTGGCGGGCGAGCTGGGCGAGCGGGCGCATGTGCTGCCCTGCAACCTGAGCGACCCGGAGGCCGTCGATGCGCTGCCGAAACAGGCCGTCGAGGCCATGGGCAGCGTCGATATCCTGGTGAACAACGCGGGGATCACCCGCGACCAGATCTTCATGCGCATGTCCGACGAAGAGTGGCAGAGCGTGATCGACGTGAACCTGACCGCCACGATGCGCCTCTGCCGGGGCGTGATGCGTCCGATGATGAAGGCGCGCTGGGGGCGGATCATCAACATCAGTTCGATCGTGGGCGCGACGGGCAACCCCGGCCAGGTGAACTATGCCGCCTCCAAGGCCGGGATGGTGGGCATGACCAAGTCCATCGCCTATGAGGTGGCCAGCCGCGGGATCACCGCCAACGCGGTCGCGCCGGGCTTTATCGCGACGGCGATGACCGAGAAGCTGAGCGACGATCAGAAGGACAAGATCAACGCGCAGATTCCCGCCGCCCGCATGGGCACGCCAGAGGAAATCGCCGCGGCCGTCCTCTATCTTGCCAGCCCGGAGGCGGGGTATGTCACGGGGGCCACGCTGCACGTGAACGGCGGCATGGCGATGCTCTGACGCGCCGCCGCACCGTAACGAAACAAGGGCAGGGGAATCCATTTGCCAATCGCGCCGCATATGCTATAGGCGGCGCAGTTTACGCCGGGGTAATACTGTAATACTCCGCGAATGCCCGTTATACGGGTCATGCAAGCCGCCCGATACAGGGGCATACTTAGCCGCTTGTCCGGTCGGGCGGGGGCACATAAAACGGGCGAATGACCCGGCTGAAGATGAGGAACGAAACATGAGCGATATCGCAGACCGCGTGAAGAAGATCGTGGTGGAACACCTGGGCGTCGAAGAGGACAAGGTCACCGAGAACGCCTCTTTCATTGACGACCTGGGCGCGGACAGCCTGGACACGGTCGAACTGGTCATGGCGTTCGAAGAGGAATTCGGCATCGAGATCCCCGATGACGCGGCCGAGAACATCCAGACCTTCGGCGACGCGGTGAAGTTCATCAAGGAAGCGTCGTAAGCCGCGACGCGCGACAGATTTCTGGAAAGGCCCCGCCGCGATGGCGGGGTCTTTTCGTTTGCGGGTTAGGAAACTTCGGGAACAGACTGTATCATGCCGATTTGAGACCAGCGTGCCCGGGCCGCCGGTCTAAACAGGGCCGGAGCCTGTACACAAGGCGGGACCCGCCCGAATCAGAAGGTGACTGACGCATGATCATCTACCCCACCATCGAACTGCACAAAGGCAAATGCGTGTCGCTGACACGCGGCCGTCTCGAAGAACCCGTCATCTGGCATGTCGACCCTGTCGAGACCGCGAAATCCTTCGTGGCGGCGGGCGCGTCGTGGATGCATGTCACCGACATCGACGCCCTTGCGGGGCAAGGCGACAACAGCGCGCTGATCGAGCAGATCATCCGCACGGTCGGCATTCCGGTGCAGGTCGGCGGCGGTTTCCGGTCGCGCGACGGCGTCACGAAATGGATCGACAAGGGCGCGGGCCGGATCGTCGTCGGCACCATGGCCGCCTATGACCCCGACACGCTGCGCGAACTGGCAAAGTTCCATCCCGACCAGATCGTGCTGGCTGTCGATATCTTCCAGGGCTCGGTCATGACGGAAGGGTGGCGCACGAAAAGCGCGTTCACGCCCGAAAGCTATATCGCGGCGTTCGACGACGCGCCGCTGGCCGGTATCATCCTGACCGATATCGACGCCGATATCGAGGACAGCGACGGCACGCTGGGGGTGATCAGCGGACTGGCCGGGCTGACCCGGCACTCCGTCATCGCCCGTGGCACGGTGCGCAGCGTCGATGACGTGTCGCGCCTGAAATACGTGCCCAACATCTCGGGCACGATGATCGGCCGGGCGCTTCTGTCGCGCGACGTGTCGCTGCAAGAGGCGCTGGAGGTGGCACAGGGCGAGCGCGAGCCGGTCGCCGCGTTCCAGTAAACCGAAGTTCGGGTTCGAAAAAGGGGGTGCGGAAGGCCGCGCCCCCTTGTCGTTGGCCTTGCCCCCGGTGGCCAAGGCGCGGTATGGACACCGACGAAGGTAGGACAAGAGGGCAGGTATCATGCGTCGAGTGGTCGTGACAGGTCTGGGTCTTGTGACCCCGCTGGCATCTGGCGTGGAGGAGAGCTGGCGCCGCATTCTGGATGGCAAGTCCGGGGCGGGCACCATCACGCGGTTCGACCCTGTGAACGTGGCCACGAAATACGCCTGCGAAGTGCCGCTGGGCGATGGCAGCGACGGCACGTTCAATTCGGACGATTACATGGAGCCGAAAGAGCGCCGGAAGGTGGATGATTTCATCCTGTACGGCGTGGCGGCGGCGGACCAGGCGGTGCGCGATGCGGACTGGCTGCCCGAGGACGAGGAAAGCCGCCTGCGCACCGGCGTGATGATCGGCTCGGGCATCGGCGGGTTGCGCTCGATCGAGGAAACCACGCTGCTTATCCGTGACCGTGGCGTGCGGCGGGTGTCGCCGTTCTTTATCCCGGGCGCGCTGATCAACCTGATCAGCGGCCAGGTCAGCATACGCTATGGCTTCAAGGGGCCGAACCACGCGGTGGTGACGGCCTGTTCCACGGGCGCGCACGCCATCGGTGACGCGTCGCGGCTCATTCAGCATGGCGATGCCGACGTGATGATCGCGGGCGGCGCCGAGGCGGCGATTTGCGAGATCGGGATCGCGGGCTTCAACGCCTGCAAGGCGCTGTCGACGAAACGCGCGGATGACCCGCAGGCGGCCAGCCGTCCCTATGATGCGGATCGCGACGGGTTCGTGATGGGCGAGGGCGCCGGCATGGTGGTGCTGGAGGAATACGAGCACGCCAAGGCGCGCGGCGCCAAGATCTATGCCGAGGTGCTGGGCTATGGCCTGTCGGGCGACGCCTATCACATCACCGCGCCCGCAGAGGACGGCGATGGCGGGTTCCGCGCCATGCAGGGCGCGCTGCGCAATGCCGGGATCGCGCCGGCGGATGTGGATTACATCAACGCCCACGGCACCAGCACCATGGCCGACACGATCGAGCTGAAGGCGGTGGAGAAGCTGCTGGGCGACGCGGCGTCGAAGGCCACGATGAGCTCGACCAAATCCTCGACCGGGCATCTTCTGGGGGCGGCAGGGGCGATCGAGGGCATCTTCTCGATCCTGGCCATTCGCGACCAGGTGGCACCGCCCACCATCAACCTCGACACCCCGGCGGTGGACACCCCGCTGAACCTGGCGCCAAACGCCAAGCACGAGCGCGAGATCAAGGTGGCGATTTCCAACAGCTTCGGCTTTGGCGGCACCAATGCCTGTCTTTGCCTGGGGGCCGTGCGCTGATGTGGCGGCATATCGCGTCGAACTTCCTGACCTTCCTGGTGGTGATGATCTTCCTGCTGGGCGGGGTCATCCTGTGGGGGCAGAACCAGTACCAGGCAACCGGCCCGCTGGAAGATCCCATCTGTCTGCAGGTGCCGCGCGGCAGTTCCATGAGGGCCGTGTCCAGTGATCTGGCCGCGCAAGGCGCGATCACCAGTGAGCGTATTTTTCGCATCGGTACGGATTACGGTGAAAAGACACAATTGCTGAAAGCCGGAAGCTGGCTGATTCCCGAAGGGTCCAGCATGGACGAGATCGCCGATATCGTGACCCGCGGCGGGGCCAGCACCTGTGGCACCGAGGTGGTGTACCGGATCGGCGTCAACGCCAGCGAGGTCGAGGTTCGCGAACTGGACCCGGCCACGAACCGCTTTGTCGAGGTCGCGGCCTTCGATCCGCAGGCCGAGGAGGTCACGCCGCCCGCCGAGTTCACCGAGGTGCGTGAGCAGGCCGATACCCGCTACCGGGTTGCCGTCGCCGAAGGCGTGACAAGCTGGCAGGTGGTGAACGCGCTGGGGGCGGTCGACGCGCTGGACGGAGAGGTGGCGGGGGTGCCGCCCGAGGGCAGCCTTGCGCCGAACAGTTACGAGTTCAGCGTGGGTGACACCCGCGAGAGTGTCCTGACCCGGATGCGCGAGGCGCAGGAGCTGATCCTGACCGAAGCCTGGCAGAACCGGGCGTCGGATATCGCCGTCGAGACCCCCGAGGAAGCGCTGATCCTTGCCTCGATCATCGAAAAGGAAACCGGCGTGTCCACCGAGCGCGGGCAGGTGGCCAGCGTCTTCACCAACCGCCTTCTGCAAGGGATGCGCCTGCAGACCGACCCGACCGTGATCTATGGCATCACCAATGGCGAGGGCGTGCTGGGGCGCGGCCTGCGCCAGAGCGAGCTGCGCGCCGAGACGCCCTATAACACCTATGTCATCGACGGGTTGCCGCCCACGCCCATCGCCAATCCCGGCCGCGCCAGCATCGAGGCGGCGGTGAACCCGGAAGACACGGATTACGTGTTCTTCGTGGCCCGTACACTGGACCCGCGCGACGGCCACCTCTTCGCGGAAACGCTGGAAGAGCATAACCGCAACGTCGCGGCCTATCGCGCGCTGGAGGCGGAGCGCGCCAACCAGTAGGCCGAAGCTGACGGCAGGCGCGGCACCGCACGGTGCTGCGACGACTGTTTAACCGAGATCTCTGAAACTGCAGGCGACCCGTGGCATGACCATCGGTCGCCTGTTTGCTTTGAGAGACACTTTTTCCGCGATGCAAGAACTTCGAGGTACCGGCCCGCATGCCACTGATCACGCACGATCGGACCCCTTCCAACGTGACGCTCTCCATAGACGCGCTCGAGGCGCAGCTGGCGGACATGCGCGCGGATCTGGAGGCGCTCTATTCCCAGATCAGGGAAGGGAAGTTCGAGGACCTGAGAGACGCCACACGCGCCACGTCGGAGATCCGGCAGTGGCTGCGGATCGCGATAGAAGCGGAGACACAACTTGAAAAACGAAGAGAAAAAGAGCTTGGCGTCGCCGGTGCCTATGCCCTCGACCTCGATGAAGCCCGCGAAAGCGTCGGATGTCGACTGGCTCGTCTCCGCAGGGCCCGAGACGCAGAAAGAGTTTCTGGACAGCCTGAGTGACGGCGAGATCCTGTCGCTGCCCTACCTGTTCGATTTCTGGGCGATGGACCACCAGCGCCCGCCGGAAGGCGACTGGCGCGCGTGGGTTATCCTGGGCGGGCGTGGCGCGGGCAAGACGCGGGCGGGCGCCGAATGGGTGCGCAGCCAGGTCGAGGGGGCCAGGCCGCTGGATGCCGGGCATTGCCATCGCCTGGCGCTGGTGGGCGAGACCATCGACCAGGTCCGCGACGTGATGATCTTTGGCGAAAGCGGCATCCTGGCCTGTTCGCCCCCCGACCGCCGCCCGGTCTGGCAAGCCACGCGCAAGCGGCTGATCTGGCCCAACGGCGCCACCGCACAGGTGTTCTCGGCGCATGATCCGGAAAGCCTGCGCGGGCCGCAGTTCGACGGCGCCTGGGTGGACGAGTATGGCTGCGCCGCCGTGGACAAGGGCACCAACCAGCCCAACAAGTTCCTCGATCCGAAATCCTCGGAATCCACGCTGCCGCATTTCTCGGACGGGCGCCGCGACGAGCTGATCCAGCAGCAATACCTGCGCGCCTTCCTTGGCTACTGGACCGACCCCGCCAACAATCCGCAATCGGATGTCTACGAGGGCACGATGCTGGACATGGATCACGCCTATGCCTGGGCCTGGGACATGCGGCCCTATCCCTATTTCCCCAACAACCGCGACCTCTGGAGCGATGGCGAGAACTACACGCGGGGCCATTGGCTGAACGGGCGCGTGTCCGCGCGCACGCTGGCGTCGGTGATCGACGAGATCTGCCTGCGTACCGGGCTGGAACATTGCGACACCTCCCGCACCCACGGTCTGGTGCGCGGCTATACGGTCGATCAGGTGTCCGAGGCCCGCAGCGCCCTGCAACCCTTGATGCTGCGCTATGGGTTCGACGCGGTGGACCGCGACGGGCGCCTGCATTTCGTGATGCGCGACGGGCAGAGCGACCGGCTGATCGACCTCGACACGCTGGTCCGCGACCCCGAGCGTGACGGCGTGCTGGAGGAAACCCGCGGCAGCACCGTGGAACTGGCGGGCCGCGTCCGCCTGCGGTTCGTCGAGGCCGACGGCGATTTCGAAGTCATCGCCGAGGAGGCGATCCTGCCGGATGACGACACCCACGCCGTCTCGACCTCGGAATTTCCCTTGGCCATGACCCGCGCCGAAGGGCGTCAGACGGTGGAACGCTGGCTGTCCGAGGCGCGCGTGGCCACCGACACGGTCCAGCTGACCCTGCCGCCGTCGCAGCTGGACACCGGCGCGGGCGATGTCATCGCCTTGCCCGAAGGACAGGGGCGCGGTCTCTTTCGCATCGACCGGATCGACCAGATGGCCGCCGCGCAGAAACTCGAAGCGGTGCGTATCGAACCCGAAAGCTATCGCCCCGCCGATTTCGCGGAGGAGGCCGTCACCCTGCGCCCCTTCGTGCCACCGTCCCCGGTCGCGCCGTTCTTCCTCGATCTGCCGCTGCTGACGGGCGAAGAGGTGCCGCACGCGCCGCACCTCGCGGTCACGGCCCGGCCCTGGCCGGGATCGGTGGCGCTCTATGCGTCGGACGAGGATGCCAATTACACGCTGAATTCGCTGGTCACGGCCCGCACCCCCGTGGGCGTGCTCGAAACGCCTCTGTTTCCCGCAGATCCGGGCCGCATCGACCGGGGTCCGGACCTCCAGGTGCGGATGCTGGCAGGCACGCTGCAAAGCATCAGCGACCTGGCGCTGCTGAACGGCGGCAACCTCTGCGCCATTGGCGACGGAACGCCGGACGGGTGGGAGCTGATCCAGTTCCGCGAGGCCGAGCTGGTGGACACAGACACCTACCTTCTGCGGCACCGTCTGCGCGGGCAGGTGGGCACCGAGCGCGCCGCGCCCTGGCCGGAGGGCAGCTACCTCGTGCGCCTCGATGGCACCGCCGAGCAGATCGACCTGGCCGAGGCCAAGCGCGGGCTGGCGCGCTACTACCGGATCGGCCCCGCGGGGCGCCCGGTGGACGATCCCAGCTTCAGCGCTGTGCGGCTGGCCTTCGACGGGCTGGGCCTGCGCCCGCTGTCCCCGGTGCACCTGCGGCTCGCGCCCGGGCAGGGGGGCGACCTGTCGCTCGGCTGGATTCGCCGCACGCGGATCGACGGCGACCGCTGGGATATCCCCGAGGCGCCGCTGGGCGAGGAAAAGGAGGAATATGTCGTGCGCGTGGTCCAGGCAGACGCAGTGATCCGCGAGGTCACCGCCTCGGCGCCAACCTGGACCTACAGCGCCGCCGCGCAGGCCGCCGACGCGCTGAGCGGCCCTTACGAGCTGCAGGTGGCCCAGGTGTCGGCCCGCTTCGGGCCTGGGCGCTTTGCCCGCCTGACAGTGCCCGCCTGACGCGACAACGTCAGCCCCGCGCGCAGTCCACGCAGCGCGTCGCGGCGGGGTCCAGACGCAGCCGGCCCGGAGCGATCTCCTCGCCGCAATCCTCGCAAGTGCCGAATTCGCCCTCGTCCATCCGGGCGCGGGCCGACATCAACCGGGCCCGCTCTCCCGCGCGCCGCGCATCCGTGGCCTTGGCCATCGCCTGGTTCTGCAGCGCGTCCATCCGGCTCAGACGACCCACCGATTGCTGGTCCAGCTCCACCGTCGCCTTGCCCGCCGCGTCGCGGGCATCCTCCTCGCTCAACTCCGCCAGCCGGGTCTCGATCAGCGCCCGGAATTCCTGTCGGTCTGCTTCATTCATTTTCGTGAACTCGCCCATGACGCCTTTGCATTTTACGGATCGAGCATATCTGGTATAATCGATAGACGCACCAAGGAGCATGCACATGGCCGAAACACATGCAAAGCTGGCAGAACTTGACCCGGTCTGGGCCCGGATCAACACCGAGGCGACAACCGCGATCAAGGACGAGCCGCTCCTGGGCGGGTTGATCCATTCCTCGATCCTGCACCACAAGACGATCGAGGCCGCGCTGGCCTATCGCACCTCGATGAAGCTGGGCGCGGAAGAGATGCCAGAGCAGCTTTTGCGCGAGATCTGCGACATGGCCTATGCGGACGACCCCGAACTGGGGCAGGCCGCGCGCGCCGATATCGTCGCCGTCTACGACCGCGACCCGGCCTGCGACCGTTTCATCCTGCCGATGCTGTTCTTCAAGGGGTTCCAGGCGATCCAGGCCTACCGCGTGGCGAACTGGCTGTGGCGGACCGACCGCCGCGACATGGCGCGCTTCTTCCAGATGCGCTGCTCCGAGGTCTTCGGCGTCGACATTCACCCCGCCGCCCGTATCGGCAAGGGCATCATGATCGACCACGCCCACTCCATCGTCATCGGCGAGACGGCGGTGGTGGGCGACAACGTCTCGATGCTGCACTCCGTTACGCTTGGCGGTACCGGCAAGGAAGAGGAAGACCGCCATCCCAAGATCGGCGACGGCGTCCTCATCGGGGCCGGGGCCAAGGTCCTGGGCAACATCAAGGTCGGCCATTGCAGCCGCATCGCCGCCGGTTCCGTGGTGTTGCAGGAGGTGCCGCCCTGCAAGACCGTGGCGGGCGTGCCGGCCAAGATCGTGGGCGAGGCGGGCTGCGATCAGCCTTCCGTGGCCATGGATCAGCTTCTGGGCGTGCGCTGAGGCGCGCCTGCGCCGGACCATCATGATTCTTGTTCCGACAGCGGCGCCCGGTGCGCCGCTGTTTTCGTGTGCTGTGCACGCGGACGCATCGCGCGGGGGCAGGTGCGCCGTTCCCAGCAGCATCATCGCCGCAGGGACCCCTTGGAAACCGTTGCAATCATCGTGAAAGGCCCCGCCAGCGACGCGCGCAACGCGCAAGGAGCGATCCCGCTCCTTAGGCCGCGGCACATGCCTCCGGTCCTCGACGGCAGACAGGCCGGGTTGCACCGCCCGATTCAGTCCCGTCCGCCTCAGGTCAGCGCCAACGCGTGGAATTCCCGGTGTGAAGGAACATCCTGGCACCCTGTCGGGTAATACGTGAAGATGTGTCGCCACCCGGCGCGCAGAACTCAAAAAAAGGGCATCTGTACCGGCGTGATGCAAAAGAGACGCACAAAAGGGGCCTCGGTGCCGCATCGCATGGTGCACTCTGTCGACATCCTCACGACCGGACAGTAGACAGCCCGCCAAAGTGATCGAAAACGGGCCTGTCTGCCCACGGGAGGTGTCGCTCCATGATATCAAAGACCATCAGCTTTCTGCCCCTGGCCTTCGCGGTGCTTCTGGGCGCCTGCACCGAGGCTCCCGACGACGGCGGTTCGTCCTTCGCCTCGTCGCGCAACGCGACCGACAACATGAGCCTGCCGCCCGCTGTGCTGGCCGAGGCCATTTCCATGCCCGACGCGGTATGGCAACGCTCGGCGCAGCTGGCACGCTACGGCCACAGCTTCGACAAAGCGTTCTACCAGGCCGCCGCACAGCGCGAGGCGGCCAATATCGCCGCGCTGAAGCAGGCGTTTCTCGATCTCGGCCCCGGTGTCGACCCCGAAGAGGCCGGGCGCGCCGCCTACGTGGCCTACACCTATGTCGCGCAGCTGGTCGTCGAATACGAGATCGACAGCGGCGCGCTCACCCACAACACGCGGGTGAATTTCGGCACCAAGCCGCGCGGCCTCTGCTGGCACTGGGCGCATGACATGGACGCCCGCCTGCAGCGCGAGAACTTCAAGACGCTGGAAATTCACCGGGCCATCGCCAATTACGACAGCATCCGGCTGGAACACAGCACCACCATCCTGGGCCGCCGCGGCGACTCGATGGAAAACAGCCTGGTGCTCGATCCGTGGCGCGGTGCGGGCGAGCTCTACTGGGGCCTCGTGCGCGAGGATGGCCGCTACGACTGGACCGAACGCAGCAAGGTCTTCGCCTGGAAGAAAGCGCAGAAGGCCAAGAAGGAAGGCACCGCCGCCGCGTTCTGACAGACAGAAGTCATCCTCGGACTTGATCCGAGGATCTCTCGATCAACGAGATCCCGGGTCCAGCCCGGGATGACGTCGCACAAGGTGTAGGGTGGGTTTCCAACCCGCCTGACCTCCAAACGAAAAAGGCCGGGGAAATCCCCGGCCTGTATTCCTTGACGACCGTGGCCCTCAGGCCAGCATCACCATCGGGTTCTCCAGGTTCTCGGTGATCTGCGCCAACAACTCCGCGCCAAGCGCCCCGTCGATCACCCGGTGATCCACGCTCAGCGTCACCGACATCACCGTGGCCACGGTCAACTCCCCATCATCACCGACCACAGGCTTTTTCACACCCGCGCCCACGGCCAGGATCGCGCCGTGCGGCGGGTTGATCACCGCGTCGAAATTGTCGATCCCGAACATCCCGAGGTTGGAAATCGCAAAGGTTCCGCCCTGGTATTCCTCGGGCGACAGCTTGCGCTCCCGCGCGCGGGCGGCGAGGTCCTTCATCTCCGCCGACAGGGCCGACAGCGATTTCATCTCGGCGTCCTTCAGGACAGGCGTGAACAGCCCGCCCTCGATCGCCACGGCCACCGCCACGTCCGACGGCTTCAGCTTCAGCACCCGGTCGCCGGCCCAGACCGCATTGCAATCGGGCACCGCCTGCAGCGCCAGCGCGCAGGCCTTGATGATGAAGTCGTTCACCGACAGCTTGACGCCGCGACCTTCCAATTGCTTGTTCAGCTGCCCGCGGAACTTCAGCAGCGCATCCAGCCGGATCTCGCGCCGCAGGTAGAAATGCGGAATCGTCTGCTTGGCCTCGGTCAGCCGCGCGGCGATGGTCTTGCGCATCCCGTCCAGCTTCACTTCCTCGAACTCGCGGTTCTTGTACATCGCCACGACCGCATCGGTGCTGGGACCAGCCGGGGCAGGGGCCGCCTGTCCCGCACTTGCTGCGGGACCTCCCGCCGCTTTCTCCTCGGCAGGCTTCGCCGCTCCGGGTTTGGCACTTTCCACGTCCGCCTTCACGATCCGCCCATGCGGACCGGACCCTTTCAATTCGGTCAGGTCGATGCCCTTCTGCTTGGCGATCCGGCGTGCCAGGGGCGAAGCGAAGATGCGCTCACCGTCCTTCTTGGGCGCCGCCGGGGCAGTGGGCACGTCGCCGCTCTCGGGCTTCTCTTGCTTGGCCGCGGCCTCCTTCTTCGGGGCCGCCTCCTGCTTGTCCTCCTTGGCCTCGGCCTTGTCCTCGCCTCCGTCAGAGCCGCCGGAGGCGCTCACGTCACCGATATCATCCGCGCTCTCGCCTTCCTCCAGCAGAATGGCAATGGCGGTGTTCACCTTGACCCCTTCGGTGCCTTCCTCGATCAGGATCTTGCCGATCGTGCCTTCGTCGACCGCCTCGAACTCCATCGTCGCCTTGTCGGTCTCGATCTCGGCCAGCAGGTCGCCGGAATTCACCGTGTCGCCTTCCTTGACCAGCCATTTCGCCAGCGTGCCCTCTTCCATCGTCGGGGAAAGGGCGGGCATCAGTATTTCCGTGGGCATCGCGCTCTCTCCTTACCGATATGTCACTTTGTTGACGGCCTCGATCACTTCCTTGGTCGAGGTCAGCGCCAGCTTTTCCAGGTTCGCGGCATAGGGCATCGGCACGTCCTTGCCCGTGCAGTTGATCACCGGCGCATCGAGGTAGTCGAACGCCCGCTCCATGATCACCGCGCTGAGATGGTTGCCCATGCTGGCCACCGGGAAGCCTTCCTCGACCGTGACGCAGCGGTTGGTCTTCATCACGCTGGCCAGCACCGTGTCATAATCCAGCGGGCGCAGCGTGCGCAGGTCGATCACCTCGGCGCTCACGCCGTCCTCGGCCAGCTTGTCCGCGGCCTCCAGCGCATAGGTCATGCCGATGCCGAAGCTGACGATGGTCACGTCGTCCCCGGGCCGGGCAATGCGCGCCTTGCCGAAGGGGATGGTGAAATCGTCCAGCACCGGCACCTCGAAGCTGCGCCCGTAGAGGATTTCGTTTTCCAGGAAGATCACCGGGTTCGGGTCACGAATGGCGCTTTTCAGCAGGCCCTTGGCATCGGCCGCCGAATAGGGCTGCACCACCTTCAGGCCCGGCACGTGGGAATACCACGCCGCGTAATCCTGGCTGTGCTGCGCGGCCACCCGCGCCGCCGCCCCGTTGGGGCCACGGAAGACGATGGAACAGCCCAGCTGCCCGCCGGACATATAGTTCGTCTTGGCGGCAGAGTTGATGATCTGGTCGATCGCCTGCATGGCGAAGTTCCAGGTCATGAATTCCACGATCGGCTTCAGCCCGCCCCAGGCCGCGCCCACGCCGATCCCGGCGAACCCGTGCTCGGTGATCGGCGTGTCGATCACCCGCTTGGATCCGAACTCGTCCAGCAAACCTTGGGTGATCTTGTAGGCGCCCTGGTACTCGGCCACCTCCTCGCCCATGATGAAGACGTTCTCGTCGTTGCGCATCTCCTCGATCATGGCCGCGTTGATCGCCTCGCGCACGGTCATCTTCTGCATCTCGGTGCCCTCGGGCCAGTCGGGGCTGGCGTCGGGCTGCGGCACGGGGGCCGCGGGCGAGGCCGCGACCGGCTCGGATTTTGCGCGGCTCTCGTCGTCGCCGCTTTCATCGTCCTCCTTGGCGGAGGAGGAGTCACCGCCGCCCGACGACGTCTCGCCGATATCATCCGCGCTCTCGCCGTCTTCCAGCAGCACCGCGATGGGCGTGTTCACCTTCACCCCTTCGGTGCCTTCCTCGATCAGGATCTTGCCGATGGTGCCCTCGTCGACGGCTTCGAATTCCATCGTCGCCTTGTCGGTCTCGATCTCGGCCATGATGTCGCCCGAGTTCACCGTGTCCCCCTCCTTGACCAGCCACTTGGCCAGGGTGCCTTCCTCCATCGTCGGCGACAGGGCGGGCATCAGAATTTCTGTTGGCATCGTCGTCTCTCTCCCTACTGGGTCTTGCCCCGGCACAGCTCGGCCAGGTCACGGAACGCATCCGTCGCCTGTTCGGCCTGCGGCTCGGTCAGGATTTCCGCTAGTATCAGTCTGAAAAATTGCTGGCGCCCGTCATCGGGCAGCGTCATCGTCATCTCGCACGCTTGCCGGGTGCAGTCCGCCGGCATGAGCGCGCCGAGCGCCTCGGGCTCCGCCACCAGCAGGTCGTAAAGCTCGTTGCCGGCCTCGATCCGCGTCGTCACCTTCCAGGCCGGCGCGGGGGGCGCCACGTCGAACCGGATCGCAAGCCCGTCGCCTTCGGTTTCAAAGGCGATGTCCTCGGGCGCCACGTCCCGCAGATCGCCGGTCATGACGACCACCGCATCGACGCCGTCCATGCGGCCTTGCGCCTTCTGGGTGAAGACACAGTCAGGCCGGATGTCGAAACTGGTCCGGGTCAGCCCGCCGCTGGTCGCCGGACCGTCGTAGTGGACAAGGTCGCGCAGGTCATCCGCGTGACGTGCGAAGTCCTTGGCGTTGACGGAGTGCCCGCCGACCACGGCCAACAGCACCGCAAGCAGCTTGACAGGCTTGCGCATCAGGCGTCCTCGCGCGTGTCTTCGACATAGATGTCCGTCCACAGCTCGGACACGTCCGGCTCGGCGCTTTCCTTGGCGAACTCGGCGGACTTGTTCACCACGTCCTTGATTTCCTTGTCGATCGCCTTGAGGTCCTCCTCGCTGGCGTGCTTGCCCTCCAGCAGCAGCTCGCGCACATGCTCGATGCAGTCCTTCTCGTCGCGCATCTTCTGCACTTCCTCGCGCGTGCGGTACTTCGCCGGGTCCGACATGGAATGCCCGCGATAGCGATAGGTCTTCACCTCAAGGATATACGGCCCGTCGCCCTTGCGGCAGTGCGCCACGGCCTTGGCACCGGCTTCCTTGACGGCCAGAACGTCCATGCCGTCCACCGCCTCGCCGGGGATGCCGAACGCCTCGCCACGGGTGTAGATGTCCGGCGTCGAGGTCGAGCGTTTCTGCGACGTGCCCATGGCGTACTGGTTGTTCTCGATCACGAACACCACCGGCAGCTTCCACAGGGCGGCCATGTTGAACGTCTCGTAGACCTGGCCCTGGTTCGCAGCACCGTCCCCGAAATATGTGAAGGTCACGCGCCCGTTGCCCTTGTACTGGTCGGCCAGCGCCAGCCCCGCGCCCAGCGGCACGTTCGCGCCCACGATGCCGTGCCCGCCATAGAAATCCTTCTCGCGGCTGAACATGTGCATCGAGCCGCCCTTGCCCTTGGAATAGCCGCCCTCGCGGCCCGTCAGCTCGGCCATCACGCCATCGGGGTCCATGCCGCAGGCCAGCATGTGGCCATGGTCGCGATAGGTCGTGATCCGCTTGTCGCCTTCCTCGGCCGTGGCTTCCAGCCCGACGACCACCGCTTCCTGCCCGATGTAGAGGTGGCAGAACCCGCCGATCAAGCCCATGCCATACAGCTGGCCGGCCTTTTCCTCGAATCGACGGACCAGCAGCATGTCGCGGTAGTATTTCTTCAACTCGTCGGCGGAAACGTTTGGTTTCTTTGTCGTTTTCCTGGCAGCCATGCGGGCGGGCTCCTGTGCTGAAAAGAATAGTTTAGCGTTAAACTATCTTATACAGGACTCGCTCCGATTTTTCGAGAGGGTTTTTGACGCGGCGTCAGATCCGGCATGCGGGGCCGCGTCCCTGCTCCGAAGACCCGGGTCAGGCTTTGTCGTCGTCCTTGATATCGGGGTCCCTGTAACCGTTGGGATCGAAGTCTTCGGGATCATAGGCCTTCTCATCGTCGCCGATCCCGGTCACGTGGGTCGTTCCGCTTTCCTCGTCATAGGCCAACCCATAGGTCGCGCGGCCCTCGGATTTGTAGCGCGAATACTCGTGGTACCCGGCATATACGAAGGCCAGCGCGAAGGGCGAGACGATCAGGGCCGCCAACAGTTGCGCACTCATTTCTTGCTCTCCTCTCCTTGCCGTTCCCGCACGCGGGCGGTCGGGCGCCGTTCCCGCATGCTCACTTGCTCGTGTCCAACCACCTAGCCTACGCTTGCATCACGTCCAGCACACGACCGGGGCCGTGCAGCGCACCGGCGATATCGAAGGTGACATCATGTGCCCATCCTCCGCAAGCCCCGACTGCGTTGACCCGCCCTGCGGACCGGAGGAACACATCGTTTTGCTGGCGCGGCTCGCCGAGACCGGCGAGACGCTATGCGTCAGCCTGCAGCCGGGCCTGGTCTACGGGGTCTACCTCGGCGCGCCCACCGGCGCGCCGAGGATCGCGTTCAGCGTCGATGGGATGCACGTCACCGGGGATTACGACTGGGTGTGGATCGACGGTGCCGCGTGGGCGTCCCTCTCGCTCAGGGCAAAGGATGTGACCTGCACCATGCGCGTCGCTCGCGCCGAGCCAGGGGAGCCGCCGCCAGGGGGCGTGCTGGAAATCACCGGCGCCACGAAGGAAACCCATGCGCTCGTGCCTGGCTCGATCCGCCACGACCTTCCGCTTGCCTGAAATGTCCGGAAACACCGGCCGGGAACCGGGGCAGGGCGGGTCTCAGCGGATCACGATCTCGTCGGCCCGCAGCATCCCCAGCACCTCGCGCGCCTGCTGGTCCAGCAGGTCGAGATCCAGATACGTGTCCGACAACCGCCGCGTCAGGTTCTCCATCCGCGCGACCTTGGCATCCAGCACGGCCAGCTGTTCGCGCAATTCCGCCTCGCCCGATTCGATCTCGGCGCGGCGAAACACGCCGTAATCGCCCTGTACGGCCGCGAACGTGAAATAGGCCCCCAGCCCGAAGGCTATGGCGAAATAGATCAACACACCGAATGCGGGGCGCCTGCGCGATTTCATGACTGCTCTTTCTGCCTCTGGTGCCCGCCTCTTTGCGTGCGGTGCCCGTGCACAATGACACAGGCGAATCGCTTTGTGAATCCCCTTTCACATCAAAGCGCTTAAAGGCTACTACTCGTCCTTGAGGAGAGTCATTCATGCCACAATTGCCCCCCGACGCCGCGCTGCTCACCCACGACGTGACGAACCAGCCCGCGGCCCGTGGCGACGTGGATCTTTTCGCCACCGATCCGGCCCTGGCGGACCATGCCGGAGCGGCGGGGGCCGACATCGCGCATCTTGCCGCCTACGGCGAAACCATCGGCACCGCCGCCATGGCCGAGGCGGGCCGCGCGGCCAACCGTACCCCGCCCGAACTGGTGCTCTTCGACACAGGCGGGCGCAGGCTGGACGAGGTCCGGTTTCATCCCGCCTATCACGATCTCATGCGCACCGGCATCGGCGCGGGCTATGCCGCCATCGCGTGGGAAGGGGCGCCGGGCGGCCATGCCACCCATGCCGCGATGGTCTATCTGACCAGCCAGGTCGAACCCGGCGTGTGCTGCCCCATGACCATGACCTACGCCGCCGTGCCCGCGCTTCAGGCAGATAGCGGGCTCTTCGACGCATGGGTGCCCAAGCTGCTCAGCCGCGCCTACGATCCCGCACCCAAGCCGCTGGCGCGCAAGCCCGGCGCGACGCTCGGCATGGCCATGACCGAGAAACAGGGCGGCTCGGACGTGCGCGCCAACACCACCCGCGCCGCGCCCGATGGCGACGCCTACGTGCTGCGCGGCCACAAGTGGTTCTGCTCGGCGCCCATGTCCGACGGTTTCCTGACGCTGGCGCAGGCGCCCGGGGGCCTCACCTGTTTCCTCGTGCCCCGCTGGCTCGAGGGGCGGCGCAACACGATCCACATCCAGCGCCTCAAGGACAAGCTCGGCAATCGCGCCAACGCGTCCGCCGAAATCGAATATGCCGACGCGGTGGCCCACCGTCTGGGCGAGGAAGGCGAGGGCGTGAAGACCATCCTCGACATGGTCCACCACACCCGGCTCGACACCGCCATGGCGCCGGCGGGCCTGATGCGGGCCGCGCTGTCCCATGCCGCCCACTGGGCCCGCCATCGCACGGCCTTTCAGAAAACGCTGATCGACCAGCCCCTGATGCGGTCGGTGCTGGCGGACCTCGCGCTCGACTGGGAGGGCACGCTGGCGCTGGGGATGTTCGTGGCGGCGCAGTTCGACCGCGACACCGACGCGGCCCGCGCATTCGCCCGAGTCGCCGTTGCGCTGGCCAAGTACATGGGCAACAAGCTGTGCCCCAACCTGGTCTACGAGGCGATGGAGGTGCTTGGCGGCATGGGCTATGTCGAGGATACGGCCCTGCCGCTCCTCTACCGCGAGGCCCCGCTCAACTCGATCTGGGAAGGGTCGGGCAACGTCATCTGCCTCGACATCCTGCGCACCCTGCGCAAGGTGCCGCTCTCGGGCGAGGTCCTCAGCCGCGAGCTGGGGGCGGTGGCCGGTCAATACTGGCGCTACGACGCGGCGCTCAACGCCCACATCACCCGCTTTCCCCGCTTGCCGGACGAGGCGCAGGCCCGCTGGTACGTCGAAAGCCTCGCCACGCTGCTCACGGCCTCCGTCCTCATCCGTCACGCGCCTCCCGCGGTGGCCGAAGCCTATGTCGCCACGCGGCTCGCGGGCGAGCGCGGCCGCACCACCGGCGCCATCGGTGCGGTCGACACCGACGCGATCCTGTCGCGGCTTTAGGGCCGTCACGCGCCTCCCTTTAACCCGTCATCCTCGGGCCTGACCCGAGGATCTCCCGCAATCAGAGATCCCGGATCAGGTCCGGGATGACGTCGCGCCTTTGACATGCGCGCGCCCTCGCCACCCCGATCACCCGTCCCGGGCCTGACCCGGGACCTCCTGCCGTCAAAACTTGAAGTCAACGCCCGCTCAAATCACCCCGCGCGGATTCGAGGCGCAGCAAGCTGCGCCGCCGCGCATCGCCGGGCCGCCCCCACGGCACGGCGATCTGGCCAAGCTTCGTGCCCCGCTCGTTTGTTTTTCGGATATGGCAACCATAAAGCGTTCAGAATCCCCGGAAGATCGCCATGCCGCGGCCCGTCGACGCGCGGTTTCCAGTCTCGGGATTGGCCGTCCCGGGCCTGACCCAGGCCTCTACCCCTTCAAATGTATCGCGAACCGCTTGCGTATCTCCGCATCCAGCATCGGGTTCAGCCGCGCCGCCGATCGCTGCGACAGGATCTCCTCCTTCCGCGCCACGGCCTTCGCCACCAGGTCCGGCTTGCCCTTTTCCACCCACTCCTTGGGCGAGGACCTGTCCCCCAGTTTGGGATAACAATGATCCCGCTGCATCCGCGCCAGCGTCGCCTCGGTGCCCAGGTAATGCCCCGGCCCCCCGATGCAGACCGCCTCCATCTGGTCCAGCGCCAGCGTCTCGTCGTCCACCTCGATCCCGCGCACACAGCGCAGCGCCTGGCCGATCAGGTCATCGCCCAGGATCAGGCTCTCGTGACAGAACCCCAGCAGGGACGCGTGCATCCCCGCCGCCTCGTAGACCATGTTCACGCCCGCGAGCCCCGCCATCACGTTCGAGCACATCTGCTCCCACCCGGCCTGCATGTCGGGCAGCTTGGAATCCGACGCGCCCCCCGCCGCTCCGCCGGGCACGCCGTAGAACTGGTGCATCTGCGCGCAGCCCGCGCTCAGCAATGCCTGCTCGCCCGACCCGATCGACATCGCCCCGGTACGCAGGTCCAGCCCGAAGGGCCAGGTGCCGAAAATGCAGGGATGCCCCGGCTTCACCGCGTTGACATAGACCAGCCCGGCAAGGCACTCCGCCGTGGCCTGCATGATCGCCCCTGCGATGGTCGACGGCGCCGTCGCGCCCGCCATCCCGGCCGAGAGCAGCAGCACCGGCATCCCGCCCTCGATGCAGCGTTCCATCACCTCGCAGGACTCGGTGGCGAACCGCATAGGCGGCACCACGAAACAGTTGGAATTGCTGACGAAGGGCCGTTCGCGAAACTTATCCTCGCCGCCCGCGATCATGTAAACCATCTCCATCGCCGGGCCCACGTGATGCGGCTCGGTAAAGGACGTGCCCACATGCTTCGTCGTGCCCGTGCAGCAGGCATAGACGGTGTTCAGCTCCATCTCCATGTTGTCGGCAATGTCCCGCGCCACCATGGGCCGCTGACAGAAATGCACGTTGTCCAGCACGTCGACGATCCGCGCCGCATCGTGCAGGTCCTGCACCGTGCTTTCGCGGTAATTGCGCCCGTCCACGTCCACCATGTTCACCGCAGCACCCGCGGTGCCGTAATGCACCCGGGCGCCGCCCAGGTGCAGGTCGTTCAGCCCGTCGCGGCTGAACAGCGTGATCTCGCGATTGGCCCGCGCGATGGTGTCCTCCAACAGCGCACGGGGAAAGCGGATGCGCCCGTCGTCGCCCTGAACGGCTCCGGCGGCGGTCAGATAGGCGATACCGCTTGCCGGCGCGCCCGACAGCCCGATGCGTTCCAGCGCATCGAGCGCGGTGTCGTGGATGCGCGCAATCTGCGCGTCGCTCAGCACTTTCAGCGTGCCGCCCTCCATACCGGGGCGTACGGGGCGCATCAGGGTGTCGAGCGGGGCCGCCCGGCTGGCCCGGCGCGCGGCACGGCCTCCGGTACGGCGGGGGGACAGGTTGTTCATGTCTTGGGTCCTTGGATCGCGGGAAAAGGGAAAGGGGGATGCGTCTCAGCCCCGTCCCGGCCGCCCCCGCGCGGCCCGCCCGCGTTCCGCCCCGATGGTGCGGACCTTCAGTACTATCTTGCAGCGCTGCGCCATGCGCGGCCTCCATCGCCAGCCCGCACGCACGTGACCGCACCGCCGGGCCCAATGGCCGATTTAAGGCGGCAGCCTCGCCTCCGATCTGTCCCGAAAGCGACGCATGGGCCAAAAACGACAGAATCTTACGCCGCAGGGCAGCGAACATGAAAAAGGCCCGCGCGCCTGTCGCGGGCCTCGATGTCGCAGGATGATGTGGCCTACAGCGCCGCGAGGATCGCGGCGGGCAGCCCGACCATGCCGCCAAGTATGATTGCCATCGAAAGTCCCAGACCCTTGAACATGTGTTTCCTCCGCTTGAACCAGGTTACAGGCTGGATTTGTGCGGTCCGCCAAGGGTTTCGACGCGACCGGCGGTCGCAGGGGGCCGCGCGCAAACGCCGATGCCCCCCGTTTCCCGGAACAGCCTTGCCGGTCTTGCAAAGCACCCGTCCCGGGCCTGACCCGGGACCTCTAAGACTCTCAGGCCGCCACGCCCGCCAGGTCCGACGCCATCTCCACCAGACGCGCCAGCGCCTCGCGCAGCCGGTCGTCCGCCACCGTCAGCGCCACGCGCACATGCCCCGCCGCGGCGCGGCCGAAACTCTCGCCCGGCATCACCGCCACCTTGTGGCGGTCCAGCAGCGCCTCGGCGAACGCCTCGCCGGACAGCCCCGTCGCCCGCACGTCCAGCATCACGAACATCGCGCCCTGCGCTGGGATGGGGCGCACCACGTCCTGGCCTTCCAGCAGCCCCAGCACCAGGTCGCGCCGCCGCCGGAAGGGGGCTGCGACCTCTGCCTCGAACTCCGCGCCCTTGCCAAGCGCGTAACACGCCGCCTCCTGCACGAAGCCGGCCACGCCATAGGTCGTGTGGGTCGACAGGTTGCCCATATGCGAAATCGCGTCCTCCGGCCCCACGACCCAGCCGATGCGGCTGCCGGTCATGGCGTGGCTCTTGGACAGCGACCCGATCACCAGCGTGCGGTCGGCCATCCCGTCCAGCATCCGGGGGCTCAGGTGGTCGCCCTCCCACAGCTGCGTGTCGTAAACCTCGTCCGAGATCAGCCACATGTCGTGGTCCCGGCATACCCGGCCGATCCCCTCCAGCGTCTCGCGGCCATAGACCGCGCCGGTGGGATTGTTGGGCGTGTTGATCAGCAGGCTTTTCGCCCCGTCCGCAGCCGCCGCGATATCGACCGGGTCGGGTTGAAACATCCGCTCGGGCCGGGCGGCCACGGCGACGTCTTGCGCGCCCACGGCCCGGATCGTGCCGGGGTAGGTGGCATAGAACGGGTCGATATATAGCGCCCGGTCGCCCTCGTCACAGGCCGCGTGATGCGCCGCGAAGAGCCCGGCCTGGCCGCCCGGCACCACCAGCACGTTGTCCGGCGTGGTCGCCACACCCGTCCGCGCGGTCACCCGCCGGGCCACCGTCTCGCGCAGGTTCAGGTTGCCGTTGAACATGGAATAGCCCACATGCCCCGCCTTGGTGGCGGCATGCATCGCGTCCAGGATGCTGTCATCGGTGCCGATATCGTGCTCGCCGATGGTCAGCATGGCGACATCCTCGCCCGCATCCATCATGTCCTTGGCCTTGTAATAGACGTCCCAGCCGTCCGATCCGCCGCCCGTCAGCCCCGTGATCCGCTTCGACAATGCCATGCCAGCCTCCTTCGCTCGGTCGCCGTCACATGGCCCGGCACCCTTTACGAAGTCAAGCAGGTGGCTCGCGCCCCTCAGATCTCGTCCGAGCGGTCCCCCATCACGTATCGCGGCCCCGGTCCGCGCACCCGCGCCTTGTCCTTCGGGTTGTAAAGCGCGCAGGTCTTCAGCGACAGGCAGCCGCAGCCGATACACCCGTCCAGCCGCGCCCGCAGCGCCTGCATCTGCGCGATCCGTTCGTCCAGCACCGCTCCGAACCGGCGCGAGATCCGCGCCCAGTCCGCCTTGCCCGGCGTGCGGTGCTCGGGCAACTCGGCCAGCGCCGCGCGGATCTCGGGCAGACTGAAGCCCAGCCCCTGCGAGATCATCACGAAGCTCAGCCGCCTGATGTCCGACCGCGCATAGCGCCGGTGCCCGGCGTCGTTGCGATCCGGGCGCACCAGCCCCTCGTCCTCGTAATAGCGGATCGCCGACGGCGCGAGGCCGGTGCGCTCGGCGACATAGCCGATCGTCAGGCCGCGATCCGGCAAGGGTCTGACGGGCATGAGAATTTTCCCTCTTGGCTTCAAGTTAACTTGAAGGATTACGCTGATTTCACAACGGAATCAAGCTTGCAAAGGAGCGCCCCATGAAACTCGAACATGTCAACATCACCGTCCCCGATCCCAGGGCCAGCGCCGCGATCCTGTGCGATCTCTTCGGATGGCACGTCCGCTGGCAGGGGGCGGCCAAGGACAACGGCTTTACCGTTCACGTGGGCGACGACGACAGCTATCTCGCGCTCTACGCGCCCGACAAGGACCTTCAGCCGACAGGAGAGACCTATGGCCGGATCGGCGGCCTGAACCACGTGGGCGTCACCGTGGACGACCTCGGGGGAACCGAGGCGAAGGTCAAGGCCGCCGGCTACACGCCCCACAACCACGCCGACTACGAACCGGGGCGGCGGTTCTATTTCGACGGTCCCGACGGGATCGAGTTCGAGGTGGTGACCTATGACTGACATCGGACGCAACCGGCGCGCCATCGGCCTCCTGCTCTATACCGGGGCGCTTCTGGGCACCGGCCTGCCGCTGGGCAAGCTGGCCGCCGCGGCCGGGGTGCCGCCGCTGGTCTGGGCCATGGTGATCTCCGCCGGGGCCGCCGGCGTGCTGATCCCGGTGCTGGTGCTGCAGCGGCGCTTCGCGCTGCCCCGGGGGCGGATGCTGCGCTATTCAGCCATTTCCGGCGTGCTCAGCTTTGCCGCGATCAATGCGCTTCTCTTCCTGCTGATCCCGCATGTCGGGGCAGGCTATGCGGGGCTGATGTTCGGGCTGGCCCCGGTGACGACGCTCGCCGTGACGGTCATGGCTGGCCTTGCCATGCCGCCGCGCCTGGGGGTGATCGGCATCGGGGTCGGCCTTGCGGGGGCGGCGCTGGTCGCGGTCACGCGGGGCGGGGCCGACGGGGCAGGGGGCGTGGGCTGGCCGCTCCTGGGGTTCGCCCTGCCGGTGATCCTGGCCATCGGCAACCTCTACCGCACGCTCGACTGGCCCGAGGGGGCGCACCCCGCCGCCCTGGCGGCCTGGAGCCATGTCTTCGCGCTCCTGGCGCTCGGCCTGCTGCAAATCGCCCTGACCGGCGACGTGCCGCTCGAACGCCTGCACGCCGTGCCGCATCTCGTCCTGCCCCAGATGCTGGTCGCGGGCCTGACCTTTCCGGCCTATTTCGCCCTGCAACGCGCGGGCGGCCCGGTGCTGCTCAGCCAGATCGGCTATGTCACCGCCGCGGTCGGGCTGGCCACCGGCACGGTCTTCCTGGGCGAGGTCTATGCCCCGCTGACCTGGGCCGGGGCGGCGGTGATCGCCATCGGCATTGCCCTGACCATCCGCGCGCAGCTCTCCCCGGCGCCGGAGGTCCCCCGGCGGGCGCCCTCCGCGGGATGCGCTTGACCGGGCGGGGGCGGCCTCTTATGGTCGCCCCCATGACCGTTGCACCCATCACCATTTGCTGCATTACCCGCTGACATCGTCAGGCGGGCCGGTCTTCTATTCCATCCTTGAATGTTAGTTGCTAAGCCCGCCGCGGGACCACGCGCGCGAGGACGCCATGACAACACTAAAACTCCACAACACCCGCACCCGGAAGAAAGAGGTGTTCGAGCCTCTGAACAAGGACGATGTGCGCATGTATGTCTGCGGCCCCACCGTCTATGACCGCGCCCACTTGGGCAACGCGCGGCCCGTGGTGGTGTTCGACGTGCTCTACCGGCTCTTGCGGCATGTCTATGGCGCGGATCACGTCACCTACGTGCGCAACTTCACAGACGTGGACGACAAGATCAACGCGCGCGCCGCCGAGACCGGGCGGGATATCTCCGACATCACCGCCGAAACCACCCAGTGGTTCCTCGCCGACATGGGCAGACTTGGCGCGCTCGAACCCGATCAGATGCCCCGCGCGACGCAGTATATCCCGCAGATGGTCACGATGATCGAGAAACTCATCGCCGACGGCCATGCCTACGTCGTCGAAGGCCACGTCCTCTTCCGCGTCCGCTCCTATCAGGACTACGGCAAGCTCTCGGGCCGCTCGGTCGACGACATGGTGGCAGGCGCGCGGGTCGAGGTCGCGCCCTACAAGGAGGACCCGATGGATTTCGTCCTCTGGAAACCGTCCGATGAGACTCAACCCGGCTGGGACTCACCCTGGGGCCGGGGCCGCCCCGGCTGGCACATCGAATGCTCGGCCATGAGCTATGAACTCCTGGGCGAAAGTTTCGACATCCACGGCGGCGGCAACGACCTGATGTTCCCCCACCACGAGAACGAGATCGCCCAAAGCTGCTGCGCGCACCCCGAGGGGAACTTCGCCAACTTCTGGCTGCATAATGAGATGCTTCAGGTCGAGGGCAAGAAGATGTCCAAGAGCCTGGGGAACTTCTTCACGGTGAAGGACTTGCTCGATCAGGGCATGCCGGGTAACACGGGCGTTCCGGGGGAGGTGATAAGGTTTGTCTTCCTATCCACCCATTATCGAAAGCCCATGGATTGGCGGCAAGCTTCTGCTGTTTCGGCAAAGAAACGACTGGATATCTGGGCTTCAGAAGTTGCTCACCTCAAGCGTTTCCGCTCGGAGATTAACGACAATTCTGAGGCATTCATTCGATCCAATGTTGACCAGAATGTCGTCGATGCATTGTGCGACGACCTGAATACTTCTCTGGCCATTACGCACCTGATTTCATTGGCGAAGTCATTGGAGGGTCCGTCGCGGGCGAGCTTGTCGAATGATCAAGTCGAGCAAACAGCTAAAAGGCTACTGGCTGGATGTGCTTTGCTTGGGATTGACTTGTTTTCCTATGACGAAACGGAAGACGATGCCATGCTTCACCCTGCGCTTTCCGACGAGGTGCTTAGAGAAAGAATTGTTTCTCTAGTATGGGAGCGGCAAGATGCCAAGAAATCGAAGAATTTCGGCCGCGCCGATGAAATTCGTGATGTTTTGACAAATGCAGGAGTGGTAATTGCCGATACTCCCCAAGGTCCCGAATGGGATATCGGCCCTGACTTCGACCCCGCCAAACTGGAGGCCCTCAAATGACCCTCCACTCGATCTGTTTCGCCCGGCGGCACGCCGGGCCGCGCCCGACCCTCCCCCCGGGAGGGCGCTTTGCCAACGTCACGCGCCGAACCCGTGTTCGACTTGATTGCGCCGCTCCGCACCGCTCAAACCAGGCACATGCCCTCCCAGGCTCGGGCGCGGCCCTTCCCGCCAAGGGAAACACCCAATGACCAAGACCCGCCTCAGCCTCTACGACACCACGCTGCGCGACGGGCAGCAAACGCAAGGCGTGCAATTCTCCACCGCCGAGAAGCAGGCCATCGCCACCACGCTCGACGCGCTCGGCGTCGATTACATCGAAGGCGGCTGGCCCGGGGCCAACCCCACCGACAGCGCCTTTTTCGACGCCGCCCCCGAGACCCGCGCGCGCCTCACTGCCTTCGGCATGACCAAGCGCGCCGGGCGCAGCGCGGAGAACGACGACGTGCTGGCCGCCGTCATGAACGCCGGCACCGCCTCGATCTGCCTCGTCGGCAAGACCGATATCTTCCACGTCGAAACCGCGCTGGGCATCACGGCGCAGGAAAACCTCGAGAGCATCTCCGCCTCCATCGCCCATATCGTGAAACAGGGCCGCGAGGCGCTGTTCGATGCCGAGCATTTCTTCGACGGCTTCGCCCGCGACCCCGCCTATGCGCTCGATTGCCTGAAGGCCGCGCATCAGGCAGGTGCCCGCTGGATCGTGCTCTGCGACACCAATGGCGGTACGCTGCCGCACCGCATCGCCGACGTGGTCTCGGACGTCATCGCCGCCGGCATCCCCGGCGAGCGCCTGGGCATCCACACCCATAACGACACCGAGAATGCCGTCGCGGGCAGCCTGGCGGCCGTGGATGCCGGCGCCCGCCAGATCCAGGGCACGCTCAATGGCCTGGGCGAACGCTGCGGCAACGCCAACCTCACCGCGCTCATCCCGACGCTTCTGCTCAAGGAACCCTATGCCAGCCGCTACGCCACCGGCGTCACGGCGCAGGCGCTCGAAGGCATCACCATGGCCTCGCGCCAGCTGGACGAGATCCTCAATCGCGTCCCGATGAAGCAATCCGCCTACGTGGGCGCCTCGGCCTTCGCCCACAAGGCCGGGCTGCACGCCAGCGCCATCGTCAAGGACCCGACGACCTACGAGCATATCGACCCCGCCAGCGTCGGCAACGCCCGCATCATCCCCATGTCCAACCAGGCGGGCCAGTCCAACCTGCGCAACCGCCTTGCCGAGGCCGGGCTGGAGATCGCCAAGGACAACCCCGCGCTCCCGCGCATCCTCGAAGAGGTCAAGACCCGCGAGAATCGCGGCTACACCTACGACATGGCGCAGGCGAGTTTCGAGCTGGTCGCCCGCCGCGAACTGGGCCTTCTGCCCGAGTTCTTCGAGGTCAAGCGCTACAAGGTCACGGTCGAACGCCGCAAGAACAAGTACGACAGGATGGTGTCGCTGTCCGAGGCCGTGGTGGTGGTCAAGGTCGACGGGGAAAAGAAACTGTCCGTCAGCGAGTCGATGGACGAGACCGGCACAGATCGTGGCCCGGTGAACGCGCTCGCCCAGGCGCTGGCCAAGGATTTGGGCCGCTACCAGGACGCCATCGCCGACATGCGGCTGGTGGACTTCAAGGTGCGCATCACCCAGGGCGGCACCGAGGCGGTCACCCGCGTCATCATCGACAGCGAGGACGGGCAGGGGCGGCGCTGGTCCACCGTGGGCGTGTCGCCCAACATAATCGATGCGTCGTTCGAGGCGCTGCTCGACGCCATAAACTGGAAACTCCTGCGCGACGGCGGCGAGGCCTGAGAGGTGGACGAGGCCTTCCTCACTTTGCACCGCCAGATGACGCGACAGGGTCCGGGAACGCCCGAGGATGTCCGCTGGGCGCTCAGCCAGCTCGACCTGCCCGACGCGCCCCACGTGCTCGACGCCGCCTGCGGCCCCGGCGCCGACCTCGTGACGTTGGCCGAGGCGCTGCCGCGGGCCACGATCGAAGGCATCGACCAGCTGCCCCACCTTGTCGAAGAGGCCCGCACCGCCACCGCCCGCTTCACCAACGTCACCGTATCGACCGGCGACATGGCGCAGATCAGCGGCTTTTACGACCTCATCTGGTGCGCCGGCGCGCTCTACTTCCTAGGCGTCACCGAAGGGCTGAAGCTCTGGAGGCGTGCCCTCACGACCGATGGCGCGGTTGCCTTCTCCGAACCCGTGCTCGCCCCCGACGCCCCGCAGGCGGCGAAAGACTTCTGGGCCGACTACCCGGCAATCTCCGACCTTTCCGGCATCACCGCGCGGGTCGAGGCGGCCGGCTGCACCGTGCTGAACCACCGCCTCATCACCGGCAGGGCCTGGGCGGAGTATTACGCCGAACTCGGCGGCCGCATCGCCACCCTGCGCCCTGGCGCGGACGCGGCATTGACCGGCGTGCTCGACGCCGCACTGCGCGAAATCACCCTCTGGCGGCAGGCCCCCGGCGATATCGCCTACGCGCTCATCCTTGCGCGCCCCGGTTTCGGGCCTACCTGACGGCCATGGCGCTCGACCCCGACATCATGGCCTGCGCGGGCCTTGTTGAGCGCGGCGACCCCGAGCGTTTCGCCGCCACCATGGCCGCCCCCGTGCCCGTGCGCGAAAAGTTCTTTCCGCTCTACGCCTTCAATGTCGAGGTCTCCCGCGCGCCGTGGGTGACGCAGGAATCGATGATCGCCGAGATGCGCCTGCAATGGTGGCGCGACGTGCTGGAAGAGATCCGCACCGGCGCCGAGGTCCGCCGCCACGAGGTCGCCACGCCGCTTGCATCCGTGCTGGACACGGACATGGCCGCACGGTTGGACGCCTTGGTCGAGGCCCGCCGCTGGGACATCTACCGCGACCCGTTCGAGGACATGAGCGCCTTCCGCGCCCACCTCACCAACACCTCCGGTCTGCTGCTGCTCGCCGCCGCGCGCGCCTTGGGAGACGCGCCGGAAGACCCGATCCTCAAGGCAGGCTACGCCCAGGGCGTCGCCAACTGGCTGCGCGCCGTGCCGGAACTGGAACGCCAGGGCCGCATCCCGCTGGTCGAAGGCACCCATGCCGCCATCCGCGCCCTGGCCGACGACGCGCTCACCGCACTCTCCGAGGCCCGCCGCGCGCGCCTTGCGCCCGGGGTCCGCCCCGCCATGCTGGCCCTCTGGCAGACCGACGCGATCCTGAAAAAGGCCCGCCGCGACCCTGCCGCCGTCTCGGAAAACCGCCTGACACTGCCGCCTTTCCGCTCCCGCCTCGGGCTGATGCACCGGGCCCTGACCGGACGCTGGTAAACAGAGCGCCTCCGGCGCGCTCCATCCGGTGGAATGAGGGGCGCTGCCCCTCAAACTCCCCGGAGTATTTCCGGCAAGAAAAAGCCTCAGGCTGTCTTCGGCCGCAGCACCAGCCAGATCAGCGCGCCACCCGCCAGGGTCAGAAGCGGCACCATGGCCAGGTTCACCGCCGTCCACCCGGCTTCCGCCGTGCTGCCCGAACAATTCATCAACCCGCCCGAGGCCAACGACGCCACCGTGACACCGCCAAAGACCAGCAGGTCGTTCATCCCCTGCATCCGGCCCCGCTCATGCGCGTCATGCGCGCCCGCCAGCATGGTCGTCGCCCCGATAAAGCCGAAATTCCATCCCAGCCCCAGCAGGATCAGGGCGATGAAGAAATTCTCCAGCTCCACCCCCTGCAGCGCCACCACGCCCGCGGCGGCCAGGATCACAAGGCCCGCGCCCACGATCCGCTCCACCCCGAACCGCGCGATCAGGTGCCCGGTGAAAAAGGACGGCGCGAACATGGCCAGCACGTGCCCCGTGACGATATCCGCCGCGTTGCCCTCGTCGAACCCGCACCCCACCACCGCCAGCGGGGTCGAGGTCATCACCAGGTTCATCAGCGCATAGGACACCATGGCGCAGATCACCGCCACCGCGATCCGCGGCGTGGTCAGCAGTTCCCACCGCGTACGCCCCCTGGGGCTGTCCGGCGCCGGCGGCGGGGGTTTGGGAATGTCGAGGAAGAAGAACAGCAGCGCGCCAGCCAGGTTGATCGCGATCACCGCCAGGTACGTGCCCAGGAACGGAACCACCATCGCCTGGCTCGTCACCTTCACCAGTTGCGGCCCGATGATCGCGCTCGCCAGCCCGCCCGCAAGGACATAGGAAATCGCCTTGGGCCGGAAATCGTCGCTCGCGGTGTCCGCCGCGGCGAAGCGGTAAAAGCCCTGCGCCGACATGTAGATCCCGGTCAGGAAACTGCCCGCCAGATACACCGGAAAGGACGCCAGGTAGAGGCCATAGCCCGCGATCGCCGCCCCTGCGGCTCCCCCCGTGGTCCCGATCAGGAACCCGGCCTTGCGCCCGAACCGCTGCATCACCATCGACAGCGGGTTGGCCGAGATCATCGAGCCCAGTACGATCAGCGAGATCGGCAGCGTGGCGAAACAGACATTGCTGGCAAGGCTCTGCCCGGCCAGCCCGCCGACGACGAAGATCATCGCCATCTGCGCCCCCAGGAGGGCCTGCGCCAGTACCAGCACGATCACGTTGCGCTTCGCGCGGCGGTCATCTTCAAGGGGCAGGGCGGTCTCGGTCATGCCGCCTTGCTAGCCCCCTCTCGAGAGGCCCACAAGACCCGAAATCAATACCGGCTCCTGCTTTTCCTCTGGCCATAAATATCCCGGGGAGCGCGAGGGGCAGCGCCCCTCGCATCGGTCGTATTGCGCAAGGCGCAATGCGAAATTGGCCCATTGGCGCGACGGGCTTGCCCGCCTATAGTCCGCCGGCCATGCCGAGACGACCCGTTCCCCCATCCCCAAGGCCCGCCCCGTGACGCTCCTTCTCCTGGCCGGAACGGGCGAGGCCAAGGCCATCGCCACCCGACTGCGCAAGGAGGGCATCGCGGCAACCGCGTCGCTCGCCGGCGCGTCCCGCGCGCCCGCGCCTCTCGATATTCCCACCCGCAGCGGCGGCTTCGGCGGTGAGGCCGCGTTCCGCGCCTACCTCTCCGGGCATGCCATCACCGCCGTTCTCGACGCCACGCACCCCTTCGCCGACCGGATCTCGCAGCGCACCGCCCGGGTCTGTGCCGGTCTCGGCATTCCCTATTGCCAGGTCCTGCGCCCGCCCTGGGCACCGGGGCCGGGCGACGACTGGACCCTGATCGACCGGGAGGAGGAGGCCGCCGCCCACATCGCTCCGGGCGCGACCGTCTTTCTCGCCACCGGGCGCCAGACGCTTCACCGCTTCGCCAACCTTTCGTCCTGCACCGTCATCAGCCGCCAGATCAACGTGCCCGACACGCCGTTTCCCTTCCCGAACGGCCGCTTCCTGCCCGGCACCCCGCCGTTCTCGGAAGGCCAGGAATACGACCTCTTCAAATCGCTCGGTGTCGACTGGCTCGTCGCCAAGAACGCCGGCGGCCCCACGCCCCGCACCAAGCTCGACGCCGCACGCCGCCTGGGCCTCCGCGTGGCCCTCATCAACCGACCGCCCCAGCCGGAGGCCCGCCGCGTCGAAACCGTCGAGGACGCCCTTGCCTGGGTACGTTCGCTGTGACCGGGCGCATCATCCACACCGATGCGGACGTGGCCGAAGGCGTGGCGCATCTCACCGCCATCTGCCCCCGCATGGCCCATGCCCACGCGCAGACAGGCCCGCTGCCGCTGCGCCGCAAGCCCGACGGGTTCGCGGAACTGCTCAGCGCCATCGTCAGCCAGCAGGTCTCCACCGCCTCCGCCGCCGCCATCTGGAATCGCATGAAAACCGCCCGGCTCACCGGCCCCCGCAAGATCCAGTGGGCCTCCGACGACGACCTGCGCGCCGCGGGCCTCAGCCGCCAGAAAATCCGCTATGCCCGCGCGCTCGCCGGGGCCGGGATCGACTTCAAGGCGCTGCGCGACACCCCGACCGACGAGGTCATCGCCACCCTCACGCAAGTCGCCGGCATCGGCACCTGGACGGCCGAGATCTACGCCATGTTCTCGCTCGGCCGCGCGGATGTCTTCGCCCCCGGCGACCTTGCCCTGCAAGAGGCCGCGCGCCTCCTCTACGACCTGCCCGAACGCCCCCGCGACCGCGCCCTGCGCGACATGGCGCGCGCCTGGAGCCCGTGGAGATCGGTTGCAGCCCGCCAGCTCTGGGCCTACTACCGTGTGGCGAAACAAAGGGAAGGCATCAGATGACCCGCGTACTTCAGGCTGGCCGCAAGGAACCCATGTCGGGCACGACCCGCTCCGTCGTCGTCTTCCTGCATGGCTACGGCGCCAACGGGGCCGACCTCCTGGGCCTGGCCGACCCGCTGGCCGAACACCTGCCGGACACGCTCTTCGTCGCCCCCGACGCGCCCGAGACGATCCCGATGATGCCCACCGGCTACCAATGGTTCCCGATCCCCTGGATCGACGGCTCGAGCGAGGAAGAGGCCCATCGCGGACTCGTCGCCGCCGCCGAGGATCTCAACGCTTTCCTCGACGCGCTCATGGTGGACGAGGACGTGCTGCCCGAACAGGTCGTGCTCTTCGGCTTCTCGCAAGGCACGATGATGGCCCTGCACGTGGCCCCCCGGCGCGAGGACGAAATCGCCGGCATCGTCGGCTTCTCGGGCCGCCTCCTGCAACCCGAACTCCTGGCCGACGAGGTGGTCAGCCGCCCGCCGGTGCTGCTGGTCCATGGCGACGCCGACGACGTGGTGCCGCCGCAATCCTTGCCCGAGGCCGCCGAGGCGCTGCAATCCGCCGGCTGGAAAGAGGTTTATGCCCATGTGATGAAAGGCACTGCCCACGGCATCGCCCCCGATGGCCTGTCCGTGGCGCTCGCCTTCATGCGCGACAAGCTCAGCCTCTGAAACCAACGCGGTTTCGCCGTCCACCCGGCGCAATCAGACGCGGTTCCGCCGTTCCCGCGTAGGGTGGGTGAAAACCCACGCGTGCCCCGGCTACTCCCCCGGCACCCCCTGCAAACCGCCGTCCTCCACGGTCTTGACCGACGCCAACCCCAGGATCACCGCCCGCAAGGCGCCCCAGATCCCCACGACCAGCACCGAGGACACCAGCCCGTCCACCGCGTAATGCCACCCAAGGTGCACGGACCCCACCCAGATGAAGAGCGTATAGACGACGCCCGCCAGCCCCAGCCACCGGCTGACCCCGAAGAACAGCAGCGCCCACATTGCCGCCAGCGCCACGTGCATCGACGGCATCGCCGAGATGCCATAGCCCAGCCCGATCGCCCCGGCCTTGTACCCGGCCAGCAACTCCGCCTGGAAGACCTGCGAGGCGATCCCCGGCACCTCCGCCGCCTGTTCCGCCAGCCGGGCTTTCAGCGGGTCGAACACGCCGGCCTCGAACAGCGCCCCGTCATAGACCGGCCCCGCCGAGGCCAGCAGTCCCGCCAGGACACAGCCGATCACGAACCAACTCAGCAGAAACGTCCCGATATAGCAGGCCCGCACAAGCGGCCCGGCCACCATCAGTCCGCACAGGACATAGGCAATCATCATCGGATAGAACCACGCGTGGTAGAATTGGTCGATCCACCATGTCGCCGTCGAGCTGCCGAACACCGCGTGGCTCAGCACCCACGGGTCATGCCCCATGAACATCGCCCGGTCCCACGCGATGAAATCCGCATCCCACGTGAACCCGTGGTTCGGCAGCACCACGGTCTTGTGCACGGTGAAACTGGCCATCGTCACGATGAACGCCACCAGGGGCACCACCACGTTCAGAAACCTTGCCCGCCGCTGATGCGCCAGCCACTCCTTCACGAACCCCAGCCGGTCCACCGCCGCCGGGCCGCGCACCGACTGCCGGATCAGTCCGCAACACAGGAGGATCAGCGCCCCCGCCGCCCACATGCTCAGGCCCAGCCCGGTGTAATGCACCAAAGGCACCGCGAAATGCCGCAAAGAGACCGCCGGCGCCGCCCAGGTCCAGACAAGAATGGCAGCGGTCGCGGCCAGGAAGATGCGGTTTACGATGCGGTCCATGCCAAACCCCGTGGTCTCCAGCCTGTGCCGGATGCCACGCGGGCCGCCCCATTTTGAGGCGCGATTGCGGTCATTGCATGGAAAAGGGCAGGGCGCGCATCCCTGCAGACATCCGCGTAGGGTGGGTGAAAACCCACGCGCCCGGACCGCTAGAACCTGTTCGCCGGGATCTTGAAATAGCTCCTGCCGTCTTCCTCCGCCTCGGGCAGGCGCCCGCCGCGCAGGTTGACCTGCAACGCCGCCAGCATCCGGTCGGGCAGGGCCAGCGTTGCATCCCTTTTCTCGCGCCGGGCCACGTACTCCGCCTTGCTCGCGCCGTCCCTCAAGTGGATGTTCTCGCGCTTTTGCTGACCCACCGTGCTTTCCCACGCAGGCTCTTCGCGGCTGTCTGAGCCGTAATCGTGCCCGATGAAGACGCGGAACGCCTCCGGGTGGTCCAGGATCCGCATGATGCTGTCATAAAGCTCCGCTGCCGTCCCGCCGGGGAAATCGGCGCGCGAGGTCCCGGCATCCGGCATCATCAGCGTGTCATGGGCAAAGATCGCGTCCCCCACCACATAGGTCACGGACCCCAGCGTATGGCCCGGCGACAGCATCACCTTCACCTCCAGATTGCCGATGTTGAACCTGTCGCCATCGGCAAACAGCCGGTCGAAATGCGGATCGATCGGAAAGGCGTGCGGCGCGTTGTAATAATCCCGCCACAGCGCCGCGATATCGCGCACCTTCTCGCCGATCCCCGTGGGCGCGCCGGTCTGCTCTTTCAGCCAGGCCCCCGCCATCAGGTGATCCGCATGCGGATGCGTGTCGAGGATCCATTCCAGTTCCAGCCCGCGTTCCGCGATGGTGTCCAGCGCCCATCGCGCCGGCGCGAACCCGGTGGCGAAGGATTTCGGGTCCAGCGTCTGCACCACGTCGATCAGCGCCGCCTTCCGGGACTCGGGGCAGATGCAGATATACTGGCAACTGCCTGTATCTTCGTCATAAAACCCGATCACCTCGGGGCTTCCCGCGCCGTTCGACGCGGATGTCCTGCTCAGGATGTCGTCGCTCATGCGATCCCTCCGAATGCTCTAGAAGTGTGCGGTGCCCTACAATCCGTTAACCGGCACCTTCAGCACCGGGTTCCCGTCCTTGTCCGTCGGCACCTTGCCCGCCCGCATGTTCACCTGCAGGGACGGGATGATCAGCCTGGGCATGGCCAGCGTCGCGTCCCGCTCGGTGCGGAACTTGACGAACTCCTCGCGGCTCCTGCCGCCGCCCACATGGATGTTGTGCGCCTTTTCGTCGCCCACGCTGGTTTCCCACGCGATATCCCGGCCATTCGGCCCATAGTCATGACACATGAACAGCCGCATCGCGTCGGGCAGGGCCAGCACCTTCTGGATGCTGTCATACAGCTGCCCCGCGTCCCCGCCCGGAAAATCCGCCCGGGCCGAGCCGCCGTCGGGCATGAAGAGCGTATCCCCAACGAAGGCCGCGTCGCCCATCACATGCACCATGCAGGCCGGCGTATGGCCGGGCGTGTACATGGCGAAACAGGTCATCCCGCCCACCATGTAGGTGTCGCCATCCTCGAAGAGGGCATCGAACTGCGAGCCGTCGCGCTGAAACTCGGTGCCCTCGTTGAACACCTTGCCGAACGTGTCCTGCACGACCATGATCTTGGACCCGATGCCGATCTTCCCGCCCAGCTTCTCCTGGATATAGGGCGCGGCGGAAAGGTGGTCGGCATGGACATGCGTCTCGATGATCCACTCCAGCCGCAGGCCCTGCGTCTCGATCTGCCGGATCAGTTCGTCGGCATGGTCATAGGTGATCCGCCCGGCGGCGTAATCTATGTCCATCACGCTGTCGACGATGGCACAGGCGGCGCTGCCGGGGTCCTTCACGATATAGCTGATCGTGTTGGTGGCCGCATCGAAAAAGCCCTGCACCTGCGGGTGCACCTCCATCCGGACGGGATACTCGGTCATCGTCATGCCTCCTTTACGCCTCGGTCTTTCGCGGGACCAGCGGAAGTCCCTTTGCCAGCCGCGCCAGCGCCAGCCCGACACCCACCGCGACCAGGAACAGGATAACCTCCCAGCGGCCCGTGCCAAGCGCCGGAATGGCTGCGCCGGGGCAGAACCCCGCGATTCCCCATCCGATACCGAACAGGGCCGATCCGCCCACCAGCCTGCCGTCGATCGCGGTCGAGGTCGGAACCTGGAACCGCCCGGCGAACAGCGGCGCGGACCGCCGCCAGACCAGCCGATAGCCGAGAAACGTCACCACCACGGCGCCCCCCATCACGAAGATCAGGTTCGCATCCCAAGTCCCTGCGATATCGAGAAAATTCAGCACCTTCGCCGGGTTGATCATCCCCGACAGGGTGATCCCCGTGCCGAAAATCATTCCTGTCAGCACCGCGAACAAAAGCTTCATCGCTCAGCCTCCCACCACGTGACGGATGATGTACACGGTGATCGCCGCCGTGCCCATGAAGACCGGCACCGCCACGATCGAGCGCCGCGACAGGCGCGACAACCCGCAGACACCATGCCCCGAGGTACAGCCCGACCCGAGGCTCGCCCCGAATCCCACGACGATCCCGCCGATCAAGATCATCGCCGGGCTGACCGGCACGTCGATCTCGGGCCAGCGCCCGGTCGCCAGGAACATCAACCCCGGCACCAGGACCATCCCCAGCATCAGGGACGCACGCCACGACAGCTCTTCGCGGTCATCGGCAAAGACAAAGCCCGACAGGATGCCGGTCGCGCCGAAAATGCGCCCCAGCCCCAGCATCAGCAGCACCGCCGCCAGCCCGATCAGCGCGCCGCCGCCCAGCGACACGAATGGTGTAAACGCCGTCTCCATCATTTACCGCGCGCAGGTCCGGACGCCGAGGATGGAATAGACCGGGCAGACCCGCACCGCTGCCACGATCAGCATCACGACGCCCAGGCCGGCAGCCCCGTATTTCCAGACCGGCGCCTCGAACGCGGGCAGCCCGCTGAAGAACGCGAGATACAGCAGCACGGCCCCCAGGGCGGCGCGCAGGATGCGGTCGATAGTGCCTACATTGACGGTCATGGTGTCCTCCATGGAAATGATGCCCCATCGGTACGCCTCGGGACGGCGCGCGTCAGTGACATAGTCACCCATCCTGTACGCGCCGGGCCAAAAGCGATGCAGCCTGCAGTGTTGAACCGTGCGGGCGCGCTGATCCGCGTATCACGCACGAAAACAGCCGCCGGTCTCCCGGCGGCTGTCCGCTTCAATTACGAAAGTCGTCACGTGCGTTCAAAGAACGGCGCGTGCGACCCGCAACAGTTGCAGTAACTCGTAATTCTCGTTGTCCATCTGCACCACCTGGCCGTTCACCACGGCGTAGTTCCGGTCGTTCCCAAGTTGCGGCAGGCGGTACAGGTCGATCAGTTCGGCCTGCGTCAGCGCCGCCGTGGGCGACACCGGCACGCCGCCCGTCACGTCGGTCACCTGCGCCAGCTGGTTCACCAGCATCAACGAGCGGTAATCGTCGTCGTCCAGCAGGACCGGCATCCCGTCGATCAGCGCGTAGCGTTGCCCGCGCGGCGCGCGATCCAGCCCGTAAAGCTGCGCAATCTCGTCCGATTGCAGCAACAGGTAGCCGGGATCGGGCTCCACATCGTACCCACGGCCCAGCCAGTCGTCGCGGCGGTCGATCCAGATGCGGTCATAGCGGTCACGGTCATAGGATACCCATTCGTCGTACCCGATGCCATTCCGCGCCAGGCCCGGCGGCACGCAGGGCGGGTTCTTCTTGGCCAGGCCCGGCGGGCAGTTGGCATAAGTCACCAGCTCGTTGCCGGGGACCTCCGACACCACCATGTCCGGCGTCAACAGCGCAAGGCCCGCGCCGGTCAGGATCCGCGTCATGTCGCGGCCGTCGGGGGCAGGGGCCTGGAAAATACGTTCGACGACCTGTTCCCGCTCTGCCGTGGTAAAAACCTGGCGCATTTGGTTGCCATTGCCTTTGTTCACCTTGCCGTCTTTGGCCTTGGCCGCGCGCTCGGCCCCGTTTCCGTTGCCCTTACCGGCCTTTTCGGGCTTGCCCTTGTCTTTGTCCTTGCCGGGGTTGTCCTTTGCCGCCTGCTGGTTGGCCTTGGCAGGCTTGGCCTTGCCATTACCCTTCTCAGCCTTGGCATTGCCCTTGCCGGCATTGCCCTTAATCTTTTTCTGCACGTTGCCGCCGCCCTGGCCCTTCGCCTTGCCATTGCCTTTGCCGCTGTTGCCCTGCGTCAGCCAGACCTGCGCGTCCGGCGCGGCGCCAAGGCCCGTGGCGGTGCCTGCTCCGTGGATCGGGGCGGCGGTCAGCGACGTCGAGGAAAGCGCAAGCGCCAATGCGCTGCCGATGAAGAACTTGGTCATATCGTACACCTTTCATTTCGCATAAAACGCGGCAGCGTCCTGCCGGTTCCGTCCCGCCGCGCCCGGACGCATGACCTTGGCGAAACCGTGCTATGCTGCGGCCACGAACAGGAGACATGCATGACAAACGCCACATCCATTTCCGATCACTGGGGCAAGGGCGACGTCTACGCCCGCATCCTCGACACGATGAAGCGCGCCGGACTCAATCCCGACACCGTCACTGTCGAACAGCTCGCCCCGGTGGATCATTTCCACGCCAGGGGCTTTCCGGCGACCGTCGAGTTGGCTGACGCCCTGCCGGTCTCCCGGGGCGACCGTCTTGTCGATATCGGCTGCGGCCTCGGCGGCCCGGCCCGCTATCTTGCACGGCGCTTCGGCTGCGAGGTTGACGGAATCGACATCACCGCGCCCTTCGTCGAGGCCGCCAACAAGCTCAGCGAACTGGTGGGGATGCAGGACGACGTGCGCTGCGTGCATGGCGACGGTCAGAAACTCCCCTTCAAGGACGCAACCTTCGACGGCGGCTACACCCAGCACGTGACGATGAACGTGCCCGACCGCGCCGCCTTCTTTGCCGAGGCGTTCCGCGTTCTGAAACCCGGCGCTTTTTTCGCCCTGACCGAGCACGGGCTGGGCGAGACCGGCGCCCCCCATCACCCGGTTCCCTGGTCCGAGGATGGCAGCGGCGCCTACCTGATGCGCCCCGCCGACACCGTCGCGGTGCTGGAACGCGCCGGGTTCGCCGGTATCGAGGTCACCGATACTGGCGCGAAATACGTCGAGGGCTACAAGCGCGCGATGGACATGGCCCGCAAGGGCGAAACGCCCGTCTTTGGCGTGCACATCCTGCTGGGCCCTCAGGCACCGCAAATCGTGCAGAACGCCGCGCGCAACATCGAAGAGCGGCGGACCCACCCGGTGCAGATCATCTGCGTCAAGCCGGGCTAGGCGGGGAGGGACCCCCGCCGCAGCATCTCACGCGCTCTCCGCCAGCGCCCTAAGCGCGGACTTATCCACCAGAGCAATCCGCCCCCGCGACTGCTGCACCAGCCCGCGTTTCTGGAAATCCGCCAGCACGCGCGAAATCACCTCCCGCGCGGTGCCCAGTTCGCTCGCGAGGTCCTGGTGCGTCGCCGCGATCTCTTTCATGTCGCCGGCCAGTGCCAGCAGACGCTCGGCCAGCCGCACGTCGATCCGCCCGAACGCCACGTCGTCCACCACCCGCAGCATGTCGATCAGCCGCCGCGAATAGGCATCGAAGACGAACTTGCGAAACGGTTCCGCCTCGGCCACCAGCCTGTCGAACTCGGGCTTCGGCAGCACCACGGCGGTTACGTCCGTCTCGGCGATCCCTTCGGCGTTATAGGCTTCCTCGGCCAGCATGCAGGCGGTGGTCAGCACGCAACTGTCCCCGGCCTCGACCCGGTAAAGCACGATCTCGCGCCCGCCTTCCGAGGTTTGCGACACGCGAATCCGCCCATCATAGAGAAAGAACAGCCGGTCCGGCACGTTGTCCGGCCCGAAGACCTGGGTGCCTTTCTCCAGCCGCACGATCCGCGCCGCCCGGATCAGCCGGTCGCGCACGGCACGGGGCAGGGCGCGTGTCCCCTTGAACCGCTCCGTCCAGTCCGCGATGCCTGTCGTCCCGTCCGCGCTCATCTTTCCGCCTCTTGCGTGACTTTGTCACCGACGTCCGCCCCTGCGGCGCCTAAGTTCCAACCACTCCCTGCCGGGCCAGGCGCCCGCTCCGTCACCAAGTTGCGCATGACGGCGCGCGGCGGCACACCCGACAGACAGCCCGAGGCGGGGCCACGCATCCCGGCCCCGCCTCGCGCTTATCCCAGCTTGCGCAGCCGCTTGATCAGGCTCGACGTGTCCCAACGCCCGCCGCCCATCTTCTGCACATCCTTGTAATACTGGTCCACCAGCGCCGTCACCGGCAGCGACGCGCCGTTCTCGTCCCCGGTCTTCAGGCAGATCCCCAGATCCTTGCGCATCCAGTCCACGGCAAAGCCGTGCTCGAACTGGTCGTCCAGCATCGTCTCGTAACGGTTCGCCATCTGCCAGCTTCCGGCCGCGCCCTGGCTGATCACCTCGACCACCGCGCGCCCGTCCAGCCCCGCTTTCTCGGCGAAATGCAGCGCCTCGCTGAGGCCCTGCACCAGTCCGGCAATGGCGATCTGGTTGCACATCTTGGTCATCTGGCCCGCGCCGCTTTCGCCGATCCGGCGGCAGAGCTTCGCGTAGGTCTCCATCACCGGCTCGGCCTTGGCATAAACCTCCGCATCGCCACCGCACATGATCGACAACTGCCCGTTCTCGGCCCCCGCCTGACCACCCGAGATCGGCGCATCGACATAGCCGATCCCCATCTCCTTGGCGGCGGCATAAAGCTCTTCGGTCACCTGCGCCGAAACGGTGGTGTGATCGACGAAGATCGCCCCCTTCGCCATCCCCGCGAACGCGCCATCCTCGCCCAGGCAGACCGACCGCAGATCGTCGTCATTGCCCACGCAGGCCATCACGCACTCCGCCCCCTCCGCGGCCTCCCTCGGGGTGGGCGCGTGGCTTCCGCCATGCTCCTTCACCCAGGCCTCTGCCTTGGCCGCCGTCCGGTTGTAGACGCAGACGTCATGCCCCGCCGATGCCAGGTGCCCGGCCATCGGATACCCCATCACGCCCAGTCCCAGAAATGCCAGCTTCGTCATCGCAATCTCCCTCGTGCCTTCGGGCCGCATTGTGAAGAGCGGCCCATTGTCTATGCCGGGATTTGTGACTATCCCCACCGGAATGGCAACCTAACGTGGGTGGGGCATGGCGCAAGTGTTCAAATGGCTGGTGCGGATCGCGGGCGGGATGATCCTGCTCGGCCTGGTCGCGCTGGTGGGCGTCTACTTCCTGCTGTCGCGTTCGCTGCCGGACTATTCCAAGGACCTCGACGTGATCGGCATCCTCGAGCCGGTCGAGATCGTCCGCGACAACGCCAACGTGCCGCATATCTTCGGCACCAACGACCCCGACACGTTCTACGGGCTGGGCTATGCCCACGCGCAGGACCGGCTGTGGCAGATGGTGATGATGCGCCGCACCGTGCAAGGGCGCCTGTCCGAGGTGTTCGGCCCCCGCACCGTCGAAATCGACAAGATCCTGCGCCGCTTCGACCTCTACACGCTGGCCCAGCGGTCGGTCGAGGCGCAAGACACCCAGACGCTTGCCGCCCTGCGCGCCTATTCCGCCGGGGTGAACGCGCGACTGAAGGAGATCAACGAATCCGCCCTGGGTCGCGGCGCGCCCGAGATGTTCATCTTCAACAATCCCGTGGCCCCGTGGACGCCCGCCGATTCCATCGCCATCGTCAAGCTCATGGCGGTGCAGCTTTCCGCGCACCTGGAAGAGGAAGTGCTCTACGCCCACGCAGCGCTCGAGCTGGACGATGCCGACCGCCTGGCCGACATCATGCCGCTGGCTCCCGGCACCGGCATCGCCGCGCTGCCCGAGTATGCCAGCCTTTTCCCCGAGGGCACGCAATTCGCCCACAACAATGCCCCCGGCATCCCCGACCACCCGCTGTCTCCCTTCAAAAAACGGGCCTTCGCCGGTGCCTCCAACGCCTGGGCCGCCGCGCCCAAGCGCTCGGCCTCGGGCGGCACGCTTCTGGCCAACGATCCGCATTTGGGCCTGACCGCGCCTGCCATCTGGTATCTCGCCCGGCTGGAGCTTCAAACGGGCGGCGTCATCGGCGCCACCATCCCCGGCGTGCCCATCGTCATGGCCGGCCGCAGCGCCGATCTGGGCTGGGGGGTCACGTCCTCCTATCTCGACGACCAGGACCTCTTCATCGAGCGCTTGAACCCCGACAACCCGCAGGAATATCTCACACCCGACGGCTACAAGCCCTTCCGTACCGAAAGCACCATCATCCGCATCGCGGATGCCGCGCCCATCACGCTCACCCTGCGCTGGACGGAAAATGGCCCCGTGCTCCCCGGCTCGCATTACAATCTCGCCGACGTGACGCCCCCGGGCCACGTCGCCTCTCTCGGCTGGACGGCGCTCTCGGACAGCGACACGACACTGTCCTCGGCCATGGCCCTGATGCGCGCGGCCTCGGTGGACGAGGCCATCGCGGCAGGCGAGAGCTATATCGCCCCGTCGCAGAACCTGACGCTGGTGGACCAGTCCACCATCGCCATGAAGACCATCGGCGCCATGCCCCGCCGCAACGCCGAGCACGAAACGCGCGGCCGCTACCCGTCGCGGGGATGGGAAGACAAGAACCGCTGGCAGGGGACGCTGGCCTATTCCGCCAACCCCGAATTCGTGGCCCCCGCCGGTGGCATCCTGGGCAACACCAACAACAAAACCCTGGACCGCCCCTTTCCCAACCATGTCAGCTACAAGTGGGGCGACACGCAGCGCGTCTTCCGCTGGCGCCGCCTGATGCAGAACCGCGAGGTTCACACCCGCGACAGCTTCATCGAGGCGCAGCTCGACACCGTCAGCTTCACTGCCCGCTCGCTTTTGCCGCTCATCGGCAAGGACCTGTGGTTCACCGGCGAAGCCGCGCCCGACGGCACGCCGGAACGCCAGCGCCAGCGCGCGCTCACCCTGCTGTCCGAGTGGAACGGCGAGATGAACGAGCACCTGCCTGAGCCTCTGATCTACGCCGCCTGGCTGCGCGAATTGCAGCGCCGCCTGATCGTCGACGAGCTCGGCCCCCTGGCGGACGAGTTCACCCATCCCGACCCAGTCTTCATCGAGCGAGTTTACCGCGACATCGACGGCGCGTCGGCCTGGTGTGACATCCGACAGTCCACGGTCGAGGAAACCTGTTCCGACATCGCCCGCATCGCGCTCGACGCGGCGCTGATCTGGATCGACGAACGCTATGGCAGCGCGCTGGAAAGCCTGCGCTGGGGCGACGCCCACCAGGCCACGCACGATCACCAGGTCCTGGGCGAGGTGCCGCTGCTGCGCTACTTCGTCAACATCCGCCAGTCGACCTCGGGCGGCGACAACACGCTCCTGCGCGGGCGCACGCGCGGGCAGGGGCCCGACCCGTTCCAGAACGTGCACGGCGCGGGCTATCGCGGGGTCTACGACTTCGCCGATCCCGACAGCAGCGTGTTCATCACCGCGACCGGGCAATCGGGCCACTTTCTCAGCCGGCACTACGACGACATGGCCCAGCTCTGGCGCCGTGGGGAATACATCCCGATGTCGCTCGACGCCGATCTGGCCCGCGCGGCGTCGGTCGGGATCACCCGCCTGACACCCGCCGCCCCCTGATGGCCCGCGCGCCATTTTCTGCGCAGAAAATGGTCCGGAGAATACATATTCTCCGGTTGCGGAATTTGCGCAAATTCTGCGCCGCTCCGGTGCTCCGGTGATCCCGAAAATCGCACCGTCGCAATACCACTTGGATACCGACGCGATACTGACGCTGGTTTTCGCCGTGCAATCTGCCGGGGGTCATCGCGAAATTGACCTCTCCCAAGCCCGCTGCTTAACTCCCTGACATGCGCGACATGCCTCTTGCCCAGATCGAAAACCTCGGCGTGACGTTCCGGTCCGATGCCGGCGAGACCGTGGCCGTGCGCGACGTCTCGTTCGACATTCTGCCCGGAGAAACCCTTGCAATCGTTGGGGAATCCGGATCCGGCAAGTCCGTGACCTCACTCGCACTGATGCGTCTTGTCGGCTTTGACGGGGGCCGGATCACCGGCGGACGATTGATGTTCGACGCCGGTTCCGGGCCTTTCGACCTCGGAAAACTCACGCAAAAACAGATGCGTAGCCTGCGCGGCGCCCGGATCGGCATGATATTCCAGGAACCCATGACCGCCCTCAACCCGGTCTTCACCATCGGCCGTCAGCTGACCGAAGGCCTGCGTAAACACAAGCGCCTCAGCCGCGCCGGCGCGCGCGCCAAGGCCTTGGAACTACTGCAAGAAGTCCGCCTGTCCGAACCCGAACGCCGCCTCTCGCAATACCCTCACGAACTCTCTGGCGGCATGCGCCAGCGCGTCATGATCGCCATGGCGCTGGCCTGCGAGCCGCGCCTCCTGATCGCCGACGAGCCCACCACCGCCCTCGACGTCACCACCCAGGCCGAGATCCTCGCCCTCATCGACCGCCTGCGCCGCGACCACGGAACCGCCGTTCTTTTCATCACCCACGACATGGCCGTCGTGGCCCAGGTGGCCGACCGCGTCGTGGTCCTGAAGGACGGTGAAAAAGTCGAGGAAGGCCCTGTTTCGCAAGTCTTTTCGGCGCCCTCGCATCCTTACACGCGCAAGCTTCTTGCCGCCGTGCCGCGGTTGGGCGACATGCGCGGAAAACCCGCGCCGGAGCCGTTCGCGCTCGACCCCGAAGCGCCGCCGAAACCCGTACCGGGGCAGGGCACCGAACTTCTCCGGGTCGAGCACCTGAGCACGCGGTTTCCAGTGAGGGGCGGGCTTCTGCGGCAGATCGTCGGTCGTGTTCACGCGGTCGAGGACGTGTCCTTCTCCATCAACGCCGGTCAAACCCTTGCCTTGGTTGGTGAATCCGGCTGTGGCAAGTCCACCGTGGGCCGTTCCCTTCTGCGCCTGGTCGAGCCCGATCGCGGCCGCATCTCGCTGGGCGGACAGGACATAACCGCCTTGCCCGCCGCCGAACTTCGCCGCGCACGCGCGCAGATGCAGATGATCTTCCAGGACCCTTACGGCAGCCTCAATCCCGTGCTGCGCCTGGCCGAGCAGGTGGCAGAACCCCTGCGCAATTTCACCAATCAGAACAAGGCTCAACGCACTGACCGCGTGACAGCCCTGTTCGACCGGGTCGGCCTGCCAGGCAGCTTTCTCGACCGCTACCCGCACGAGCTGTCCGGTGGCCAGCGTCAGCGCGTCGCAATCGCGCGCGCCCTAGCGCTTAACCCGAAATTAATCGTCGCCGACGAAGCTGTCTCGGCGCTCGATGTGAGTGTGCAGGCGCAGGTTCTGAACCTGCTGATGGAATTGCAGGCCGAACTGGGGTTGTCCTACCTCTTCATCAGCCATGACATGGCGGTGGTCGAGCGGATCAGCCATCACGTCGCGGTCATGTATGCCGGGCGCATCGTCGAGCGCGGGCCCCGTGCCGCCGTGTTGGAAGATCCCCGGCATCCCTACACGCGCGCGCTCCTGCGCGCTGTCCCCGTGGCCGACCCGGCCCAACGGCGGCAGATAAGTGATTTGAGTTTCAAACCGATTCCGTCTCCGATACACCCCAAGGATCACGACCCCGGCCCGTCGCTCTATCGCGAGGTTTCGCGGGATCACGTCGTTCTGACTTCGGATTGTGGATACTGAAAGGACCGCCCATGCCCATCAAGAACCGCTTTGCAGAAATGCAGGATGAGATAACGGCATGGCGACGTGATATTCACGAGAACCCCGAAATTCTCTTTGATACCCACCGCACCAGCGCGCTGGTTGCCGAAAAATTGCAAAGTTTCGGCTGCGACGAGGTCGTCACCGGGCTGGGTCGCACCGGCGTCGTGGCGGTCATCAAAGGGCGCGAGCACAGCTCGGGCCGCACCATCGGGCTGCGCGCCGACATGGACGCACTGCCGATTCACGAGGCGACGGGGCTCGATTATGCCTCCAAGACGCCCGGCGCGATGCACGCGTGCGGGCATGACGGGCACACCGCCATGCTGCTGGGCGCGGCCAGGTACCTTGCGGAGACCCGCAATTTCAATGGCACCGCCGTCATCATCTTCCAGCCTGCCGAAGAGGGCGGCGGCGGCGGCAAGGAGATGTGCGACGACGGATTGATGGAACGCTTCGGCATCCAGGAAGTCTACGGCATGCACAATTGGCCAGGGGTCGAGCCGGGCCAGTTCGCCATCCGACCCGGCCCGTTCTTTGCCGCCACCGACAGGTTCGATATCGTGGTCGAAGGCAAGGGCGGCCACGCGGCCAAGCCGCATGAAACCATCGACCCCACGGTCGTCACGGGCCACCTGGTGACCGCGCTTCAGACCATCGTCAGCCGCAATGCCGATCCGATCCAGCAGATCGTCGTCTCGGTGACCTCGATGGAAACCTCGTCGCACACGTTCAACGTGATCCCGTCACGCGTCACGCTGATGGGCACCGTGCGCACGCTCAGCAACGAGACGCGCGAGCTGGCCGCGACCCGGATGAAGGCGATCTGCGACCATATCGGCGCTGCCTTCGGCGCCGAGATATCGCTTGACTACCAATACAATTACCCGGTCATGGCCAACCACGAAGAGCAGACGGAGTTCGCCGCCGAGGTGGCAAAATCGGTGTCAGGCCAATGCGATACGGCCCCGCTTGTGATGGGCGGCGAGGATTTCGCCTTCATGCTCGAGGAACGTCCGGGGGCCTATATCCTTGTCGGCAATGGTCCCTCGGCCCCGGTTCATCATCCGGAGTACAACTTCAACGACGAGGTCATCCCCGCCGGCTGCAGCTGGTGGGCCGGGATCATCGAACAGCGGATGCCGGCCTGATTCGGTCAGGCCGCGCAGTGGGCGCAGAACGGTGTGTCCGGCAGGAACTTCAGCCGGGCCTCCGGGATGCTCTCCCCGCAGGCACTGCAGACACCATAGGTACCCGCCCTGATCCGCTCCAGCGCGGCATCGATCCGGCGGACCTCTTCCAGTTCCGCCAAACCCAGCGCCTCGAGCACCTCGTCGCCCTGCCGCTCCGAGGCGCGGTCTTCCCAGTCCTTGGGCGGTGTCTCGTCCAACGTGCGTTCGACGGTGCTCAGATGCGCGGTCAGCGTTTCGCGGCGTTTTAGCAACGCGTTTTTCCGGGCTTCGTGCGTCATGGTGGCCTCCCTTTCGCGGGCTCCATATTCGCATGCGCCAAGCCCGTGCCGCCTTGATCCCGATCAAAGCCGCGCGGTTCGGGCGCGCAGCTTGGGGTCGAGCGCATCGCGCAGCCCGTCGCCCATGAAGTTCACGCTGAGAACGGTAAGCGAGATCATCAGACCCGGCCAGAACACGCGCCAGGGGAATTCTGCCAGATAGACCACGCCATCGCTCAGAAGTCGCCCCCAGGTGGGAAAGTCGGATGGAAAACCCAGGCTCAGAAAGCTCAAGGCGCTTTCGGTTATGATCGCGTTGGCAATCCCGAGCGTGGCCGAAACCACCACCGGCGACAGGACGTTCGGCAGCACATGCCGGGTGATCTGGCGAAAGCGCGTGGTGCCCGAGGCGCGGGCCGCCAGGATGAATTCGCGCTCCCGCACGCTCAGCACGTCGGCCCGCACGATCCGTGCCACGGGCATCCAGCTGGTCAGTCCGATCGCCGTGACGACCAGCAGGAAAATTCCCATCTCCGTCCCCACCGCGGCACTCAGCGCTTCGCGGAACAGCATCACGATGACCAGCAGCAACGGCAGAAGGGGCAGGGACAGAAACAGGTCCGTCAGCCGCATCAACGGGCCGTCAAGCCGGGGAAAGAACCCGGCGGACACACCCACCAGCGTGCCCAGCCCCACCGACAGGACCATGGCCGCCACCCCGACCGCCAGCGAGATGCGTCCCCCCACCAGCACCTGTGCCAGCACGTCACGGCCCAGCTGATCGGTGCCGAAGGGATGCGCCAGGCTGGGCGCCGCGTTGCGGGCGGAGAAATCCAGCGCATCGGGCGCGATGCTCCACAGGGCCGGGCCAAGCAGTACGGCCAGCACGATACCGGCAAAAAGATATGCGCCGAAGACGGCGCCCTTGTGGCGCAGGAACTGGCGCCGGATGTCGCGCCAGAGGCCGGTTTTCGCGGGCGCGCGGTCAGTCATAGCGGATCCTCGGATCAAGCAGACCATAGAGCAGGTCCGCAACCAGGTTGGCGAGAACGATCAGGACAGCGAACAGGAATGTCAGCGTCTGAACCATGGGCAGATCGTTGGCCTTGATCGCCCCGATCAGCTGCGCGCCGATGCCGTTTATCGCGAACACCTGCTCGGTGATGATGGCCCCACCGAACACCGCCGGGGCGCCCAGTGCGATGACGGTGACCACCGGGATCATCGAATTGCGCAGGACGTGCACCATCACCACTGCCCACTCTGCAAGCCCCTTGGCCCGCGCCGTGCGCACGTAATCCTGGCCGAGATTGTCCAGCATGGCAGAGCGCAGGTAGCGGCTGATCTGTGCCGTGGTCTGCACCGACAAGACCAGCACTGGCAATACCATCTGCCGGACCTGATAGATGAAGCTGTCCCAATCCCTCACGCTATGCGTCGTCTCGTAGATGAAGGGCAGCAGGTCGAGTTGAACCGCGAAGACATAGATGACCAAGGGGCCGGTCAGGAACGGTGGCAGGGAATAGCCCAGCATCGTTACGAAGGTGCCGGCGTTGTCGAAGACCGAGTATTGCCGGTAGGCCGAGTAGATCCCGATCGGCAACGCCACGAGAATGCCGACCACATAGGCCGTGCCGACGACCCAGAGGGTCTGGGGCAGGGCGCGGGCGATCTCGGCCATGACGGGTGCACGGCTCTGCCAGCTCAGGACACGCAGCTTTCCGTCGGCGAGGGATGTTCCGAACACGCTATCCAACAGCACCAGCGGCTCGATCCAGAAAAATTGCACCATCCACTTCCAGAACCGCACATGCACCGGCTCGCCAAGGCCGAGCGCCTCGCGCATCCGGGCCTTCACCTCGGGCGAAATCGTTTGGGGCAGGTTGCCCATGGGATCGCCCGGCGCGAGTTCCAGCAACAGAAAGATGATCAACGCGATCAGGATCAGGGCCGGTAACGAAAGCAGCAATCGGCGCAAAGCGAATGTCAGCATTCAGCCATGTCCATTGGCGGCCCCCATCGTGTCCTTTTCGGGATCACTCCGCCGACTTGCGGTACCAGTCCGCCGCGTTCCACAATTCGCTGTCCCAGGTGTTCATGACGATACCACCCAGGCTGTCTACATGGGCCGAAACCCGCCCGCGATGCACCAGCGGCAGAATCGCGAAATCCTGCATCAGCATGTCGTTGAGCGCCCGCGCCAGTTCGGCACGGGCCTCCAGGCCCGCGGTTTCGCGAAACTCTTGCACCAGCGCGTCGTATGCCTCGTTGCAATAGCGCGGCATGTTGGTGCCCTGCCACTGGTTTTCCGGTGTCGGAATGCGGTCACATGTCCAACTGGCCATATACGCCTCGGGATCGGTACCATCGAACATCTGGGCGTACATCTGCACGTCGGCAAAGAACTTCTGGTAAGTGTCCGGACTGTTTGGATCGCTTCCGAAAAAGACGTTCCCGTCGATGCTGCGCAGCTCGGTTTCGACTCCGATCTCTGACCACCAGCTCTTGATCGCCGCCTGAAAGGTCTGGCGGACCGCGTTGGTGGAGGTTTGAAAAAGAATGCGCAGGTCGATCCCGTCCTTGTCGCGGATGCCATCGCCATCACTGTCGGTCCAGCCGGCCGCGTCCAGCAGCGATTTCGCACCTGCGATGTCCTGGGTCTTGCAGGCCTCGTTGGCGTCGGAGGCATAGATTTCCGGCGCGGGCAGGACGTTGCAGGTCATCGCACCCGCCTCGCCATAGCCGATTTCGACAAGGATCGCCCGGTCGATAGCCAGGCTCAGGGCCTGGCGCACGGCGACATCGGTCAGAAACGGGTGGTCATGCGCCCGGGTCGAACGCTCGTCCCCAAGCGCGGCCGAGGGATCGGTCAGGTTGAGAACGACACGTTCCACCAGCGTCCCGAACGCCGAAACGATGCTGCCCTTGCCCGCCGCCTGCATCCCGTCCAGCACCTCGGGCGGCAGTTGCAGGTTCCAGGCGTAATCGTAATCCGCGGTTTCCAGCACGGCCCGGCCCGCATTTTCGGCGGTGCCGCCGCCCTTGATCAGCAAGCTGGCGAAGGCGGGCTTCTCGGGCTCCCGGAAATTCGGGTTGGCGGACATCTTGACGATGTCCCCCGCCCGAAACTCGTCCAACACGAACGGGCCGGTGCCTATGGGATAGAAATTGGCGTCTGTGCAGGTCGGCGCACGGTCGCCAAGGCAATCGGCGAATTGCCGTGCCTGAAGGATCGGGGCCGAGGATCCCACGAACGCGTCGTAGGGAAACGGCTTTGCCTCGTCGAAGCGTATGACGACCGTCCGGTCATCCGGCGTATCTATGCCTGTGATCCCCGCGAACTTGTCGGCATGCGCGCAACCGCCACCCTCGGCGGTGCAGTATGTCCAGGTGAAACGGACATCGCTGGAGGTGACGGGCGTACCGTCGGACCAAAGCAGCCCGTCGGTCAGGGTCCAGGTGACGGATTTCATGTCCTCGCTGACGCCGCCGTTTTCCAGCGTCGGGATCTCGTCCACCAGCCACGGCACCATCGTGCCCGTCTCGTCGTAGCGCGCCAGCGGCTCGAGGACCAGGCTCGCGGACTCGATGTCCTTGATGCCGCCTGTCAGATAGGGGTTCATGATCGAAGGGGCCTGCCAGAAGATCACGTTGACCTGTCCGTCGCTTGCCCGTTCCGCGGCGCAGACCTGCGCGACGCTACATGCAAGCATCACCGCCGCGGTCAGCTGTCCCCACTGCATCCCCGTGTCCCCTTTTGGTTCGTGCCACCTCCCACGACGCCGACAATGGCCTGTCGTGAACCCCTGGGTCGTGTGAGTGATGGGGTCCGGGCATATGACGACGGCATCTGACCATTTGCCCGGCGGAAAATCAAGCGGTCAGCCCGGTCGGGGCAGACCGAAGACGCGACAAAACCTGTCTGCGTAAATTATGGGATCTACCTGGCGCCCGGCGCGATGATCATGATCATCTGGCGGCCTTCCATCTTCGGCATGTTCTCGACCTTGCCGATTTCCTTGATGTCCTCGGCCACGCGTTGCAACAGGTCGCGGCCCAGGTCCTGGTGCGCCATTTCGCGGCCACGGAAGCGCAGCGTGATCTTGACCTTGTCGCCGTTTTCCAGAAAGCGGAAGACGTTGCGCATCTTGACGTCGTAGTCGTGCGTATCGGTGTTGGGGCGGAACTTCACCTCCTTCACCTCGATGACCTTCTGCTTCTTGCGCGCCTCGGACTCACGCTTCTGCTGTTCGTACTTGTACTTGCCGTAATCCATGATCTTGCAGACCGGCGGATTGGCGTTCGGCGAGATTTCCACGAGGTCCAGACCGGCCTCTTCCGCCATGCCCATGGCCCGTTCTGGCGTCACGACGCCAACGTTTTCGCCATCCGCGCCGATCAGGCGGATTTCCGGAACGCGGATTTTATCGTTGATGCGGGGGCCGGTGTCGCGCGTCGGGGGCGCGTTGTGTGGTCTGCGGGCTATGGTTTTTGTCCTTCGATCGTTCAACAAGTTTGAGGTCGCAAGGTAACTGCGGCCAAGGGGTGTTTCAAGCGGCAAAATGGGCTGTCAGTGCCCCAAGCGAGGGTAATTTCCCCTTGCGCACGCCGATTTTACGCTTCATCTCGCAACAACGTTAAGGCAGGCTGTGACTGTCTCTAGATACCTGCCAGTTGAGGGGAATACCAATGAGAAACATTTTGTGGCTGATCGTCGCCCTGGTCATTCTTGCCGGCGGCTACATGCTGTTCACCGGCAAGTCTCCGCAGGAGGTCGTGGAAGAGGTCTCCGAGACCGTGTCGACACCCGAGGAGCTGGAAAGTGCCGGCGATGCCGCCGGTGAAGCGGTCGAGAATGCCGTCGAGGAAACCGGCCAGGCGCTCGACGAGGCTGCCGAGGCGACCGAGGAGGCCGCCGAAGATGCCGCGGCGGCCGCAGAAGATGCTGTCGATGCTGCCGGGGACGCCGCCGATGAAGCGGCGCAAGACGCGGTCGAGGCCGGCGACGATGCGGCCAATTTCGCCGAGGACACCGCGTCGGATGCCGCTAACACGGCCAGTGAAGCTGCGGGTGATGCCGCAGAAGCCGCCGCCGATGCCGCGGATGCGACCGAGCAGACAGCCGAGGAAGTCGCCGAAGAAACCACGCAAGCCGCCTCGGACGCCGCGGATGCCGCCGCCGACACTGCAAGCGACGCGGCTGATGCGACGGAAGAGGCCGCCGAGGATGCGGCTGACGAGGCCGCGGATGCGACGAGCGACGCCGCAGTTGCAACCGAAAACGCGGCGGAAGACGCCGCGAGCGCTACTGAAGATGCCGCGACCGAAGCCGGGGATGCAACCGAGACCTCCATCGAGCAGTTGCTGACGCCCGAGGGGTTCGATTACGACAAGGTTGCGGACTACATCGACAATTCGGACCTTGGCCCGGTGCAGAAGACAGGGCTGAAATCCAGCCTGGAAGCCGCGCGGGACAATCCCGAAATGTTGGACAGCGCGCTGGACGCGGTGCGTGAAGCGCTCAACATCTGATCGCATCAGGCTGCTGAAACAAGAAAACCCGCGCTGCGATCAGCGCGGGTTTTTTCGTGACTCGGCTACGAGGTTCAGTCGAGAAAGGCTTTTTCGACCACGTATTCCTTCGGATCGGAGTTGGCACCCTCGCGCAGGCCGTATTCTTCCAGCATTTCCTTGATCTCGAGGTTGAACGCCAGGTTGCCACAGACCATCGCGCGGTCGATCTCGGGGGTAAGAGGCTCCACCCCGAGGTCTTCGAAGACTTCGCCCTTGCGCATCAAGTCTGTGATGCGGCCCATCTTCGGGCTCTCCTCTCGCGTGGTGGTGGGGTAATAGCGCAGCTTCTCGTGAAAGCCTTCGCCGATCAGTTCGGCCAGCATCTCGTCGCTGCGGATGCCGTCGATCAGTTCCTTGCCATAGGTCAGCTCACCCACCTCGCGGCAGGTATGGGTGATGATCACCTCGTCATAGTCGGTGTAGGTCTGCGGGTCGCGCAGCAGCGAGGCGAAAGGCGCAAAGCCTGTGCCCGTTGCAAAAAGCCACAGGCGCTTGCCGGGCAAGAGGGCGTCATGCACCAGCGTGCCCACGGGCTTGGGCCGCAGGATGATCTCGTCGCCCGGCTGGATATGCTGCAGGCGGCTGGTCAGGGGGCCGTCCTGCACCTTGATCGAGTAGAATTCCAGCTCGTCGTCCCAGGACGGCGAGGCGATGGAATAGGCCCGCAGCAGGGGCTTTTCCTTGCCGGTCTTCTCGTCTTTCTGCATCAGCCCGATCATCACGAACTCGCCCGAGCGGAAACGCAGGCTGGCGGGCCGGGTGGTGCGGAAGGAAAACAGCCTGTCGGTCCAGTGCTTGACCGCCGTCACGGTCTGGGCATCGGGCAGGGTGGGGACTTTGACGGGTTTCGCTTCGGTCACGGTCACGGTCTCGTTCATCAGCAATAATCGCCCGGGGTCTTAGCCCGGGCGCCTCCTCGTATACTTTGATTCAGGTCAGATGACAGGGGTTATTCCGCGGGAATCCTGCCGCGCTCTGCGCCGCGGAGGCGCGCCTGGTAGTCATGCGCTTGCCAATCCGCCCGGAACAGCCATTGGTCCTCGGGCTGCCGTTGGGCCAGGTCGTCCGAGATTTCCACCTCGTCGAAACCGGCCCGGCGGGCCATCGCGTACTGGTCGGCGATGACATGGCCGCGCGCCCGCAGGCGCCCCTTGAAGCCCATCAGCCGGAGTTGCCGCGCGATGGTGAAGCCGCGCCCGTCGGAAAAGCTGGGAAAGTCGACGCGGATCATCGGGATGTCAGATATCCGCCCGGCCAGCTCATTGGGGTCGTTGCTGGACGCAAGATCGATGGCACAGCCAGGATGCGCGTCGTTCAGCGCGGCGATGGGGCCATCCCAGTCGTCGCTTGTAAAGCCTTGATCGGTCACGATAACGCTCATGCCGTTTCTCCTGTTCTGACGGGTTTTCCGTTGACGAAATGAATGCCGCATTCGGATTTGTCGGAGCCGCGCCAGCGGCCCGCGCGGGCGTCTTCGCCGGCGGCCACGCGACTGGTGCAGGGTTTGCACCCGATGGAAGGATAGCCCTGCGCCACCAGCGGATGCCGGGGCAGGCGGTTTTCTTCCATGTAGGTCTGCACGTCGTCGCGCGTCCAATGCGCCAGCGGGTTGACCTTCATCCGGCCCGTGGATTCTTCGGTCTCGAAGAAATCGAGCGCCGCCCGGTCACCACCGTGATAGCGTTTGCGCCCGGTGATCCAGCCGTCGAAGCCTTGCAACGCGTATTGCAGAGGCACCGTCTTGCGCAGGGTGCAGCAGGCGTCGGTGTCGGATTGGTGCAGGGTGCCGTCGGGGTCCTGCCGGGCCACCGCGTCGGTGTCGGGACGGATGATGCGCAGGTCCTTCAGACCAAGGCGTTCGGCCAGTTCCTGCTGGTAGACCAGCGTTTCGGCAAACAGCATCTCGGTGTCGAGAAAGATCACCGGCGTGTCGCGTTTCAGCACCGAAATCATGTGCAGAAGCACCACGGATTCCGCGCCGAAGCTGGACACGAGCGCCAGCTTGCCCGCCTCGGGGCTGGCCAGCGCATGGCGCAGCACGGCGGTGGCGGAGTTCAGGCGATACCACTCGTTCAGACCCGAGACCCGGGTCGGCAGGCTGGTGTCGATCTTACTCTGCAGCATAGGCCTTGTCCTGTTCGTAGAGGGCGGTCTTGAACGGCGCCATGCCGACACGGCGGTAGAATTGCAGGAACGTCTCGTCCCGGTCCTGCCGCTGGTCGAGATAGGTCTCGACGATGCGTTCGACGGCCGGAATGATCTCGTCGGCCGAGAAGCCCGGTCCGGTACGGTCGCCGATAGTCGCGGTCTCGGTGTGGTCGCCACCCAGCGTGATCTGGTAGTTCTCGACGCCTGCGCGATCGAGCCCGAGGATGCCGATATGGCCCACGTGGTGATGGCCGCAGGCGTTGATGCAGCCAGAGATCTTGATCTTCAGCTCGCCGATATCATGCTCCAGCTTCAACTCGTCGAAGCGGGTCGCGATCTGCTGGGCGATCGGAATGGACCGCGCCGTGGCCAGCGCGCAGTAATCCATGCCGGGGCAGGCGATGATATCCGAGATCAGGCCGATATTCGCCGTGGCCAGCCCGTGCTTTTTCAGAATGGCGTGCAGCGTGGGCAGGTTGGACTTGTGCACATGCGGCAGGATCACGTTCTGCTCGTGGCTGATGCGCAACTCGTCATGGCCGTAGAACTCTGCAAGGTCGGCCATCACCCGCATCTGGTCCGCCGTGGCGTCACCGGGCGTGGCGCCATGGGCCTTGAGGCTGATCTGGACGATTGAATATCCCGGCGCCTTGTGTGCGACGAGGTTCGTGTCCGCCCAGGACCGGAAGATCGGGTCGGTCTTGTACGTGGTCTCGAACACCTCGGTGCCGTCCTGCCGGAAGACGGGCGGGGCAAAGGCTGCCTTGATCTCGTCGAAAAGCGCCACGTCGATGCCGCTGAACGTGGGGCGAATGAGCTCGAACCGCTCTTCCACCCGAGCGCGGATGTCGTCGATGCCGTGCTCGTGCACGGTGATCTTGATGCGCGACTTGTACTTGTTGTCGCGCCGGCCCAGCAGGTTCCAGACGCTGACCGTGGCCTCGATATAGGGCAGCAGGTCTTCCTGGCTGACGAAATCGGACAGCACCTTGCCGATCATCGGCGTCCGGCCGAGGCCGCCGCCGACGAGAACGCGGTAGCCGATCTCGCCGTCACGCTCGACGATCTGGATGCCGATATCATGCGCCTTGATAACCGCACGGTCGTTCGGGCTGCCGGTCACGGCGATCTTGAATTTGCGCGGCAGGAACTGGAATTCGGGATGGTCAGTGGACCACTGCCGCAAGAGTTCCGCCACCGGGCGCGGATCGGCGATCTCGTCCTCGGCGGCGCCGGCGAAATGGTCGGCGGTCACGTTGCGGATGGTGTTCCCGGAGGTCTGGATGGCGTGCATCTCGACATCGGCCAGGGCGTCGAGAATCTCGGGCACGTCGCGCAGTTCCGGCCAGTTGAACTGGATGTTCTGGCGCGTGGTGAAATGGCCATAGCCCTTGTCCCAGGTCTCGGCGATATGGGCCAGCTGGCGCATCTGGCGCGAGTTGATCGTGCCATAGGGGATGGCCACGCGCAGCATGTAGGCGTGCAATTGCAGGTAGAGGCCATTCATCAGGCGCAGCGGCTTGAACTCGTCCTCGGTGAGGTTGCCGGCGATGCGGCGCTCGACCTGGGCCCGGAACTGGCGGTTGCGCTCGGCCACGAAGGCCGCGTCGAATTCGGAATAGGAATACATCAGTTTACCTCGGCTTGCTTGCCATGGTGGTAGTTGGACGGCCCGGTCCGGCGGAATTCCTCGCGGAAATGCGTCGGTTGGGGGCCGTTGTCAGAGGGCTTGGCATCGGCCAGATAAGCGCCGACGACCAGCTCCGGCTGACCCTCGGCCTGCGCCAGCCGCAGATTGGCGAGGGCTTCGTCGCTGATCAGCTCGGCCTCGGACAGGTGCCGTGTCCAGCGGTCATCGGCGGTCTGGTAAACGACGTCGCCTTCGAGCAGCGCATTGGCGGTGACGACCTTGGGCGTGAATTCTCTGGGCATCAGGCGAACTCCTGGGTCGAGAGGGAAAGACTTGCCTCGGCGGCACGCGGCGCCAGGCCGATGAAGGTGAGGGCGGGGCCGTCGAGATCGGCGGCGTCCAGGTCCTGCGCCATGCGGGCCACGGTGGTGGCGACGATGCGCTGTTCCGGGCGCGAGGCGTTCTCGACGATGCTCACAGGTGTGGCGCGGTCGGCGCCGTGCATCAGCAGGCGGCCCTGGACAAAGCGGCTGGATTTCTTGCCCATGTAGATCGCGGCCACCTCGCCGGGTTGGGCCAGCGTGGCCCAGTCCTGCTCGGCATAGCCTTTCATGTCATGGCCGGTGACGAAACGCACCGCGGCGTTGCGCTGGCGCTTGGTCAGGCTTTGGCCGATGGCGGCCACACCGGCGGAGGCGGCGGTGATCCCGGGCACGATGTGCCAGCCGATCCCGGCGGCATCGACCGCGTCGATTTCTTCGTCGAGGCGGCCGAAGACGGTCGGATCGCCACCTTTCAGGCGCACCACCTGCGCGCCGGTGGCGGCGTGTTCGACGATCAGCGCGTTGATCTCTTCCTGCGACATCGAAGGGCCAAAGCCGGTCTTGCCGGCGTCGATCAGCGTTGCTTCGCGGCGGGCAAGTTCAAGGATTTCGGGCGTGACAAGCCGGTCGTGGATCACCACGTCGGCGGCGTCGAGCGCCTTGCGGGCCTTGAGCGTCAGCAGTTCCGGATCACCGGGGCCGGCGCCGACGAAGGCCACGTGACCCTGGCGCTCTTCAGCCTTCACATGTGTGTCCAGGAGGGCGGGCAGGGCTTTGTTGACGGCGTCTTCGCCGCCTTCATCCATCGCACGCGGGCCGGTGCCGAAGTAGTACTCCGACCAGAAGTCGCGGCGTTTGCGGCCCATGGGCAGAACCTCGACCGCCTTGCGGAACGCCTTGCCGATCCGCGCGAGGGTGCCCAGCGTGGCGGGCAGGCGCTCTTCCAGATCGGCCTTGATCGCACGTGCCAGAACCGGGGCCGCGCCCTCGGTGCCGATGGCGACGGTCACCGGGTCACGATCCACGATCGCGGGCGTGATGAAGGCGCTGTCCTGCAGGTTGTCGACGATATTCACCAGCGCGCCCTCGGCGCGGGCGATGGCGGAGGTGCGGGCATCCTCGGCCTCGTCCTCGTCCGCGGCGTAGAACAGCACCGCGCAGGTCGTGTCGCCCGGCTCCATCGCGCGACGCACGAGGCGCAGCTTGCCGGCGGCGTGCCAGTCTTCGATCTCTTGCGCGGGAGACGGGGCGAACACCGTCAGCTGCGCTTCGGTCTTCAGCAGCAGGCGCAGCTTGGCCAGGGCCGCGTCGCCGCCTCCGGACAGCACGACGCGACGGCCCTCGAGCGCGACGAAGATGGGAAAATGTTTCACGGGGGCTGGCCTCCGGCTGCGATTGACTTGCCTCTAAATATAGAAAATATTCCCGGTATTGCGCCACTGGTCGGCGCGAATAAGGACATGCGTTCCAAAATGCTTTCAGCGGACAGGGCGTGTTCCGGGAAAAGGGAAATTGTGGAATGAGTGTTCGCCTTGACGAACTGGATCGGAAAATCCTCTTGGAACTGCAAAAGGACGGGGGGCAGTCGCTGGACGATATCGCCAAATCCGTGGGCAGTTCAAAGACGCCGGTGTGGAACCGGATTCGCAAGATGCGGGAAGGCGGGGTGATCCGCCAGCAGACCTTTTTGCTGGATCCCGAAGCCCTGGGACTGGAGGCCTGTTTCTTCGTCCTGATCCGCACGTCCGAGCACGACAAGGAATGGCAGGACAGGTTTCTGAATGCGCTGAGAACCCGGCCCGAGGTGATGGAGGCGCACCGGCTGGCGGGTGATATCGACTATATCCTGAAGGTCGTGGTCAGCAACGCGCGGGCCTACGACACCTTCTACCAGGCGCTGATTTCAGAGGTGAAAGTGCACAACGTGACGGCGCTGTTGTCGATGGAAGAGATCAAGTCGACGACGATGTTGCCGGTCTAGACGATCAGGTCGATTGCTCCAACGCCTTGATAATGGGCGAGAAATCAGCGGCATTCAGGCTTGCGCCGCCGACGAGGGCGCCGTCCACATTGTCGGTGGCGAAAATCTCGGCGGCGTTGTCGGGCTTCACCGATCCGCCGTAGAGCAGGGGGATCGCACCGCCGTCCTCTGCGCCGAAGCGGCGGATCATGTCGGCGCGGATGAAATCATGAACCTCGTCGATCTGGTCGGTGGTGGGAATCCTGCCGGTGCCGATGGCCCAGATCGGCTCGTAGGCGATCACCGTATTGGCCGCGGTGCAGCCATCGGGCAGGGACGTGGCGAGCTGGCCGCCGATGATTTCGAGCGTGCTGGCCGCCTCGCGCTGCGCCAGCGACTCGCCCACGCAGACGATGGCGACCAGCCCGGCGGCGTGGGCCGCGCGGATCTTGGCGTTGACGGCGTCACTGCTTTCGCCGTGGTCTACGCGCCGTTCGGAATGGCCGAGAATGACGCTGGTCGCGCCGGCGTCGGCCAGCATCTGGGCAGAGACATCGCCGGTATGGGCGCCACTGACCTGCGCGTGACAATCCTGTCCGCCGATCTGAACGGACGCGTCCGCCATAAGCGCCGCAGCCGGATGTATCAGCGTGGCGGGTGGACAGATAAGAATGTCCACGGACGGATTTGGATGCGCCTGTGCGAGAGCGGACAATTCCTGCAAGGCACCGCGCGTGCCGTTCATCTTCCAGTTACCAGCCGCCAGCTTACGCGCCATTCCTTACCTCCGGGTTAATTGACCGGAGTGGTAGCGGCTCGGGCCGGGCGGGGCAACGGCTACATGCCTTCGAACTTGATCGACTCGCCGCAGCCGCATGCCTCGGTGACGTTGGGATTGTTGAAGACGAAGCCCGATTCCAGAAGCGAGGTCTGGTAGTCGATCTCGGTCCCGAACAGGAACATCTGCGCCATGGGCGCGATCATGACGCGGGCGCCGTCCTGCTCGACCACCTCGTCGTTGGGGTCGACCTCGGTCACGTAGTCCATGGTGTATTCCATGCCCGCGCAGCCGCCTTTCTTGACGCCGATGCGCAGGCCCTGGTGGCCGTCCTTGTCCATCAGGCGGGCAATCATCGACGCCGCTTTGGGGGTCATGGTGACCGCCTGCTTGCCTGGAATTCCGAACATGGTGCTGCCTTTCTCGCTGCGTTGCCCTCAATCTAAGCAAGCCACCCGGCAATCTCAAGCGGCGGCAGCAATTCCATCAAGGCGCGGGTGGCCTCGGCCACCAGGAACGCCCATGCAAAGGAGGCCAGCGTGCCGATGATCACGTATTCGGCCGTTTTCTGATCCCGCGCGGCGGTGCCGAAGCGCAGGATGGACTTGGCCGTGATCAAAAAGCCCACGGCAAGCGGTTGATTTGCCATGACGAAAAAGAAGATCAGCCCGCGCTCGATCAGCCCGATCTGGCGGCCGCCATTGCGCAGGCCGCGTTGCTGGATCAGCGTGCCATGCGAGCGCATCAAGAGGCCCACGGCGTATTGTCCGGCGACCAGGGTCGCGATCAGGCCGGAGAGAAGCGCCATCAGCGGCAACAGGGTGGGCATGTCGGCCCAGGCGCCGGTGGCCCAGAGCGTGGGGGCGTGGAACGCGACGGCGACAATCACCAGAAGGTGCAGGGCCTGATCGGCGAGAAACGCCGTCAGGCCCTTGAAATTGCCGTAGGTTTTGGCGCAGTCGATGGCGAGGTGCAGGACGGCGAGCGCCAGGACCGGCAACGCGTCCACGTGGCCCAGCGCGGCCATGGAGGCCACCAGAACCAGCGCTCCGTGCAGAAGCATGACGCCGAAATGGCGCTTGTGGCGGTGGATCCAGTCGGTTTGCAGGACGAAATCGGCCAGGACATGAGCGAAGAGGAGGGCGGTCAGGGTTTCGATCATTCCGACGTCTCCAGCAGTGTCAGGGCATCGTGCAGGGCCGGGTAGCCGGCCGCGTGCAGGGCCTGGTCAATGGCCTGGCGGGAGATGCCGAGGCGGTCGGCGGCGACGCGGCGCGGCCCGGTTCCGGGGGGCAGCATCGCGGCCACGGCGCGGGCCTGGGCCTGGGTCCAGCCCTGCGCGATATGGTCGGCAAGCCGGAAGGTGGCGTCGAGCGGGCCACCGGCGGCGTGGGCCAGGAGGGTGTTGCCCGAGAGCGTTTCCAGCAGGCGGCCCGAAGCGCTGAACGCGGGGCCGTGGGCGCTGTTGGGGTTGGCGTCAGGTCCGTCGGAGAGGGTGCCTTCGCCGGTCGCCACGGCGATGCGTGTTTGCACTGCAGGATCCAGCGCCATCAGGCTGGATTGCAGGTAAAGCGTTGATCTGAGGGTGTATTCAGCCGCATTGACCGCCAGTTGCCAGCCGTCTCCGCCGCGCCGTCCGAAGGCAACCGTGGTGCCTTGGCCCCAGGCGGAAATGTCATCTGACAGCCGGTCGAGGCAGGCCATGACATCGTCCAGGCGGTCCGCCGAAAGGGCGGAGGAGTCGACGATATCGCCGGTGAAGACGGTCCAGATCATATGCAAGTAATATTACTTGCTTTTGCGGAATGCAAGCTTTTTTGCTTGCCTTACATGAACCCGAGTTCGAGCCTTGCCTCGTCGCTCATCATGTCCATGCCCCAGGGCGGCTCCCAGGTCAGATCAACATCAACCTGTTTAACACCGGCTAACGGCTCGATCGCCTCGGCGACCCAGCCGGGCATTTCGCCGGCGACGGGGCAGCCCGGCGCGGTCAGGGTCATGATGACGCTGACCTCGTTCTGGGGGGTGATGTCGATCGTGTAGATCAGGCCGAGGTCATAGATATTCACAGGGATTTCAGGGTCATAGACCGAGCGGCACGCTTCGACGACCTGGTCGTAAAGCGGGTGATCCGTGCTGGAGGGCGCAATCAGCGGCGCGCCTTCGAGGGGTTCTGGCTGTTGGGTCATGTCACGTCCTGTGCCGTTATCCGACTGAATATATAAGGATATGAGAGCGCCGCGTCCAGAGGGGGGGCGGTGGATTAACGCCCCGATTTCGGCCGGATCGGGCGGGGGTGACATGCGTGCACCCCGCGTGCACCGGGCGTGCACCGCCGCGGCGCAGCACCGCGCGGCGCGAAAGGGTTAACGCGCGCCGGGTGACGTTGCGTTCCGCGGGGTCACTTGCTGGTGCGTCGCCGCCGCACGGGTTCGGGGCGCACGCGGGCCTCGATATCGTCGTAGAGCATCCCGACGATGTTCTTGCCGGTCGAATTCTCGATCCCCTCCATGCCGGGCGAGGAGTTGACTTCGAGCACCTTGGGTCCGGCCTCGGCGCGCAGAAGGTCGACGCCGGCGAGCCCCAGGCCGAAGGCGCGGGCGGCGCGCAGGGCCGTCTCGCGCTCGGTCTTGGTGATGCGCACGGATTTGGCAGAGCCGCCGCGGTGCAGGTTGGAGCGGAAATCGCCCTCGGCCCCGGTGCGTTTCATCGAGGCCACGACCTTGCCGCCGATCACGAGACAGCGGATGTCCTCGCCCGCGGCCTCCTTGACGAAATCCTGCACGAGGAAGTTGGCCTTGAGGCCGCGGAAGGCGTCGATCACGCTCTCGGCGGCCTTCTTGGTTTCGGCCAGCACGACGCCCTTGCCCTGGGTCGATTCCAGCAGCTTGACGATCAGCGGCGCGGTGCCGACGAGGCCGATGAGGTTGCCGGTGTCCTGCGGCGAGGCGGCGAAGGCGGTGTTGGGCATCCCGACCTTGGCGCGGGCCATGAGCTGATGCGCGTAGAGCTTGTCGCGGCTGGAGGAGATGCCGGCGGAGGGGTTCACGCAGTAGGTGCCGATGGTTTCGAACTGGCGCACCACGGCGGCACCGTAGGAGGTGATCGAGGCGCCGATGCGCGGGATCACGGCATCGTAGCGGGGCAGTCGCTTGCCGTCGTAATGCACCTCGGGGGCCAGCGTGTTGATCGCCATGTAGCAGCGGGTGGTGTTGATGACCTCGACGGAGTGGCCGCGCTTTTCGCCTTCCTCGACGAGCCGGCGGGTGGAGTAGTTGTCTTCGCGCGAGAGCACCGCGATGCGCAAGGAGCGGTTGGGCTGGGCCTCGCGCATCTTCTTGGTGTGGTAGACGTCGTAGTTGAGCTCTGGCTGAAGGAAGCGGTCGGTGGCGACGATCGAGATGTGGTCCTTGAGCGCGGTGCGGCCCAGGAGCATCCGGCTGTTCATGGTGGAGCGGTTGGTGAGCGTGATCTCGATCGGCCAGGACTGGCCCGAGACCTCGAGCTTGCTTTCGATGACGTAGCGCAGTTCCTTCTCGCCGTTCGAGGACGCCACCTCGCGCCGGTCCACGATGGGGGCCGAGCAGGGGATCACCAGGTCGTCGCGGCCCGGGATCGGGTGGACGGTGAACCGGACCTTGGGTTTAGAGGACGGCCCGAAGGTTTCGATGTCGAAGGCGTGGAGTGCCGAGGTGCGCGCGCCGGTGTCGACCTTGGCCCGCAACGCCGGAACGCCCAGTCCGGGCAGGGAAATCCATTCTTCCCAGCCAAAGTTCAGGATCTCGGGGCTGTCGGCGGATGCTGTCATGGGGTGGCCTTTTGATTGTGGATCGGTCGACGGTGGAACTGCAAGTTTCACCACGTAATCCATGTCGGCACAAGGTTACGGTAGGATGACGGGCACGGGCGCGGCGCGTGACGCTACTTGTTGATGTCCTCGTCGAAGTAGCGGGTCTGGTCGTCGGGCGCACGAAAGAGGCGGCGCAGTGCCAGCCACGCCACCAGTGAGACACCGGCGAAGAGGGCGACGAGAGTGGGGGCCGCGAACGGCCCGAGCAGGGCCACCAGCAGGGCCATGACCGCGGCGCCGACGGCGATACCGAGGAAGATGTAGCCCGGCATCAGCAGTTCGAGGATGGCGATGGCCAGCGCGGCGCAGAGCCAGACCCACCAGTGCGACAGCAGGTCGATCATGGCTTGCCCTTCAGCATGGTGAAGGCGTTGGCGAAGGCCTCGACCGCGTGGGCGGGCACGATCACGGTCTGCGACGACGGCCCCTGGCCCAGGGCGTTGAGCGCCTCGACCTGTTTCAGGGCGACCTGGTATTGCGCGGCCTCGAGCCCGTTATCGGCGATGGCGCGGGCCACGACGCCGGTGGCATAGGCCTCGGCGTCGGCCTGGATGCGGCGGGCCTCGGCGGTTTTCTCGGCGGCGTAGAGATCGGCGTCGGCGGCCAGTTCGACGGCGCGTTTCTTGCCCTCGGCCTCGGTCACCTGGGCGCGGCGGGCGCGTTCGGCGTTGAGCTGCTGCAGCATCGCCTCGCGCGTGGCCTGGTCGAGGTTGACGTCGAGGATCTCGGCGCGGGTGACCTCGATCCCCCAGTTGTCGACGGCGTCCTCGACATGCTGCTTGATCGTGTCGATCAGTTGCGAGCGGTTGGCCTGCACGTCGTCGAGATCCATCTTGCCGATCTCGGCCCGGACGATCCCGGCGACAGTGGTGGCGATGGCGGCGTCGACGTCGCGTATGCGGTAGACGGTCTTTTCGGGGTTGGTGATGCGGTAGAAGACCGAGGTTTCCACCTCGACCAGCACGTTGTCGCGGGTGATGGCGTCCTGGCTGGCATTGGGCAGCTGGCGTTCGAGGATCGAGACGCGGTGCCGGATCTTGTCGAGGAAGGGCACGATGAAGTTGATCCCCGGCCCCAGCACCGAGCGCAGGCGGCCGAAGCGTTCGACCACGTGCTGTTCGGATTGCGGCACGATCTTCACGCCCTTGAAGATCACGAGGAACAGCAGCAGGGCGAGCAGGATGTAGGACAGGTTGGAAGAGAGCAGGTCGATAATCTGGTCTTCGGTCATCGGGATCCCCGTTGGAAAGGTCCCGGCTTAATAGGGCCAGCGCGCGCGCCAATGCAAGGCTTCGATCCGTCGGGCGCGCGGGGTCAGCCGCCGGGATAATCCTGCACCGGGCCCTGCGGCAGGAAGGGCTTGCCGGTTTCCTTTTCAAGCTCGGCGGCGCGGGTCAGCAGGCGTTCGCGGCAGGCGGTTTCGAGATCCCAGAAGGTGGACTGGTCGGGGGTGGGCAGGGCGAAGAGGACCTTCTTGCCGAAGATGTCCTGATCCTCGACCCAGACGCCGGCGTCGTCCCTGGAGCCCAGCGTGCCGTCGTCGATCTCGTCCATGATCTGGAAGAACGCCGTGCGCAGGGCGGATACATCGGCGGTCTGGGCGAAGGTCAGCCGGATCGGCCGGGTCATCTCGCGGTCGCCGGCGGAGAGGTTCTCGAAGGGATGCTTGACGAAGTGGCTGACCGGCACGATGAAGCGGTTGCCGGTCCAGATCGCCAGCTGGACATAGGTGAAATGGATGCGCTCGACGGTGCAGAAGCGGTCCTCGAAGATGATCTGGTCGCCGATCCGGGCCGAGCGGTTGAGCGCGATCTGCACGGCGGCCAGGAGGTTCCCCAGCACCTCGCGGGCGGCGAAGCCCAGGACGATGGTGACCGCACCGGCCCCGGCCAGCAGGGTGTAGCCCAGGGAGTTGAAGACCTGCACCGAGCTGAGCAGCGTGGCGGCGCCGGCGATCACGGCGAGGATGATGACGAACTTGCGAAAGCCCGACAGCATGGTGGCCATGTTGCGATAATGCGCGTTGCCCGGGTTGGCGAGTTCCTCGGGGCTGTTGAGGCTGACGCGGTCGAAGATCTCGTCGGCGACGCGCACGGCGGCAAGCGCGAAGCCGATGACATAGCCCAGAAGGACCAGGGGCCCGACGACGACGCTGATCGGGCCGGTGACCACCAGCAGGCGGTTGGTGGTGAAGCCGATGACGGCGGAAATCACCATGATGGTGGCGGGCAGGCGGAAGGCGCGGACGCAGGCCTGCACGATCCGGCGGCTGGAGAACTGGCCCAGCCAGCCGACGAGGCGATAGGCGATGTAGCCCAGCAGGAACGCGACGACGGTGATGACGGGCAGTGCCAGCCATTCCCAGATATACATCCCGAACGGGCCGCGTTCGCGCGCCCAGGAGGGCATCGCCATTTCAAGCTCGGTCGGCCTGAAGCGCTCGTAAAGCGCGGGGATGTCGCGCACGCTCTGCCGCGAGATGAGCCAGACCGCATCGCCGTTCGCGGGCTTCACGCGGTTGAGGCGCAGGGGCACGGGCCGTTTGTCCAGCTCCAGCATGTTGAGCAGGATCGAGCGGCGCACGCGCCCGGCGTCAGGGTCTTCCTCGGCCCCGTCGAGCCAGCCGTCGGGACGGTCCGACAGGTCGGTCCAGGGGATCAGGACCTGCCGGTCGATGATCATCTTCAGCTGCCGCGCGAGATCGGCGCCGCGGTTGGCCTGCATCTCGAGCGGCAGATCGCCCAGGTCCAGCAGGTGGGCCGCGGCGCCGTACTCTTCCTTGTCGAAGTAGGCGAGGAGGGATTCCACGGTCGAGCGGGGCGTGTCGCGGTCGAGGGATGCGGGCGGCTGGGGCAGGCCGGGATTCAGCAGGTCGATCTCGAAATAAGGCTCCTGCGCGAGTGACGCGACCGCGCCGGACACGAGGACGAAGAGCGCCGCCAGGAGGCTGCGCAGCAAGGCGGCGAAAATATGCATAGGTCTGGTCACGTGTCCCGTCGTTTTCGTGCCAGCATAACCCGGTCCGTGCCGGTTTGGTTCATTTTCTTCCGCGCGGCCCGGTCCGGGGTCGAAAACCGGAGTGATTGAAGCTTTCGCCAAAGGCGTTATGGAGGGCGCGGTGAGGTCAGAGGGTGATGACATGACGAACGGGTTCGCTTTCGAGCTGGGCGCAACGGACGGGCAGGCGCGGACGGGGGTGATCCGCACGCCGCGCGGCGAGATCCGCACGCCGGCCTTCATGCCGGTGGGCACCGCCGCCACGGTCAAGGCGATGATGCCGGAAAGCGTGCGCGAGACCGGGGCGGATATCCTCTTGGGCAACACCTATCACCTGATGCTGCGCCCCACGGCGGAGCGGATCGACGCCCTGGGCGGGTTGCATCGGTTCATGAACTGGGAACGGCCAATTCTGACCGACAGTGGCGGGTTCCAGGTGATGAGCCTTGCCGGGCTGCGCAGGCTGAGCGAGCAGGGGGTGACGTTCAAGAGCCATATCGACGGGTCGAAACACGAACTGACGCCCGAGCGGTCGATGGAGATCCAGCGCCTGCTGGGCAGCGACATCGTGATGTGTTTCGACGAATGCCCCGCGCTGCCGGCGAGCGACGACGAGGTGGCGCGGGCGATGCGCCTGTCGATGCGGTGGGCGGCGCGGTCGAAGGATGCCTTCGGCGACCGGCCCGGCCATGCGCTCTTTGGGATCATGCAGGGCGGCGTGACGCAGGAGCTGCGCGAGGAAAGCGCCAAGGCGCTGGTGGAGATCGGGTTCGACGGTTACGCGGTGGGCGGCCTGGCCGTGGGCGAGGGGCAGGACGCGATGTTCGGCGTGCTGGACTATGCCACCGGGTACCTGCCCGACGACAAGCCGCGCTACCTGATGGGGGTGGGCAAACCCGACGACATTGTGGGTGCGGTCAAACGCGGCGTCGACATGATGGATTGCGTGCTGCCGTCGCGGTCGGGGCGGACGGGGCAGGTGTTCACCCGGCGCGGCGTGCTGAACATCAAGAACGCGCGGCACCAGGACGACCCGCGCCCCTTGGACGAGGCCTGCACCTGTCCGGCGTGCCGGACCTATTCACGGGCCTACCTGCACCACGTGTTCCGCAGCCAGGAGATCATCAGCTCGATGCTGCTGACCTGGCACAACCTGCATTACTACCAGGAGATCATGGCAGGCATGCGTGAGGCCATCGCCGCGGGCCGGTTCGACGCATGGGAAGCCGAGTTTCATGCCGGGCGGGCCGAAGGGGATATCACGCCGATTTGACAGCGTTCGCAACGGCTTGGCCGATCCTCCGGCTTTTGGCTCCAAACTGTTTCCAAAACGTGATCCGATTTCTCTAGGTGGTGGGCGGTTTTCCGCTTATCCTGATGTCATTACTGGGGAAATGAGTACTATTACAATGACTTATGCTGCCTTTGCCTTTAGCTGGATGTCCGTCGCGCTGTTCGCGGCCGTGTTGCTCGCCTAGTTCGGGCACGCGTCGGACCCTCCGAGCCCAAAATTTCAGACCGGCACCACGCACCGGGCCGATACATTTTTTTGAACGCTTTGCCGGCAGAGCGCGACCCAGAGGCATCACGACACCGTGACAGGCTGGGAGCGATCAGATGACATATGCGGTATTCACCTTCACCTGGGCCTCTATGGCGGTTCTGGCCGCGGTGCTGCTGGCCTGATCGTGCCGCGCCAGCGCCGCGCCACGGCGCGCGTCCACGCATGGGCCGCGCCTGCGCGATAATGTGCAATCACTGTTAAGAACGCGTATATTTGGTGCTTGTGCCTGTCTGCGCCGCGAGTCATGCTGGCACCAGCCCCGTGTGGGCCGAGGTTGAAACTGGTCCGAGAGCGCCCAGATTAAGCCTATCGAAACGGAGAAGGCCGGTGGTTGCCGCCATGTCGGGACCGGAGCCTTCTTGCCAATACAGGATACCGAGCATGCAAGATCCCCTTAACGCCTCTTACCCCGTGCTGCCGCTGCGCGATATCGTGGTGTTCCCGCACATGATCGTGCCGCTTTTCGTGGGACGCGAGAAATCGGTCCGGGCGCTGGAAGAGGTGATGCAGGACGACAAGCAGATCCTGCTGTCGAGCCAGATCGACCCGGGCGAGGACGACCCAAATTCGGACGGCATCTACACGGCCGGCGTGCTGGCCAACGTGCTGCAACTGCTGAAGCTGCCCGACGGCACCGTGAAGGTGCTGGTCGAGGGCGTCGCGCGGGTGCAGATCACCGAGTACCTGGAGAACGAGAATTTCTTCGAGGCGCGCGCCGAGTACCTGGCCGAGATGCCGGGCGACGCCGCGACGATCGAGGCGCTGCTGCGCACCGTGTCGGACGAGTTCGCGCGCTATGCCAAGGTCAAGAAGAACATCCCCGAAGAGGCGCTGGCCGCCGTGACCGAGGCCGACGACGCCGCCAAGCTGGCCGACCTTGTGTCGGGGCACCTGGGCATCGAGGTGGCGCAGAAGCAGGAACTGCTGGAGACGCTGAGCGTCAGCGAGCGTCTGGAGAAGGTCTATGGCCTGATGCAGGGCGAGATGAGCGTGTTGCAGGTCGAGAAGAAGATCAAGACGCGCGTCAAGTCCCAGATGGAGCGCACGCAGCGCGAGTATTACCTGAATGAGCAGATGAAGGCCATTCAGAAGGAGCTGGGCGATGGCGAGGACGGCGAAGGCGAGATTGCCGAGCTGGAAGAGCGCATCGAGAACACCAAGCTGTCGAAGGAAGCGCGCGAGAAGGCCGAGGGCGAGCTGAAGAAGCTTAAGAACATGAGCCCCATGAGCGCCGAGGCGACGGTCGTGCGCAACTACCTGGACTGGATGCTGTCGATTCCGTGGGGCACCAAATCCCGCGTGAAGAAGGACCTGGGCCGGGCGCAGGATATCCTCGACAAGGATCACTACGGCCTTGAGAAGGTCAAGGAACGCATCGTCGAGTACCTGGCGGTGCAGCAACGCTCGAAAAAGCTGAAGGGCCCGATCATGTGCCTTGTCGGCCCGCCGGGCGTGGGCAAGACCAGCCTTGGCAAATCCGTCGCCAAGGCGACGGGGCGCGAGTTCATCCGCATCAGCCTGGGTGGCGTTCGCGACGAGTCCGAGATCCGCGGTCACCGCCGGACATACATTGGCTCGATGCCGGGCAAGATCATCCAGTCGCTGAAGAAGGCGAAGACGACCAACCCGCTGATCCTGCTCGACGAGATCGACAAGATGGGCCAGGATTTCCGGGGCGACCCCGCGTCGGCCATGCTGGAGGTGCTGGACCCCGAGCAGAACGGCACCTTCGTGGACCACTACCTTGAGGTCGAGTACGATCTGTCGAACGTGATGTTCCTGACGACGGCGAACTCCTACAACATGCCGGGGCCGCTCTTGGACCGGATGGAGATCATTCCGCTGGCCGGCTACACCGAGGACGAAAAGCGCGAGATCGCCAAGCAGCACCTTCTGGCCAAGCAGATCAAGAACCACGGTCTGAAGCAGAAGGAGTTCAGCCTGGATGACAGTGCGCTGACGGCGATCATCCGGCATTACACCCGCGAGGCAGGCGTGCGGAACCTCGAACGCGAGATCAGCAAGGTCTGCCGCAAGGCGCTGACCAAGATCATCAAGAAAGAGGCCGAGCGTGTCGACGTGACCGGCGACAATATCGACGAGTTCCTGGGCGTGAAGAAGTTCCGCTATGGGCTTGCCGAGGAGAAGGACCAGGTGGGTGTCGTCACCGGGCTGGCCTATACTTCGGTGGGCGGCGAGCTTCTGAACATCGAGGCGCTGCGCCTGCCGGGCAAGGGCCGGATGAAGACCACCGGCAAGCTGGGCGACGTGATGAAGGAATCGATCGACGCGGCGTCAAGCTATGTCCGGTCGATCAGCCCGCAGATCGGGGTGAAACCGCCGCGGTTCGAGAACTGGGACATCCACGTGCACGTGCCCGAGGGCGCCACGCCCAAGGATGGCCCCAGCGCGGGCCTGGCGATGGTGACGTCGATCGTGTCGGTGCTGACCGGGATCCCGGTGCGCAAGGACATCGCCATGACCGGCGAGGTCACGCTGCGCGGCAATGCGCTGGCCATCGGCGGTCTGAAGGAGAAGCTGCTGGCGGCCCTGCGCGGTGGGATCAAGACGGTTCTGATCCCGCAGGAAAACGAGAAGGACCTGACCGAAATCCCCGACAACGTGAAGGAGGGGCTGGAGATCATCCCGGTCGAGCATGTCAGCGATGTGCTGCGGCTGGCGCTGGTCAAGGCGCCCGAGCCGGTCGAGTGGGACGAAGCCGCCGAGGAGGCGGCTGCCGCCGAGGCCGCGCGAAAGTCGCGGGATGACGGGGCAGGGGCCGTGACCCACTAGGCCGGCCCAACCGTACAGAGAAAAGAGAAAGGCGCCCCGGTCGGGCGCCTTTTTCGTTTGCGGGAAACGGATCGGCGGCCGAAGCGGCGCGGCAGGACGGCGAGACGCGCTTTAGAACGCGCCGCCGGCACTCGCGAGGAAGAAGATGTAAAGCAGGGTCAGCATCAGAAGATCGACCTTGGCCGTGGAATCCTCGACGGCGGCATCCGCGACAACCTGCTGATCGAGCACGGGGTCTGCCAGGCCTCCGGCAAGGCCGGGTTCGATGAAAAGCAGCGAGGCGACAGCGGCGGCGACAATAATTTTCTTCATTGTGTGATCCCCAGTGATAATTGGCGACAATTTATGCGGCCCGGTTGCCGGCACGTCAACTCGGCGGTGGTATTCCGTTCCAAATCCGGTATCGTGTGTCAAAAGTGCAAATAACAGAGGCCCAGAATGGCATCGCGCAGTACGACAAGCCCGAAATCCAAGTCCGCGGCCACGGCGCCCGCCGCCCCGGCCAAGGCGGATCTGGACGTGGTCACGGAGACGACCGCGGCGGAGATCGTTTCGACCGAACTCAAGAAGCAGGAGCTGCTTCAGCTGGTGGCGGACCGCGCCGACCTGAACAAGAACAAGGTGAAGCCGGTGGTCGAGGCCATGCTGGAAGTGCTGGGCGAGGCGTTGGCCGAAGGGCGCGAGCTGAACCTCAAGCCGCTGGGCAAGGTGAAGATCAACCGCCAGAAAGAGGTCGGCAACGCGCGGGTCACCGTGGCGAAGATCCGGCAATCGAAGGACGACGACACCAGCGGCAACGGCTAAGGCCGCCCGGGTCCGCCTGCAGGGTGAAATTCCATGCGAGGATCATGCGGCTTTGCTATTGCACCGATCTCGAAGGGGCGCTAAACAGCGGCTCCGGCGGGCGATTAGCTCAGTGGTAGAGCGCTTCGTTCACATCGAAGATGTCAGAAGTTCGAATCTTCTATCGCCCACCATTTCCCACCCTAGACCGTCAGCATCCGCCAGACCCCGTAGCCGATGACCAGCAGGGTCACGACGACCACGGCGGGCCAGCTCCAGCCTGGCCAGTGCGGCGGGACGCGCTGGCGCAGGATCTGGAGCGACGTCGCCATGAACCAGGCGAGGGTGAGGCCGAGGAGCATGAAGAGTGCGATGATCCGGGCATTGCCCTGACCGTGCGTGCCCAGCCCCAGGACGTCGAGATAATGCGCGCCCCACAGGATGATGAGGACTGCCGCCACCGCCAGGGCGGCCAGCAGGGCGGGCCGGCCATGGGGCAGGAGGGCCAGCACCAGAAAGAGCGCCGCCGTGAGTGCGAATGCAAGAAGAGTGAGGGCCATGCTCGTGCGCAGTCTTTTTCTTCGTTGCCGACGACCTTAGGCACGGGCACAGGCGTTCTGAACAGATTTCGGCAGGCGCGTGTTCATTTTCGACCGGCCTGTTGCGGGAAAGTTCGACCGCGCAGTCGGCGGGGCGGTCGGGTGCGAAGCATCTTGCAAGGCCATTGCGGTGTTGCTAGAGGAGCGCAACGAGGGGCGGTTAGCTCAGTTGGTAGAGCGCTTCGTTTACACCGAAGATGCCGGGGGTTCGAGTCCCTCACCGCCCACCATTCCCCCTAGTAGAAACAGGCCGGCAGACGCGCGTTTTCCGATGGCGAAACACGTGCCGGGTGTTGTTTCGCTTGGAGAAACATTCCGTTTTTGAGGATCGGAGTCATTCCAACCTGCATTCCACGCTGTTAACCATGTTTGCGGATGCCGGTGTGCCGACGGTTGCCACGGCAAGGCTCGATGCAGGGGAAGCAGGAGCACATGCAGAATTCACTGGACCTGATCAAGGTCGGCGGGGCCTGCGTCTCGGGCCTGGCGCGCAACGGGTACGCTATCGAGACGGTGTCGGATTTCGAGGCCGTGGAACAGCTGGTGCGGGAGCATGGCAAGACCAGCGTCACCGCGAAACTGTCGGCGCATTACAACGATTTCACCGAAGAATCCGGCTTCTGGCTGGTGCTGCGCGAGGGCGAGACCTTCGTGGCGGCGGTGGCGACGCGGTTCGACAATGTCGGACGCGAGAACATGGGCGACTACATGCGCCGGACGATGCGCCGGCATTACCCGCACCCGTCCGGCGACACCTTGCTGAACTTCACCACGGCGCTGCCGCCGGGGTTTCACGGGCGCATGGCCTATATCGGAGAGCTTTTCGTCGCCCCGGGGCAGCGGGGGTCGCGGCAGCGCCTGCGGCAGCTGATGTTGCTGCTGCATTGCTGTATCGCCACGAAATGGCCGGTGGACTGGACCTATGCGATGATGCGGGACCGGGACGTGATGGCGGGATTCGCAACCACGTATGGGTTTACCGTGCAGGTGCCCGGCGTGGCGAGATGGGCCGATCCGGCGCCCGCGGGGCGGGGCGACAGCGAATGGCTGGTGGCGCTGTCGTCAGAGCACCTGTCGCACATGATGGCGTATTACGCCGGCTCACTCGAGAGCTTGTGAGTAGTTCAGCACGTACTTGTTGCCTTCGCCATCACGCACCGGCAGCAACAGCCGCTTGTAGGTGAAGCGCAGCGGAAAGCTGTGGCCGGGCAGCATGACGTCGATTTCCTCGATTGTCAGCTTGGGTTCGCCGCGCGTGGCCTCGACATGGGCCAGCCGGACGCTTTCGCACAGCTTGTCGTCGAAGGTGGTGAAGAGATAGCGCAGGTGCTCGGCCGTCTGGATGCCGAAGCTTTGCGCGGCAAGGCTCTGGTGGCCGATCTTGTAGGGCTCGGGCAGGCGCGAGTGCTCGTCCGGCGCAAGGTAGAGATCGACATGTTCGCTGAGCGTGTCGAAGTTGGTCAGAACGCCGCCCTGTTGGTGCCACCAGGTCAGCACGTCGTCCAGAAGGGGGCGGGCGCCGCGTTGCGACAGCTTGCGATGCGCCTCGCGGGTGACCGAGGTCAGGATCCGTTCGGCCTGGGCCGTGACGATGCGGTTGTCGATCTCGCCGCCGGCCAAGGTGATCTGGTCGTTGAGACCGGCGATCTGGTTCGGCGTGATGCCGAGGGCGGAGCAGATCTTGACGACGCTGGAATAGCCCGGGTCACTTTTCGAGGACAGGAGGTTGGAAATATAACGCTCGCCCTGTCCGATCTCGAGAGACAGGCCTTTGTAATCGTAGGACGAGCCCTTGATGTAGGTCTTCAGTCGATCATGGAAATCCAGCACGAGATACCAATCCTGTTTTACGGATCACGAGTCATTTATAAGAGGTCTATTGCAGTAACGTCAAATAGCGATTGACACTTCGCCAGTAAAGTATTTAGCCCCAACGCTTGGCATCTGTGCACCTGAATCCAAAGAAAAACACTGTTTCCGAAGACTGACGCAACGTCACGAAACGCTTGAAAACCTGCGTCGGGGCGGGTGTGGAAAAACCTGTCGATTTGACGCGGTGAACGCTTGACGGGACGGGCCGCGCCGCCTAAACACCCTCTCACGCTCGGGGCATGGCTTCGGGTTTGCAGCGGGCGGTTGTAGCTCAGTTGGTTAGAGTACCGGCCTGTCACGCCGGGGGTCGCGGGTTCGAGCCCCGTCAACCGCGCCACCGCTGCAATACATTACGACCTTCGCGCGGTTGTAGCTCAGTTGGTTAGAGTACCGGCCTGTCACGCCGGGGGTCGCGGGTTCGAGCCCCGTCAACCGCGCCACGTCCTCCCCTGAATTCAGTCGAAGAACCGGCGCAGCGCCGCGATGGTCGCCTCGGGCGCCGTGTCGATGAAGAAATGGCCGCCTTCGACCGTACCGGAGCGCATGTCGGCGCATTTCGATTCCCAGGTTGCGGGCACGTCATAGTGGCGGGCCATCGCACCGTCACGACCGTAGAGGATCAGGGTGGGGCAGGCGATGCGGGCGTCGAGATCGGCGGCATCGTCATGCACGTCATGGGCGATGGCGGCGCGGTAATCGTTGCACATGCCGCGGATCGTGTCGCGGTTGCGCCAGCTGGCGCGGTAGGCGGCCAGTTGATCCGGGGCGAAATCATCGAGGGCGGCGGAGCCCCAGCCGGTGAGGCAGGAGTGGTAATAGGCGTCCGGGTCGGCGGCGATCATGTCCTCTATCAGGGCGCCGGGCTGGGCGAGGAAGAACCAGTGGTAATAGGTCTGCGCCACGTCCATCCGCAATTCCGTCAAGAGCGTGTGGGTGGGGACGATATCCATCAGGCATAAGGAAATCACGGCGTCGGGCGCGTCGAGGGCGAGCCGGTGCGCCACGCGCGCGCCGCGATCATGGCCTGCGACGGCGAAGCGGTCGTGGCCAAGGTGGGACATCAGTGCCAGTTGGTCGCGGGCCATTTCGCGAAAGCTGCAGGCGGCGACATCCCGGGGTTTGTCGCTGTCGCCATAGCCGCGCAGGTCGGGGCAGACCACGGTGTGTGTCTCGGCCAGCGCCGGGGCCACGTGGGCCCAGAGCGCGCGGGTCTGCGGGAAACCGTGCAGGAGCAGCAGCGGCGGGCCGGAGCCGCCGATGCTGTAGGCAATCCGGGTGCCGTTGAGTTGCGCGGTCGCGTGGCGAAAGCCGGGGATGGGCACGGGTTAGCGCGACAGCCGGTCGAGCACGCGCGCCCAGCTGCGGGTGCCCTTGTGAAAGCTTTCGACGTTGTATTTCTCGTTGGGCGAGTGAATGGCGTCGTCTTCCTGGGCAAAGCCGATCAGCATGGAATCGAGCGACAGGATTTCCTTGAAGAAGCCGGCGATGGGGATCGAGCCGCCCATGCCGACAAAGACCGCCTCGCGGTCCCATTCATCGGACAGCGCCTGGCGGGCGGCTTCGAATTCGGGGCGGTCGATGTTCATCTTCGCGGCGGGCGAGCCGTCGAGATCGTCGTTCCAGGTGACGCGGGCGTCGGGTGACAGGCGGTCCTCGACATGTTTGCGGATGTTCACGCGCAGGGCGTCGGGGTCCATGTCATCGACCAGCCGGCAGGTCAGCTTGCAATGCGCCTCGGCGGGGATCACCGTCTTGGTGCCGGCACCCTGGTAGCCGCCCCAGAGACCGTTGATTTCCAGTGTGGGCCGCGCCCATTGCTGGACGAGCGTGCTGTAGCCCTCTTCGCCATGTGCCCGGGTGAAGCCGACCGAGGACAGGTATTCCTTTTCATCGAAGCCGCAGCTTTCCCATTGGCGCAGAAGCTCGGCGGGAACCTCTTGCACGCCGTCGTAGAAGCCGTCGACGGCGACGCGCCCGGTGTCGTCGTGGAACGAGGCGATGAGGCGCGAGATTTCCCGCAGCGGGTTCAGGGCCGGGCCGCCGTAGTGACCGGAATGCAGGTCGATGCGGGGGCCGTGGATGGTGAATTCGTCCTTCATCATGCCGCGCAGTTGCGAGGCGATGGAGGGCACGCCGGGGGCGACCATCGAGGTATCGCAGATCAGCGCGAGATCGGCCTGAAGCTCTTCGGCGTTTTCCTTCATGAAGGGGATGAGCGAGGGCGAGCCTGATTCCTCTTCGCCCTCGAAGAAGAAGGTGATGCGGCAGGGCATCTCGCCGGTGACGTGTCTATAAGCGCGGCAGGCCTCGACGAAGGTCATCAGCTGGCCCTTGTCGTCCGAGGCGCCGCGGCCGCGGATGACCTTGCCTGCGTCGGTGTCCTGGATCTGCGGATCGAAGGGGGCGGTCTTCCACAGCTCGAGCGGGTCGACGGGCTGGACGTCGTAGTGACCATAGAACAACAGGTGCGGGCCGGTGCCGCCCTTGGGCCCGTCGGCGTGGCCCACCACCATGGGATGGCCGGTGGTGGGGCGCTTCTCGGCCTTGATGCCCAGGCTTTGCAGGTCGGCGACCAGCCAGTCGGCGGCGTCCTCGGTGGGCTGCTTGAAAGCCGGGTCGGTGGAGATGGAGGGGATGCGCAGGAGATCCGTCAGGCGGTCCATCGCGTCGGGCAACTGGTCGTCGATACGGGTGAGGATGGCGTCGAGGGACATGCGCGAACTCCGGTCTGAAGGAAATGTTGGCCGGACCCTACCACCGCGCGCCGGACTGTCCAGCGGGATCGGGGCGCCGGCCCCTTGCGCCTGCGACCAAAGGAGGGGCCGGGCGCGGTTGTCACGGGGGCAGGGGCGTGGCAATTTGTAACCTGTTGCGCGCCAAGTCTTAAAACTATATCCGGCGCAACAAGGGCGAAGCTGGCCGCCTCCGCGCCGCGCCTCGTCAGACTGCCAGGAGGAGATCCGCGTGGATTACACTGCCAAGCTCGATATTGCCTTGAACCGACTTCACGAGGAAGGGCGGTACCGCACCTTCATCGATATCGAGCGGACGAATGGCCAGTACCCGCACGCGACCTGGAAGCGGCCCGACGGGGTCGAGCAGCCGATCACCGTCTGGTGCGGCAACGATTATCTCGGGATGGGGCAGCACCCTGTCGTCCTGGCGGCGATGCACGAGGCGCTCGATGCCACTGGCGCAGGGTCGGGCGGCACGCGCAACATCTCGGGCACGACGGTCTATCACAAGCGGCTGGAGGCCGAGCTGGCGGACCTGCACGGCAAGGAAGCGGCGCTGCTGTTCACCTCGGCCTATATCGCCAACGATGCCACGCTTTCGACGCTGCCGAAGCTGTTTCCCGGGCTGATCATCTATTCCGACTCGTTGAACCACGCCTCGATGATCGAGGGCATTCGCCGCAATGGCGGGTCCAAGCGGATTTTCCGGCACAACGACCTGGACCATCTGCGCGAGATGATGGCGGCGGATGATCCCGCGGCGCCGAAGCTGATCGCGTTCGAATCGATCTATTCGATGGATGGCGATTTCGGCCCGATCGAGGCGGTCTGCGACATCGCGGACGAGTTCGGCGCGCTGACCTACCTGGACGAGGTGCACGCGGTGGGCATGTACGGACCCCGCGGCGGCGGCGTGGCCGAGCGCGACCGGCTGACCCACCAGATCGACATCATCAACGGCACGCTGGCCAAGGCGTTCGGCGTGATGGGCGGCTATATCGCCGCGAGCGAGAAAATGTGCGATGCGGTAAGGTCTTATGCGCCGGGCTTCATCTTTACCACGTCGCTGCCGCCGGCCGTCGCCGCCGGGGCGGCCGCGTCGGTTGCGCATCTCAAGCACGATCAGGACCTGCGCGACCGGCACCAGACCCAGGCCGGCATCCTGAAGCTGCGGCTGAAGGGGCTGGGCCTGCCGATCATCGACCACGGCACGCATATCGTGCCGGTGATCGTGGGCGATCCGGTGCACACCAAGAAACTGTCGGACATGCTGCTGGAGCGCTACGGCATCTACGTGCAGCCGATCAATTTCCCGACCGTGCCGCGCGGCACCGAGCGGCTGCGCTTTACCCCCTCGCCGGTGCATGGCCCGCGCGAGATGGACCATCTGGTTAACGCGATGGATGAACTCTGGAGTCATTGCGCGCTGAATCGTGCCGAACTGTCAGCATAATTTCGTCACAGGTGCATTGTTTCTTGCGCTATGCTAAGAGTGCATAAAGAAAAAGGGCATCGCGCGAATCGGACAGACCCGGAAGAAGGGTTTCGCGCGGCGGGATAAACGCAGGCACGAAGTTAGAGGGCAGAACCTGATGATAGGGTTCCGATCCAAGCGATATACTGGGGAACCGGACGTCGAGCCGCGTGGTTTCGACGCGTTCGAGTTGCGCTTGGGCGACCTGATGCGCGGTGAGCGCGCGACATTGGGCAAATCCCTTCTGGATGTTGAACGCGAGCTTCGCATCAAGGCCTCCTACATCGCCGCCATCGAGAATTGCGATCCCGACGCGTTCGACACGCCGGGCTTCATCCCCGGCTACGTGCGGTCCTACGCGCGCTATCTGAACATGGACCCCGACCGGGCCTTTGCCGGTTTCTGCGCGGAAAGCGGGTTTTCCATCGCGCATGGCATGTCGGCCGAGGCCAGCAGTATCCGCCGCCCCGACGCGATGCCGATGCGGCGCAAGGCCCGCAGCGAAGATCCCATCGCCTTGCCGAAGACACCGTTCGTGCCGGCCACGGAATCGTTCCTGGCCCGGATCGAGCCGGGCGCGATCGGGTCGGCGATGGTGCTGACATTGCTGATCGGCGGCCTGGGCTATGGCGCGTGGAGCATCCTGAACGAGGTGCAGCGCGTGCAGTTCGCCCCGGTCGAGAACACACCTGCGGTCCTGAGCGACCTCGATCCGCTGGATGGCGCGGTCGCACCGGCCCAGACCGACGGCCAGACGCGCGAGAACGACCCCGCGACGACGGCATCGGTGTTCGACGCCCCGCGCGACGAGCGGCTGGACCGGCTGTACCGCCCCGAGGCGCTGGACGTGCCCGTGATGGTCGCGCGCGACGCGCCGATTTCCACGCTGAACCCTGCCGATGTGGGGGCGTTCAGCGGCACGCTGCCGGAGGCGGACCGGACCTCGCCCGATTACGCGACGGCCACGGCCGGTGCCGCGCAGATCGCCGATGCGCCCCGGACGGGCCAGACGGGCCGGGCCGGCGAAGAGCGCCAGGGGCCGCAGGTTCTGGCCGAGCAGCCCGCCGGCGTGAAGATGGTGGCGGTCCGTCCCGCGTGGGTCCGGGTGCAGGCGCCCGATGGCAGTGTCATCTACGAGACGATCATGAACGCGGGCGACACCTGGGACGTGCCGGTGATGGAAGATGCGCCGACGATCCGGATCGGGGAAAGCGGCGCGATCTATTTCGCCGTGAACGGCGTCCACCATGGCCCGGCCGGGCAGCGCGGGCAGGTGACCTCTGGCCTGCCGCTCGACTCGCAGATGCTGGCCGATGCGCTGCCGGTGGCGAACCTGGACTCCGACCAGGACCTGTCGCGCTACGTGGCCGAACTCGAAGCGCGGGCCGAGACACCGCCGACACAGGACTGATCCGCGCCTGAGGGGCCGGAACCCTTAATTCGCGATCCTTTCATTGTCATAGCCTCGCTGCATCCTTACCTTGGACGCAGGATTGAAACTTGTCTGGACCTGTACCGATGTCGCTGAACCACATCCGCCCGTGGCGTAATATCTACCGCCGGGAAAGCCGCCAGATCATGGTGGGCAACGTGCCGGTGGGCGGCGGCGCCCCGATCAGCGTGCAGACCATGACCAACACGGCGACGACCGACGTCAAGGGCACGGTCGCGCAGGTGCAGGCCGCCGCCGATGCGGGGGCGGATATCGTGCGGGTCTCGGTGCCGGACGAGGACAGCGCCCGCGCCCTGAAGGAGATCGTGCGCGAAAGCCCGGTGCCGATCGTTGCGGACATCCATTTCCACTACAAGCGCGGGATCGAGGCCGCCGAGGCGGGCGCGGCCTGCCTGCGGATCAACCCGGGCAATATCGGCAGCCAGGACCGGGTGCGCGAAGTCATCAGGGCGGCGCGCGACCACGGCTGTTCCATGCGGATCGGCGTGAATGCCGGGAGCCTGGAAAAGCACCTGCTGGACAAGTACGGCGAGCCCACGCCCGAGGCCATGGTGGAGTCCGGGCTCGATCATATCAAGGTCCTGGAAGACAACGATTTTCACGCGTTCAAGATCAGCTGCAAGGCGTCTGACGTGTTCATGGCCGCCGCCGCCTACCAGGCGCTGGCCGAGGCGACGGATGCGCCCATACACCTTGGCATCACCGAGGCGGGCGGGCTGACTTCGGGCACGATCAAGAGCGCCATCGGGTTGGGTAACTTGCTGTGGATGGGGATCGGCGACACGATCCGCGTCAGCCTGTCCGCCGACCCGGTCGAAGAGATCAAGGTCGGCTACGAGATCCTGAAATCGCTGGGCCTGCGCCACCGGGGCGTGAACATCATTTCCTGCCCGTCCTGCGCACGGCAGGGGTTCGACGTGATCAAGACGGTCGAAGCGCTGGAGGAACGGCTGGAGCATATCAAGACGCCGATGAGCCTGAGCATCATCGGCTGCGTGGTGAACGGGCCGGGCGAGGCGCTGATGACCGACGTGGGCTTTACCGGCGGCGGCGCGGGCAGCGGCATGGTCTATCTTGCGGGCAAGGCCAGCCACAAGATGTCGAACGACCAGATGATCGAGCACATCGTCGAGGAGGTCGAGAAAAAAGCCGCCGAGATCGAGGCGGCCGGAGAGGGTGCGCAAGCCGCGGAATGATGTCCGGTCAATGGCTTGCACGGTGATCTTCGCGCGCATCATATGCGCGTTGCCCAGCGTTTCGCGATATTCCGTGAGGCTGGTTGGCCCTGAAACGCCCTGATCAGCCTTCGTTGCGGATCTCGTCGGCGATCATTTCCATTTCCGCCTGCGGGACGTAGCCGCGCAGCATCTGGTTTTCCATCACGAAGGAGGGCGTGCCCGAGATCTGCAGGGCGCGACCGAGCGCGTGGTTTTCCTCGATCACGGCGGTGACCTCCTCGCTGCCCATCGCGGCGATGATGTTGTCCACGGGCAGGTCCAGCGGTTCGGCCATCCGGCGCAGCGCCGGTTCGGTGATGTCGCCGGAATAGGCCATGAGGGCCTCGCTGACGGCATGGTAGGCGTCGTCGCCGGCGACTTGCTGCGTGGCGATGGCAAAGCGCGACGCGGTGACCGATTGCTCGCCCAGGATCGGGAATTCCTTGACGATGAAGCGGATGTTGCCGTCTTCCTTCAGCAGGTTCGTCACCTCGGGATGGGCGCGTTTGCAGTAGCCGCAGCGATAATCGAGGAATTCGACCAGGGTGATGTCGCCGTCGGGGTTGCCGCCGACCCAGGAGTGGCCGTCGTCGAAGAGCGCGTCTGCATTGGCGGCCACGAGATCCTTGTCGCTCTGCGCCTGGGCGTCGGCCTCGCGCTGTTCCAGCACGGCGACGGCCTCCATGATGACCTCCGGGTTTTCCATCAGGTAGGCGCGGACCTCGTCACGGAAGGCGGCGCGTTCGGCATCGGTCATGGCATCGAGGTCGAGCGCCTGTGCGGGCAGGGCAAGGCCCAGGGCGAGGGCGGTCGCGGAAACGAGGGGACGGGTCATCCGGGCTCTCCTTTGCGGATTACATGGCGTGTTTGGGGCTTCGCGTGGATGGCGTCAAGCCGTGGCGGGCCAGGTGCATTGACGTGCGTCCGTTTTCCCTGTGAAACCCGGGTGTGGCCGCAATGTAGGGATATAAGGATGCGAAACTCAACCCGTTCGGAGGTCGATCCCTTTATCGTGATGGACGTGATGGAAGCCGCGCGGCGCGCCGAGGCGGACGGCCGGCACCTCATCCATATGGAGGTGGGTCAGCCGGGCACGCCCGCGCCCGAGGGCGCGAGGGCGGCGCTGGCGCGGGCGATGCAGGACGATCCGATGGGCTATACCGTGGCGCTGGGGCTGCCGGCGCTGCGCGCGCGGATCGCGCGGCTCTACGGCGAGTGGTACGACATCGACCTGTCGCCCGAGCGGGTGGTGGTCACGCCGGGTTCGTCCGGGGCGTTCATCCTGGCCTTCACGGCGCTTTTCGATACCGGGGCGCGCGTGGGCATCGGCGCGCCGGGCTATCCCAGTTATCGCCAGATCCTGAAGGCGCTGGATCTCTGCCCGGTGGACATCGAGACCACCCCCGGGCACCGCTATCAGCCCGTGCCGGGCGATGTGGCGGCGCACGAGCTGGACGGCCTGCTGGTGGCCAGCCCGGCGAACCCGACGGGGACGATGCTGGACAGGGACGCGCTGGCGGCGCTGATGGGGGCGGCGCAAGAGGCCGGTGCGGGGTTCATCAGCGACGAGATCTATCACGGCATCGAGTATGACACCCGCGCGGTCACCGCGCTGGAGGTCAGCGACGAGGCCTACGTGATCAATTCGTTCTCCAAGTATTTCAGCATGACGGGCTGGCGCGTGGGCTGGATGGTGGTGCCCGAGACCCATGTGCGCCGGATCGAGCGGCTGGCGCAGAACCTGTTCATCTGCCCGCCGCATGCCAGCCAGGTGGTGGCGCTGGCGGCGATGGAGTGCGGACCCGAGTTGCAGGCCAACATGGACGTCTACCGCGCCAACCGGGCGCTGATGCTGGAGGGCCTGCCGAAGGCCGGGTTCGACCGGATCGCGCCGCCCGATGGCGCATTCTACGTCTATGCCGATGTCAGCCACCTGACCGATGACAGCCGGGCCTTTGCCGCCGAAATCCTGGAGCGGGCCGGGGTGGCGGTGACGCCGGGGCTGGATTTCGACCCGGTGCGCGGTGGCGGCACGCTGCGGTTTTCCTATGCGCGGTCGACGGCGGATATCGAGGACGGCCTGGGGCGGCTGGCGGCGTTCATGGCGGCGCGGTGATCCGGTTGTGCGCCTGCGGCGCGCAGGTCTTGTTTGTCGAGGGGCGCTGCCCCTCCGGCCGAAACCGGGTTTCGGCCTCCTCCCCGGGATATTTCCGGCCAGGGGAAAAGCGGGCTGTGGGAATCGGTCGTGCTGGTGTAGACTGGCGACAACCAAGACCGAAAAGCGGCTGAGCAGTATGATCCGGGTATTTCTGGCAATGATGATGTGCCTTTGGGCCGTGGCGGCGGCGGCGCAGTCCTCTTTCGGCGGGCTGGCGCGGGTCGACATGGACGGCTCGCGGCTGTCGGATACACGGCAGGGCCTGGTGCTGGAACTGGCGCTGAGCCAGGGCGTGCCGTGGCGGGTGTTCACGCTGGAGGCGCCGGAGCGCCTGGTGGTGGATTTCCGCGAAGTGGACTGGCGCGGTGTGGACGCGGCCCTGCTGGACATGGCCGAGCGGGCGCGGGAGGTGCGCATGGGCAGTTTCCGGCCCGGCTGGTCGCGCATGGTGATCACGCTGGCCGGGCCCTACGCGGTAAGGGAAGCGGACATGGCGCTCGAGCAGGAGACGGGCGCGGCGCTCCTGTCGATCGAGTTGACGGAAGTGACCGAAGCCGCCTTCGCCGCGGCCTCGGGCGCGCCGGAGCTGCCGGGCTGGGACAGGCAGGATCTGTCGCCCGGCAAAGCCGCGCGCGGGGCGGATCCGGGCCTGTTCACGGTGGTGATCGACCCCGGGCATGGCGGCATCGATCCGGGCGCGGAGAAGGACGGCCTGTCGGAAAAGGACCTGATGCTGGCCTTCGCGCGCGAGTTGAAGGACGTGCTGTTGCGGCAGGCGGATGTCGAGGTGGTGCTGACCCGGGAGGATGACAGTTTCGTCTCGCTGGAACGGCGGGTCGCGATTGCCCACCAGGCCGGGGCGGGGCTGTTCATTTCGCTGCACGCGGATGCGCTGATCGAGGGGCGGGCGCATGGCGCGACGGTCTATACCCTGTCGGACAGCGCCTCGGACCGCGCCTCGGCGGCGCTGGCCGAGCGGCATGACCGCGCCGACCTGCTGGCCGGGATCGACCTGACGGGATCGGATGACGTGGTGGCCGACGTGCTGATGGACCTGGCGCGGATGGAGACGCAGCCCCGGGCCGAACAGCTGGCAAAGGCGATCCAGACGGGCATAAGGGAGAACGGGCTGCCGCTCAATTCGCGCCCCATGCGGATGGCCGGATTCTCGGTGCTGAAATCGCCCGATATTCCGTCGGTCCTGCTGGAGGTGGGGTTTCTGAGCTCGGACCGGGACCGTGCCAACATCGCGGACGCGGACTGGCGCGCCCGGATGGCGCAGGCGGTCAGCGACGCCGTCCGGGCCTGGCGCCAGGCCGATGCGGCCAACGCGGAACTGGTGCGGCAATGAGGCGCCGACGGCCCGGGCGCACCGGAATGTGTTTTGACGGCGCATCGCGCGGCGCCTATAGGAAGGCGATCTTGAAAGGACCCGTATCTTGCTGAGACCCATCACCACATTCCTGGGCACGATCTTCAGTCTCGTGACGCTTGTCGTCGTGGTGATCGCGCTGTCGATCGGGGCGGTGTTTCACATTTACGGCAAGGACCTTCCGAGCCACGAAAGCCTGGCGAATTACACCCCGCCGACGATCAGCCGGATCTATTCGGGCGAGGGGCGGATCATCGACGAGTTCAGCCGCGAGCGGCGGCTGTTCACGCCTGCCGAGGATATCCCCGACCTGGTGAAGCAGGCCTTCATCTCGGCCGAGGACAAGAATTTCTACAGCCATGGCGGCTATGACGCGCGCGGGATCGCCGCCGCGGTGGTCGAGGCGGTGCGCTCGCGCGGGCAGAACGTGCGCGGGGCGTCGACCATCACGCAGCAGGTGATGAAGAACTTCCTGCTGTCGGGCGACCGGCGGATCGAGCGCAAGATCAAGGAGATCATCCTGGCCACGCGGATCGAGGAGACGCTGAGCAAGGAGGACATTCTCGAGCTTTACATGAACGAGATCTTCCTCGGCCAGAATTCCTATGGCGTGACGGCGGCGGCGCAGACCTATTTCAACAAGCCCCTGCGAGAGCTTGCGCCGCACGAGGCGGCGTTCCTGGCGTCGATGCCCAAGGCACCGTCGGATTATCATCCGGTGCGCGAGAGAGAGCGGCTGATGAAGCGGCGCAACTTCGTGCTGAAGGAAATGTACGAGAACGGGTATATTGACGAGGCCAGTTACGAGACCGAGGTGGCGATGCCGCTGCGTTCGGTTCAGAATGGCGATTTCGAGCCGTTCTCGGCACAATTGCCGCCCCGCGATTATTTCACCGACGAGATCCGCCGCCAGCTGAGCCAGGATTTCGGGGAAGGCGAGTTTTTCTCGGGCGGGCTGGCGGTGCGCGCGACGATCGACCGGGAATTGCAGAATATCGCGGCCGAAGCCCTGCGCGAACAGCTCGAGACCTATGACCGGGGCACGGGCCGCTGGCGCGGCACCGGCAAGACGCTGCCGGCGGAGGCGCTGGAAAGCGAAGAGGCGTGGCGCGCGGCGCTGGCCGAGACTCGGGTCGCGCGTGATATCGTGCTGGACGGCACCTGGTATCCGGCGGTGATCCTGGAGATCGGAGACCAGCAGATGCGCCTGGGCATCGAGGGGGTCGAGGAAACCGAGGCCGAGCCGCATGTGGTGCCGCGCGAGGACATCGCCTGGCTGCCCGGCAATTTCCAGGAAACCTTCGAGCGCGGAGAGGTCGTGCACGTGCGGCGCATGACGGCCGACAGCGACGGCAGCTTCATCCGCTGGACATTGCGGCAGGTGCCCCAGGTGCAGGGCGGGTTCGTGGCGATGGACGTCAACACCGGCCGCGTGCTGGCGATGCAGGGCGGGTTCTCCTATCAGCACTCGGTGTTCAACCGCGCGACGCAGGCCAAGCGCCAGCCCGGGTCGAGCTTCAAGCCGTTCGTCTACGCCTCCGCGCTGGACAGCGGCTATACGCCTGCCACCATCGTGGTGGACGCGCCGATCGAGATCAACACGCCGCAGGGCCTGTGGCGGCCCAAGAACTCGTCGAACAAGTTCTATGGGCCCACGCCGTTGCGGACCGGCATCGAACAGTCGCGGAACCTGATGACGGTCCGCCTGGCCGAAGAGGTCGGCATGGAAACCGTGGCGAGCTATGCCGAGAAATTCGGTGTCTATGACAACATGAAGCCGTTCCTGGCCAACGCCCTGGGGTCCGAGGAAACCACGCTTTACAAGATGGTGGCGGCCTATTCGATGTTCGCCAATGGCGGTGAGCGGGTGCAGCCGACACTGGTGGACCGGGTGCAGGACCGCTATGGCCGCACGGTGTATCGCCATGACGCGCGGGATTGCACCGATTGCGGCGATCCGGGCATCCCGCGGTCGCGCAGCCCGCGCATCGTGTCCAACCGCGAGCGGGTCATGGACCCGGTGACGGCCTATCAGCTGACGTCGATGATGAAAGGCGTGGTCGACCGGGGGACGGCCCGCGGTGCGATCAACCTTCCGGTGCCGATTGCCGGCAAGACCGGCACCACTAACGACGCGCGCGACGTGTGGTTCGTGGGCTTTTCGTCCACCATCGCGGCGGGCTGTTACATCGGCTATGACCAGCCGCGCGGCATGGGGCGGAGCGCTTATGGTTCGTCGATGTGCGGCCCGGTCTTCCAGGCGTTCATGGAGAAGGCGATCCAGAAATACGGCGGCTCGGAGTTCAAGGTCCCCGAGGGCTGCGATTTCATCAATATCGACCGTTATACCGGCTCGCGCCTGCCCGACGGCGCGTCGGGCCCCAACGTCGTGTCGGAATGTTTCCGCGAGGGCGAAGACCCGCTGTTCGGGATCATGTTCGACGGTGGCTATGCGATGGGCGGCGATTTCGACCTGTTCCAGGCCGGCGAGACCGAGCAGGTGCGCGAGGTCACGACCTCGACCGGGAACAAGGCCCAGGTCGGGCAGAAATCCAGCTTCGGCAACATGAGCTCGGGCGGTCTCTACTGAGGGGCCGTCCTGCTGCGTCGCGGCGGTGCGCATGATCTTGTCCGCGGCGAAGGGCCTTGATATCACCAAGCCCTGAGCAGACCCAAGGACATCGCCACAATGCGCGCCGAGATACAGACACTTGTTTCCGAGATAGAGACGTCGCTGGAGCTTTTGCGCCAGCGGATGGGGTGGGAGACCGCGCAGCACCGGCTGGAAGAGTTCAATGCCCGCGTCGAGGACCCCAACCTGTGGGATGACCCGACCAAGGCGCAGGCGCTGATGCGCGAGCGGCAGGCGCTGGTGGATGCCATCGAGACGCATGATTCCATCAAGGCGGAGCTTGAGGACCAGACCGGCCTGATCGAGCTGGGCGAGATGGAAGACGACAACGAGGTCGTGGCCGAGGCCGAGGAGGCGCTGCGGCGGCTGGCCAAGCGGGCGGCGGCGAAGGAGCTGGAGGCGCTGCTGAACGGCGAGGCCGACAGCAACGACACGTTCCTCGAGATCAACGCGGGCGCGGGCGGCACGGAAAGCTGCGACTGGGCCAACATGCTGGCGCGGATGTATGTCCGCTGGGCCGAGCAGCATGGCTATACGGTCGAGCTGCAATCGGAGACGCCGGGCGACGAGGCCGGGATCAAGTCGGCGGCCTACAAGATCAGCGGGCACAACGCCTATGGCTGGCTGAAATCGGAATCGGGCGTGCACCGGCTGGTGCGCATCTCGCCCTACGATTCGGCGGCCAAGCGGCACACCTCGTTCAGTTCCGTCTGGGTCTATCCGGTGGTGGACGACAATATCGAGATCGAGGTCAATCCCAACGACATCCGCATCGACACCTACCGCAGTTCGGGCGCGGGCGGGCAGCACGTGAACAAGACCGACTCGGCGGTGCGGATCACGCACCATCCCACAGGCATCGTCGTGACCAGCTCGGAAAAGTCGCAGCACCAGAACCGCGATATCGCCATGAAGGCGCTGAAATCGCGGCTGTACCAGCTGGAGCTGGACAAGCGGAATGCCGATATCAACGCCGCGCACGAGGCCAAGGGCGACGCGGGCTGGGGCAACCAGATCCGGTCCTACGTGTTGCAGCCCTACCAGATGGTGAAGGACCTGCGCACCGGGCACGAGACCAGCGACACCAAGGGCGTTCTGGACGGGGATCTGGACCCGTTCATGGCCGCCACGCTGGCGCTGGACGTGTCGGGCAAGTCGCGGGCCGAGGCGCAGGGCGAAGATGTTTAGGGCGATTGCCGCAGCGGGCATCGTGACGATGCTGACCGCTGGCGGCGCTTGGGCCGATGACGCCTCTGTGCGGGCCTACCTGTCGGAAAATGGCTGCGTGGTCGGCCCGCAGGCGCGCATGACGCAGGACATGCCGACGCCGGAGTTTCATGCCACTTTGACAACCTATGCCGAGGCGGCGCTGGCGCGGGGCGAGGCGGAGAGGCACGGCGACTGGATCGTGCTGGGGCCCGAGATCTGCACCATCCAGCCGCCGAAGATCGACAGCCGCTACGACATCGACTCAGCGGTGGTTCAGCGCGGGATCGGGGCCATAGATGCCCATGCGGAGTTCGAGGAATACGGCTGTTTCATCGTGGGCGAGGACATGCAGCAGGCGCTTATGCAGCAGGATGGCCTGACCCGCGACGCGGCGGCGGTCGCCTATTACAGGATCCTCGCGGAGGGCGTGCGGTCGGGCCGTGTCAGCTTTTTCTCCGACGATCCGCTGCGCACGCCTGTGGGATTTCAGGTGCTGACGGGCGCCTGTGCGGACGTCCCGGGAATCGACGCGATCCGGCGCAGCCAGGCGCTGATGCTGGAGCATTTCGACACGCTGGTGCGCGACAATGCCAGCCGCGTGACGTGTGACGCCAACGTGGCGCCGGTCACCGTCGAGGTGGGGCAGACCCTGGCGGAACTCACGAACGGGGAGGCGGTCAACGCGTGGACGATGATGGACATGATGATGCTGGCCATCGGCACGGGCTGGGTCGAGGGCATCAACGCAACCGAGCGCGGCACGCCGCGTCCACCGATCTGTTCCCATGTCGAGTGATCCGCTGACACTGACCGCCGCCGAACAGGCGCGCGCGATTCGCGAGGGGCGGCTGCGCGCGGCCGACCTGATGGCGGCGACACTGGACCGGATAGAGGCCGTGAACGGCGCGCTCAATGCCATCGTGTCGATGCGCGAGCGTGAGGCGTTGCTGACCGAGGCGCGTGCGGCGGACAAGGCCGAGGCGAAGGGCCCGCTGCACGGTTTGCCGCTCGCGGTCAAGGATCTGGCCGATGCGGCGGGCTTGCCCACCAGCCACGGCTCACCCGCGTTTGCCGGGCAGATCGCCGCCGAAGACAGCCCGCATATCGCACCGCTGCGCGCGGCGGGAGCGATTGTCATCGGCAAGACCAACACGCCGGAATTCGGGCTGGGCAGCCACACCTACAACCCGGTGCATGGGGTCACCGCGAACCCCTATGACCTGACGCGCAGTTGCGGCGGGTCGTCGGGCGGCGCGGCGGTGGCGCTGGCGGCGGGGATGCTGTCGATCGCGGACGGCTCGGACATGATGGGCAGCCTGCGCAACCCGGCGGGCTGGAGCAACGTCTACGGGATGCGCCCCAGCTGGGGCCGGGTGCCGGGTGGGGCCGAGGGCGATGTCTTCTTGCATCGCTTGGCCACCAACGGTCCGATGGCCCGCTGCCCCGGCGACCTTGCGTTGCAGCTGGACGTGATGTCGGTGCCGGGGAAGGTTGGCCTGCGGGGGCCGGATTTTGCGCCGGTCGGCGCGTTGCGCGGCGAGGCGGCGGGCCTGCGCGTGGCCTGGCTGGCGGACTGGAACGGCGCGTTGCCGTTCGAGGACGGTATCCTGCCCCTGTGCGAGGCGGCGCTGGACGTGCTGGGGCAGGTGGGCTGCGCCGTGGACAGCCCCGCCGCGCCATTTTCCCGCGAGGCGTTGTGGCAGTCCTGGACCGCGCTGCGCAGCTGGGCCGTCGCGGCGGACAAGTCGCCGATGTACGAGGATGAAACGCTGCGCGGGCATCTCAAGCCCGAGGCGATCTGGGAGATCGAGCAGGGCCGCGCGCTGTCGGCGCTGGACGTGCATGCGGCGAGTGTGCTGCGCTCCGACTGGCTGCGCGCCGCGGACGCGTTTTTCGAGCGGTTTGACGTCATCGCGCTGCCCACGGCGCAGGTCTGGCCGTTCGACAAGACGCTGGACTGGCCGAAGGCCATCGCCGGGCAGGGGATGGACACCTATCACCGCTGGATGGAGGTGGTGGTGCCCGCGAGCCTGTTGGGCCTGCCCGCGGTTGCGGTGCCCGCCGGGTTCGGGCCACAGGGCCTGCCGATGGGGCTGCAGCTGATCGGGCGGCACGGTGACGATGCGCGCCTGCTGGAGCTGGCCGAGGCCTATCACCGCGCGACGCGCTGGCCAGAGACGCGGCCGCCGACACTGTAGGAATTGCAAACCCAAATTCGGCTTTGCCGACGCGCGGGCAGGCTGTAGGCTTGTCGCCCGAGGGAGGATACCATGGGCGAAAGGGAACAGCATGCGCGGCCGCTGGGTGTGCCGGAGCTTGGCGATGTCCGGCTGGACATGCTGGGCACGGCATTGCGCCGGGGTTTTCGGGACATGCGTCGAGCGCCCGGCTACGCTCTTCTTTTCGCGGGCGTCTACGTGGCCATCGGCTGGGGCATGATCTGGATCACCTGGGTCACGGGACAGACCTATTGGCTGGTCTTCGCGGCGGTGGGGTTTCCGCTGATCGGTCCCTTCGCGGCGGTCGGTCTTTACGAGGTCAGTCACCGGCTGGAGACCGGCACGCCGCTGGTGGCGAAGGACATCATGGGCGTGATTTTTGACCAGAGGCACCGGCAATTGCCGTCGATCTGCGCCGTGGTGATCGTGGTGTTCCTGTTCTGGTTCTTCCTGGCGCATATGATCTTTGCGCTGTTCCTGGGCTATTCGACCATGACCAACGTCTCGACCTCCTACGACATCTATCTGACGAGCGAGGGGCTGACGATGCTGGCCGTGGGCAGTGCCGTGGGCGCGGCCTTTGCGCTGTTGCTGTTTTCGATGACGGTGGTGGCGTTGCCGCTGCTGCTGGACCGCGAGGTGGATTTCGTGACGGCGATGATCACCAGCATTCAGACCGTCGCGGGCAACCCGGTGCCGATGTTGTGCTGGGCCGCGATCGTGGCGGTGCTGACGTTCGTGGCACTCGTTCCAGGCTTTCTGGGTCTGTTTCTGGTCCTGCCGCTTCTGGGCCATGCCACGTGGCACCTCTACCGGCAGATCGTGGTGGCAGGTGAGGACAGACGCGCCGGTGAGGCAAGCGATGACCGAGGCGGTGCGACAGCCACCTGACCTCAGGCTTTTTCCTCGGACTTGGCGCGGTCCCAGAGGGCATCCATTTCGGCCAGGTCCGACTCCTGCGGGGACTTGCCGTCTTCGGCCAGCAACGCCTCGATCCGCTGGAACCGGCGGGTGAACTTGGCGTTGGCGCGGCGCAGGGCCTGTTCGGGGTCGACCTGCATGTGCCGGGCCAAGTTGGCCATGACGAAGAGAAGATCGCCGAATTCCTCCTCGATCTCGTCGGGGCCAAGCGTGTCCGCGGCCTCTTGCAGCTCCTGCGCTTCCTCGGTGATCTTGTCCAGGACGTGCGAGGCATCGGGCCAGTCGAAGCCCACACGCGCCGCGCGTTTCTGGAGTTTTACCGCGCGCATGAGGGCGGGAAGGCCGACCGCCACACCGTCGAGCACGCCGGTCTGGGCCTTGGCCGCCCGCTCGGCCGCTTTGACGGTTTCCCAGTCGCGGGTCTGTTGCTCGGCGGACTTGTCGCGGTTCTCGTCGCCGAAGACATGCGGGTGGCGGGCGACCATCTTGTCGGCGATGCCGTTGGCCACGTCGTCGAAGTCGAACAGCCCCCTGTCGTCGGCGATCTGGGCGTGGAACACGGACTGGAACAAGAGGTCCCCCAGTTCGTCGCGCAGCTCGGACCACTGGCCGCGCTCGATGGCGTCGGCGACCTCGTAGGCTTCCTCGATGGTGTAGGGGGCGATGGTGCCGAAATCCTGTTCGATGTCCCACGGGCAGCCGGTGTCGGGATCGCGCAACGCGCGCATGATCGCGCGCAGCCGGGGCATCCCGCCCTTGGGGTCATGGATCAGGTCATCGGGCATTGCACCGTCCTTCTTTCTGGCGTTGAGTGGACCCTGACCGCAGAGCAAAGAGGAGTCCAGACGCTTGGCCATCATCAACCGGATCGCAGGGTTTGCCGAGGACATGACGGCGTGGCGCAGGCATCTGCACCAGCGGCCCGAGCTTGGGTTCGACTGTCATCAGACCGCCGCCTTTGTCGTCGAGCGGTTGCGGGAGTTCGGCGTGACCCAGATCGAGACGGGGATTGCGCAAAGTGGCGTGGTGGCGGTGATAGAGGGGCAGGGGCCGGGGCCGACCATCGGGCTGCGCGCCGACATGGATGCGTTGCCGATTCACGAGACGACGGGCGTGCCATACGCCTCGGAAACGCCGGGCGCGATGCATGCCTGCGGGCATGACGGGCATACGACGATGCTGCTGGGCGCGGCGCGCTACCTGGCCGAGACGCGCAACTTCAAAGGCCGAGTCGCGCTGATCTTTCAGCCCAGCGAAGAGGCCGGGCCGGGCGGCGGGCGGATCATGGTCGAGGAGGGGATCATGGAGCGGTTCGGCATAGAGCAGGTCTATGCGCTGCACACAATGCCGGGCGATGCCGAGGGGCGGTTCAGCACCACGCCGGGGCCGATCATGGCGGCGGTGGACACGTTCCATATAGACATCACCGGGCAGGGCGGGCACGGCGCCTTTCCGCACGAGACGCGCGATCCGGTCGTGGCGGCGGCGGGGATGGTGCAGGCGATCCAGACCATCGTCAGCCGCAACCATCACGCGCTGCAGGACCTGGTCGTCTCGGTGACCCAGATCCACACCGGCAGCGCCGAGAATATCGTGCCCGAGACGGCCTATGTGAACGGCACGATCCGCACCTTTGCCCCGGAGGTGCAGCAGATGGTGCATACCCGGCTGGAAGAGATCATCGCGGGGCAGGCGGCCTCTTACGGGGTCGAGGCGTCCTTGCGGATCGAGACGGGCTATCCGGCGACGGTGAACCATGCCGACCAGACGGGTTTTGCCGCCGAAGTGGCGGGCGAGGTGTCGGGCCCGGACATGGTGCAGACCGACCGGCAGCGCGAGATGGGGGCCGAGGATTTCGCCTTCATGCTGAACGCGCGGCCGGGGGCCTACCTGTTCCTGGGACAGGGCGAGGGGCCGGCGCTGCATCATCCCGGGTTTGACTTCAACGACGCGGTGGCGCCGGTGGGGGCGTCGTTCCTTGCCCGGCTGGTAGAGCGGGCGCAGCCGCTGAACGGATAATAAGGAGGGCGCAAGGATGGCGCTGGAGGATGCGAAGAAACAGGTCGACCAGGCGTTCACGCGGAATGATTTGCGCGGGCTGTCGTTCGAGAACGCCTTTGGCGGGGCGCCGTCCTTTCTGCGGCGGAAGTACAGCAAGGATTTAAGCGGCGTGGACGTGGCCATCACCGGCATCCCGTTCGACCAGGCGGTGACCAATCGCACCGGCACGCGGCTTGGTCCGCGGGCGGTGCGCGAGGCGTCGAGCCTGCAACCTTTCGATTCGCCGATCTACTGGGACGGCTACAGCCCGCTGGAGGCGCTGGCGATTGTGGATTACGGCGACATGGCGTTCGATTATGCCAAGGTGTCGGAGTTTCCCGCCGCCCTGACCGAGCATATCCGCGGCATCCTGAAGGGCGGGGCGGCCAGCATCGCGATCGGGGGCGATCATTATATCTCGTTCCCGATCCTGCGGGCCTATGCCGAGACATACGGGGTGCTGTCGCTGCTGCATTTCGATGCGCATTCCGACACCTGGGCCGATGACGACATGGAGCGGATCGACCATGGCACCATGTTCTACAAGGCCGTCAAGGAAGGGCTGGTGGACCCGGCACGCTCGATCCAGGTGGGGATCCGCACGGTGAACGAGGATAACCTGGGCGTGCCGACCCTGACCGCGCGCGAGGTGCACGAGATGGGGCCCGCCGCCGTGGCCGCGCGTATCCGCGAGGTTCTGGGCGACGCGCCGACCTACATGACCTTCGATATCGACTGTCTCGACCCGGCCTTCGCGCCGGGGACGGGCACGCCGGTCTGGGGGGGGCTGGCCAGCTGGCAGGCCGCCGCGATCCTGCGCGATATCGCGGGGATCAACCTTGTGGGCGGGGACATGGTCGAGGTGTCGCCGCCCTTTGACACCACCGGGGCCACGGCCATTGCCGGCGCGCATGTGGTGATGGAGATGCTGTGCCTCTGGGGTTGGGCGCGGCGATAGGAAAGGGAACGGACATGTATTATCTCACGCGGATCTTTGTCGTTCTGGTGTTGGCGCTGATCGCGTTTGCCGTCTACGTGCGGCTTGCGCCCTCAAACGCGGAGGACTGGCATGTGCTGCCGGACGGGCTTGAGCCGGGCGACGGGCGGAGCAGCGCCGTGCGCGTTGTCTCGGACGCGGGCGAGACACTGAGCCGGTTGGACACGATCATTCGCGACACGTCGCGTACCACAGTTCTGGCGGGTTCGGTCAACGAGGGGATGATCACATATGTCACCCGCTCGGCTCTGTGGGGGTTTCCCGATTACACGACGGTCGCGCAGCGGGACGGGCGGATCGTGCTTTACGGCAGGGCGCGGTTCGGCAAGTCGGACCTCGGCGTCAACGCCAAGCGGCTGGACGGGTGGCTGTCGCAGCTATGAGCTGAGGCAGCCGTCGGACACCTTGCGCCACATCGGCACGTTCAGCGACATCTGGCACTGTGCCATGAAGCTGCGCCCGTCGACCTGCAAGCAGATCGTCTCACCCATCTCGACCCGTGTCCCGGACTTGTCGGTGCAATAACATTCAACGGTTTTCCCCTGCGCCGAGGCCAGCACGGGCGCCAGTGCGAAGAGAAGGATGAAAATCCGTTTCATGGCTCGAGGCTAGCACAGCTTGGCGACTTGACCAAGCGCCACGAATAGGCAACACCGCGCAAATGGTGCCATTGGACAAACTTCGCGAGATCACGCAGCGGTTCGAGTATATCGAGGCGCAGATGTCGGCCGGCACGGGCGATATCGCGCAGCTGGGCCGGGAATACGCCGAACTGCGCCCGGTGGTCGAGGAGATCCGCGCCTACAACGCGGTGCTGGACGGGATCGAGAGCGCCCGCGCCATGCTGGACGATCCCGAAATGAAGGAACTGGCCGCCGAGGAGCTGGACGCGCTGGAAGAGCAGCGGCCGGGCCTGGAAGAGCGTCTGCAACTGGCGCTGCTGCCGCGCGACAAGGCGGATGCGCGGCCTGCCATCATCGAAATCCGGCCCGGCACGGGTGGCGAGGAAGCGGCGCTGTTCGCGGGTGATCTTCTGCGCATGTACCAACGCTATGCGGAAAGCAGGCGCTGGACCTTCGATATCATCGAATACAGCGAGACCGAGCTGGGCGGGGTGAAGGAGGTCGTGGCCAACATCAAGGGCGAGGGCGTCTTTGCGCGGCTGAAATTCGAATCCGGGGTGCACCGGGTACAGCGCGTGCCCGAGACGGAATCGGGCGGGCGCATCCATACCTCTGCCGCGACGGTGGCCGTGCTGCCCGAGGCCGAGGACGTGGATATCCAGATCGACGCGAATGACCTGCGGATCGACACGATGCGCAGCTCCGGCGCGGGTGGCCAGCACGTGAACACCACCGATTCCGCCGTGCGGATCACGCATATCCCCACCGGAATCGTCGTCACCAGTTCCGAGAAATCCCAGCACCGCAACCGCGAGATCGCGATGCAGGTGCTAAAGACGCGCCTGTTCGACATGGAACGGCAGAAGATGCACGATGAACGCTCGGCCAGCCGGGCGGCGCAGGTGGGCTCGGGCGACCGATCGGAGCGCATCCGCACGTACAATTTTCCGCAAGGCCGCATGACCGATCACCGGATCAACCTGACGCTCTACAAGCTGGACCAGGTGATGCAGGGCGATCTGGACGAGGTGATCGACGCACTGACCGCCGATGTGCAGGCGGCGCTGCTGGCGGAGATGGAAGGGTGAGCCAGACGGTTACCGACCTTGTGCGCCACGCCGGGGTCGTGCTGAAGGCCGCGGGCATCGAGGACGCGCCGCGCGAGGCGCGCAGCCTCGTGGCTCTTGCCCTGGAAACACAGGCCGAGCGGATCAGCGTGATGGCACGGGACGCAGCGCCGGCCGCTGCCATGGCGCGACTGGAAACCTTGCTTGAGCGCCGCACCGTCGCGCGTGTTCCGCTAACCCACCTGACCGGGTGGCGCGACTTCTATCGCCACCGTTTCGAGGTCAGCAGCGCGGTTCTGGACCCGCGTTCCGATACGGAAACGCTGGTCGAGGCCGCTTTGGAGCAGCCATTCGAGCACGTGCTGGACCTCGGGACGGGATCGGGATGTATCCTGCTGTCGCTCTTGGCGGCCCGGCCCGGCGCGGCGGGGGTGGGCACGGATATTTCGCCCGAGGCCCTTGCCGTGGCCGACCGCAATGCCCGCAGTCTGAACCTGGCCGGCCGCGTGATGCTCTTGCGCTCGGACTGGTACGAGGCGGTCGAAGGCCGGTTCGATCTCATCGTGTCCAATCCGCCCTATATCGCGGTCGACGAGATGGCGGGGCTTGCGCCCGAGCTGTCGCACGAGCCGCGGATCGCGCTGACCGATGAAAGCGACGGCCTCGAGGCTTACAGGAGACTCGTGCCCGGTGCCCCCGCGCATCTGCGCCCGGGCGGGCGCCTGCTGGTGGAAATCGGTCACACGCAAGCGGCGGATGTGACCCGGCTGTTCGAAACCGCGGGCTTTCGCGAGATCGCGGTGAGGCGCGATTTAGAGGGGCGCGACCGCGTGGTCGGCGGCTTGATGCCGGCTGGACCCCCCTGAATCGGGCTGTTTTGCATGGTTTTTGCCGAAAATTCGACCTAAGCCCTTGTGAAAACCGTCGCGGCATGTTTACTGGACGTATCACAACGCCGTGGGTCCTTGCGACACCCGTATGTGAATTCAAGCCAGCACATTGATCCGGTCTTCACAGACGCAAGGGGCGTCACCCGGAACAAACAGCGCTTCAAGCAATAGGGCTGACAACCACTTATGAGATCATCGAAGTCACGTTCGCGGAACAAGTCCAACCGCAACCGTTCGCCCCTGGGCAATGTCGTCAACCGCGTGTTCGACAGTTCCGGCCCCGAGGGAAAGGTGCGCGGCACGCCGCAGCAAATCATCGACAAGTACAACCAGCTTGCCCGCGACACGCAATTGGCGGGCGACCGGGTTCTGACCGAAAATTTCCAGCAACACGCCGAACATTACCTGCGGCTTCTGGGATCGGCCCAGAAGGAGCAGGATCAGAAGCGCGAAGAGCAGGAGCGCCAGAACCGGGAGCGTCAGGCCGAACGCGACCGCGAACGCGCGCAGCGCCAGGAGCGCGAGTCGAACGGCGAGAGCGATGCCGGCAACGACGCGTCAACGGATTCGTTGCAAAGCGATTCCTTCGGCGACAGCGGTCTGGTGGAAACCCCGGAAAGCCAGTCGGACGACAAACCGCAGAAACCCAAGCGCGCCCGCAAGCCTCGCAAGAAGCCGGACAGCGGCAACGACGGTGGCGGCGGCGAGCAGGGCGATAACGGCGGGTCCGAGCCATCTGCCGCGGCAGAGTAGCCCCCGGTCAGTCTTGGGGCCGCGCGCCCGTTGCCCGGACCGCGTTCGCGATCCGGGGCGTTTCCGTGGTTCAGTCGTCAAACGTGCGCGCAAGGGCGCAGAACTGTTCCAGGCCGACGGTTTCGGCCCGGTCGGTGGGCTTGATTCCTGAGGCGATCAACCGATCCTCGATATCGGGTGCAAGACCCTTCAGCGCCGCCCGCATCATCTTGCGCCGCTGATTGAAGGCGCGGGCGACGACACGTTCCAGCACCTTTGGGGCGGCCTCGAATCGCGGGGTTTGCCGCGCCTTGATGTGGACGACTGCGCTGGACACTTTCGGTGGCGGAGTGAACGCCCCGGGCGGCAGTTGCAGCACGATCTGCGCGTCGCTGCGCCACTGGGCCAGGACGGCCAGCCGGCCATAGGCCTTGGATCCCGGTTGCGCGACGATACGCTCGGCCACCTCGCGCTGGAACATGAGCGTCAGGCTGTCCCAGAAAGGCGGCCAGGCGGCCGGTGTCAGCCACCGCACCAAGAGTTCGGTTCCCACGTTGTAGGGCAGATTGGCCGCGATCTTGATGGGCGGCGTCAAAAGAGCGGCCGCGTCGATTTCCAACGCGTCGCCGTTGATGATGTCGAGCCGCCCGGGATAGGCGGCGGCGATATCCTTCAGCGCGGGGATGCAGCGCGCATCCTTCTCGACCGCCAGAACGCGGCGCGCGCCTTCGGCCAGCAATCCGCGGGTCAGCCCGCCCGGGCCCGGGCCGATTTCCAGGACATCGGCGGTGCCGATGTCACCGGCCATACGCGCGATCTTGGCTGTCAGGTTGAGATCCAGAAGAAAGTTCTGCCCCAACGACTTGCGCGCGGTCAGCCCGTGCGTGGCGATGACCTCGCGCAGGGGGGGCAGCGAGTCGATCGCGCTCATGCGCGGGCGGCGCCCATGCGGGCGGCCAGGCGGACCGCTTCGATCATCGAGGTCGGATTGGCCATGCCCTTTCCGGCGATATCCAGTGCCGTTCCGTGATCGGGCGAGGTGCGCACGAAGGGCAGGCCCAGCGTGACGTTGACGCCGCGGTCGAAATCCAGCGTTTTGATCGGGATGAGCGCCTGGTCGTGATACATGCAGATCGCCGCGTCATAGCCGGTTCGGGCGCCGGCGTGAAACATGGTGTCGGCGCTGAGCGGGCCGCGCAGGTCCATGCCTTCGCCCCGCAGCTTGTCCAGGACGGGCGCGATGATCTCGATGTCTTCACGCCCCATCTTGCCGCCTTCGCCTGCATGGGGATTGAGCCCCGCAACCGCGATGCGCGGAACCACGATTCCGAAGTCTCGGATCAGACCGGCATGGGTGATGCGGATCGTCTGTTCGAGGCTGTCCGGTGTCAACGCGGCGGGCACCTGAGATAGTGGCATGTGGATGGTGGCGGGCACGACTCGCAGTTGGTCGCTGGCCAGCATCATCACGACATGCTTTGCACCTGCCAGGTCCGCCAGGAACTCGGTATGTCCCGGAAAGGCGAACCCCGCACCGTCCTGAAGCGCCTTCTTGTGGATCGGCGCGGTGCAAAGCGCGCTGACGGCGCCGCGCTGCAGGAGGGTGACCGCCGTCGATATCATCTCGATGACCGAGCGGGCATGGTCGGGGTTTGGCCGCCCGTGCGTCAAAGGCCCCTCGAAGCGATGCGCGAGCACCGGCAGGGCGCTTGCTGCGCATCGAGGCGCGTCTTCCGGGGCGTCGATCCGGGCAACCGGCACATCCTTGGGCAGGTGGTCCGGGTCACCCAGGTAGACGACCGGCACCTCGTCTTTCAGCGCGTGCCAGGCGCGGGCCGCGATTTCAGGCCCGATGCCCGCGGGTTCGCCACAGCTTATGGCGACAGGCAGCGCGGCGGACCTTGCGGTCATTCCAGTTCGACGATCCGGGCTTCGGCCCGCAATTCCTCGAGATAGGCACTGGCGTAGCTGTCCAGACGGCGGCTTTGGATGAAATTGGTGAGCTGCTCGACGCCGGGCGCCTCGCCGTCGGTCTTGGGCGTCCGGCTGCACAGCATCAGCAGGACCAGCGTCTGACCGCCCGACCGGGTCACCGCGGTCGATATTTCGCCCGGATCCAGCTTTGTCAACGCCAGACGGATGTCGTCCGGGATTTCGCTTGGTGCCTTGCTGCCGCGTTCCAGCACTTGCTCGGGTTGTCCGTGAGCGATGCCGTAGAGGTCATCACAGGTGTCGGTATCGGCGTCGATCCGGGCGGCGCGGGCCAGGGCCTGCTCCGTGCGGCCGCCGTCGATGTAATAGGCGGCATACTCGATTTCCTCGTACTCGCGCGCGGGCTGGTCGGTTTCCTCGATGTCGCGCAGCTGAAACAGCGCGATGGCCCCCTGCAGCGGCAAGGGATCGCTGACCTCGCCCGGGGCAAGGCCCAGCACCACCGGGCGCAGACCTTCGGGCAGATCGTTGATCGCGACCCACTCCATGCGGCCGCCACGGCCGGCGCTTTCCGTGGCCGAGTAACGGCGCGCGGCGGCGGCGAATTCCGCCTCGGTGGTGTACTGGCTGATCTGGTTGGCACGGTCCTGGATCGCTTGCGGGTCGCCGTTGCCCAGCGGCATGATGATCTCTGACAAAAGCACGCGCACGCTGGTCTGGTTTCCGAAGGACAGCCGGGCGCGGGCGATGTCCTCTTCGTCGACGTTGATTTGAGGTGCGAACCGCGCGCGTGAGAACTCGCGCCACGTCATCCCGGCTCGGACGAAGTCGCGAAAGCTCGATTCGTCCACGCCTGCCTGTCCCAGGGATGTGATCATCTCTTCGGCGCTCAGGTTGGCGCGGCCGGCGAATTCCTCCATCCCGGCCATCAATTGTTCATCTTCCAGGACGAAACCGGCGTTGGTGGCGGCGTCCAGCTTCAGGCGGTCCTCTATCAGCTGCTCGCGGGCCAGTTTCTGCGGGTTGCCCGGGGCGCGGAACAGCTGGAGCATCCGCGCCCGCTGGGCGAGCTCGTAGCGGGTGATGGCCAGGTCGTTGACCTTGATCACGGCCTCGAAGGGATTTTGCTGCGCCTGCGCCGCGCCGGAAAAAGTGCCGGCCGCAATTGCAAACAGCACGAGAAGCGCGGAGGAAATAAAGGAAGGTCTTGGCATCATTGCTCGCATGTCCGGACGTAACTCTTGTCTCTTGTCTTGGTGGTGAAGCCACGAAGCCCCACCGTGAAACTGATATCGGTCGATGGCACGAGGATAGTGGAAGAGGTGAACCGACGCGAGGCCGAAAGCGAGATATCCACGCACTCGTTGGTGTATGTGACCCCGATCCCGGCGCGGACGGATTCGTCGCTGGCCACGTCGTAACGCCAGTCGGCGCTGCCGGTCCAGTGCCGGGACAGGCGGTAGGACGCGTCGAACGCCCATTCGGAGATATTGTTGGGCCGGGCCTCGGCCACGTCATTGCGCAGCCAGATATAGGTGCCGCCCACCTGGGCGCGGTCGTTGCGCCAGCTTGCCCGCGCCTCGGCCTTGGTCGTGACGAAATCGTCGTCGAAAAGACCGCGCGCGGTGATGGCCAGGCCGTCGTCGGTCTTGAATTGTCCCGCGATCAGAAGGTCCGAATAGCGGTCCTGCAGGCCCGAGGAATTGGTAAAGGCAAACCCGCCGGCAGGATCGAGCTGCACCTCGTCGCGGACCACCTGTCCGACGGCGAACGTGCTTTGCCAGCCCTTGTTGCCATAGCGGGTCCAGCTTAGCCCGTAGGCGGAGCTGAAGCCGCGTTCGCGCCGGTCCGGCGCGGTAAAGCGGGACGTGGCGAACAGGTTGCCTTCGTCGAATTCGATCCGCGTGCTTTCGTCGTTGGGCACAAAGGGGTTGCTGCCCCCGACCCAGGCCAGCTGCATCACCGGCTCGACGACATGGGTGGCACCGTTCGAGGTGGCCTTCACAAGCGGCCAGCGCAACTCGACCGAGGCGGAGGGCGTGACTTCGACCGCGTCCGACTGGCTGGTGAGACCGGCCTGGCTTATGTGGAAACTGTCGACCGCCAGGCCCACCTGCGCCGAGGCCAGCACGCCGGGGCCAAGGGTCCAGCTTCGGTGCCAGTCCGCGCTCAGCGTGAAGCGCCCCACGTCGCGCCCATCGGCGAAGGGGTCGAGATCGGGCCCGTCGATCGCAAGGTCTGACGAGCGATAATGCGCGTGGCTGAGAAAACCGAGGCGAATCTCTCCGCCCGGCGCATAGGCCAGCTGGATGCGCTTTTCGTATTCCCCGTTCGACACGATCGTGGGCAGGGTCGAATTGCTCTCGCCGGCGCGCAGCGACCGAAACCCGGTCAGTGCCACGCGGATGTATTCGTCGCGCCGGGCGCGTTCGACCGAGATCTCGCTGTCCAGCCGGTCCTTGCCGGAATACCCGTAATCCAGCAGGTAGGTGTCGTCATTCACGGCTTCGATGTCGAAGCGCAGGGTGAAATCGCGCGGAAGGGCAAAGGTGCCCTCGGCGAACACGTAGGATTTGAAGCTGCGCCCGCCGATATCATCGTCGCTGAGCGCGCCTTCGACCTCGACCAGGCCGTTGCGGAACGCTTGCCTGTAGCGCAGTTCCAGCGTGCGGGTTTCGGTCGAGATATAGGGCGTGACGGTCAGGTCCTTGTGATCGCCGATGCGGATGAAATACGGCACCCGTGCCCCGAAGCCCAGAAGTGACGAGTTGTTGAGCGTCGGCACCAGGAATCCGGTGGCGCGCTCCAGCGTCGGATCGGGCAGCCGCAGGCGGGGCAGGTAGAAGACCGGAGTGCCCAGCACCTCGAACTGGGCGCCATCAAAGTAGAGCTGTCTTTCCTGCTGGTCGTGAATGACCCGGCGCGCGCGCAGTTGCCACAGCGGTGGACTCTGGGAGTTGCAGACCCGGCACGAGGTGACGGCGGCCTTGTAAAGCTGGTTGTAGCGGCCGTTTACCCGCGCCAGCTCGTTGGCGGCCAGTTGAATCTGGTCGTCCATCACGATCCGGGCTCCGGTCATCAGGCCATTGCGCATCTCGCGGTCCAGTTCCGCACTGTCGGCCAGAACGAACATGGTGCCGTCGGCTTCTTCCAACGAGATCGGTCCGCTGACACTCAGGGTTTCGGTTGTCCGGTCATAGACGATCCGTGATGCCTTGAGCCTGCGGCCGTCGTAGAGCGCCTCGACATTGCCGGTGGCGACCAGTTGCTCGTTTCCGTTGAGGAACACGTCATCGGCCACCAGCACCGCCGGCTGCGCCGACTCACCTGACCCGGCCGGCAGCGCGCCGTCGACGCGGCTTTGCGCTTCCGCCCCGCCGCCATGGCCGAAGGCAAGTGCAGCCAGCACCGCGCATATGCCCAGCCCGCGCCTCATCCGTCCTCCAGGTGCAGCAGGATGCCGGCCGCCAGCATGAAGGACGCCACCGGCGGGGCCCAGGCCGCAAGGTAGACCGGGATCTGTCCGTTTTCGCCAAGAATCTGCGCAAAGTTGCGGATGTAATGCAGGGTAAAGCCCAGCATCACCGCGATCAGCACCGAGACGCCGGTGTTGCTGAGCCGCGCGTGCCGCATCGTGAAGGCGGCGGCGACCATGACGAGCGCCACCAGGAAGAGCGGGCGCGACAGCTCCATCTGGAACCACACGGCATATCTGCGGGCGGAGAATCCGGCCTCTTCCAGCTGATTGATGAACGCGGGAAGGTCCCACAACGAGATGTATTCCGGCTTGCCGAAGCTGTCGATGATACGGTCCTGCGTGAGCGCCGACGGAAGATCGAGCTGCGCGATCTCCTCGGCAGACGCCTCTGGGTTCCGGCCTGGGGAAAGATCCCAGATCTTGGCGTTCTTCAGGTCCCACTGGCCGGCCTCGAGGCTGGCTGTCTCGGCCACGATGCGCTGCTCGGGCTCGCCTTCGGGGGAAAAGTTGATGAATGTCGCGTCGTAGAGCGTGGTGACGTCGGAACTGGCGCGGGCGGCGTGGATCACGGTCTGGCCCTCGGAACTGCCCTGGCGCAGCCACAGGCCCTCGGACGCGATGGCCAGAACGCTGGTGCCGCCGCCCATGTAGGTGTTCACCACGTCGTTGTAGCGTTTCGACGCCGCCGCGACGAGCGGGTTGAGCATGGTGATCGACAAGACCCCGATCAGCGCCGCCACCGTGACGGGCGCGGCGAGGCTGCGCAGCGCCGAGCGGCCCGCGGCCCGCGTCACGACCAGTTCGGACGATCGCGCCAGCCGCAGAAAGAGGGCGACGGCGGACAGGATCACGACCAGCGGCAGGATTTCGTAATTGGCGTGCGGCACGTTGAGCAATACGACGCCAAGCACATCCACGAAGGGCAGGTCGGGAAAGTCCTGGAGCTCGTCCACGAGGTCGATCAAGGCCAGAAGGATCACGAAGACCGATGCGATGGCGACGAAGGTCCACAGGAACTTGCGGGCGAAATAATAGTGCAGGATCATGCCGCGCCCTCCGCCGAGCCCGAGGAGCCGCGGCGCGGCCCGAACGGCCAGAGCCGCCGCACGAAGCCGGGATGCGCCGCAAGGTAGAGCAGGATCACGGTCAGCCCCGCGCCGATGCCGGTCGGCAGGTAGATCAGGGGCCAGGCGGTTGCGCTCGCAAGGACCGCGCCCGACACGGCGCCCTCGACCATCTTGATCATCACCAGCAAGGTGAAGGCGCCCACGATCTGCCACCAGACGCCGAACCGGCTGTAGGTGCCCACCAGAAGCGTGGCAAACCCGATCAGGGCGGCGACGATGCACATCAGGGCCTGCGCAATACGGCCATGCGCCTCGTAGAGAACCTCGGGCACCGTTCTGCCGGTGATCTCGGCCATCTCGGCCGAGCGGAAGAGCAGGTCGCCGGTCAGCGCGAAGTCCACGCGGTTCAGGTTCGTGGGATCGCGCGAAATGAGCCTGCTGATGTCATAGGAAAAATCGTCGAAATGGGTCGTGAACAGGCGGTTGCCCTCGGCGCGCAGGTTCTGTGCCAGCCCCTCGACCATCACCAGTTTGGTACCGCCGCCTTCCTGAACGAGGTAGGCTTGGGTCGAGGTGTAGGTCACCGGCGTCTGCGCGTTGCGCCGGTCGGACAGGAAGACGTCGCGCAATTCGCCTTCGGGCGTGATGTCGCGGATATAGAAGGTGATGCCGGGGGCCGGGTGCAGGAACTCTCCCTCGGTCAGGAGCTTGGCGGTGATGTTCTGGCTGACCTCGGCCTGGCGCAGGCGCAGCTGGCCGAGGCTTTTCGGGATCAGGTAGTGGCTGAGCACCGACATCATGAGCGCGATGAGAATCCCGTAGATCAGCACCGGGCGGATCAGGCGCCAGGGTGAATAGCCGGTCGCCTGCATCACCGTCATCTCGGACTCCGTGGTCATCCGGTTGGTGACATAGACCGCCCCGGCGAAGGTCGCGATGGGCAGGACCACGCCGATTACGCCGGGCAGGGTCAGGGCGGTGAACTCGAGGAAGATCCAGGCAGGCTGGCCGTCGCCGATCAGCCGGTCGAACATCCGCACCGCCTTGTTGATCCAGAAGATCGACACCAGCACAAGTGCGAAGAACCCGAACAGCACCATGAATTGCGACAGCATGTACCTGTCGAATCTGGTCACGCTTTCCCCCCGCGGTCTAGCAGCATTTCACGGCAAGTTATGCGATTTGATTGCGGGGGAAAACCGATAAAGCGACGCGGGCCGGCGGTTTGCGGCCGGCACTGGCCTTCCACTTCGCGAGGCGCTAGGTCTGGTGGCGAAAGACAGACAATTTCCGCGCAAGGAGCATCCCATGAGCACGCCCGTTTCCGTCACCTTCACCGACCTGGACCTCGACGCCATTGCCGCAGCGGAAGGCCGCGTCGCGGTGATCGTCACGCCCAGCGGCAAGATGGGGCCCGGTGCGCGGCGCGTGAACCGGCTGACCAAGGGGGCGGTCAAGCGCCTGCTGGAAAGCGAGGCGTGGGAAAAGACCAAACCCGGGCAAGTGGTGACCTTGGCCTGGCCCACGGGCCTGGCAGCCAAGGCGCTGGACGTGCTGTGCCTGGAGCGCGGGGCGGACCCGGTCGAGACGCGCAAGGCCGGTGCGGCCCTGGGCAAGCTGAAGGGCGAGGCGCCGCTTCTGGTGCTGGCGGGCACCGCGCGGCGGCTGGGCGAGCTGGCGCAGGGGATCGCACTGCGGGCTTACTCGTTCGACGCGCGCAAGTCCAAGCAACCCGAGGAACCGGGCGCCGTTTCAATCATGGTCGGCAAGCCCGACGAGGCCACCGAGGCGGCGAAATCCGCCCTGGCGGTGGCCGAGGGCGTGTTGATGACGCGCGACCTGGTGTCGGAACCGGCGAACCACCTGACCACCACCGAATTCGCCAAGCGGATCAAGGAGATGGAGAGCCTCGGGCTGAAGATCACGATCCTGGAGGAAAAGGATCTGGAAAAACACGGCATGGGCCTGCTGCTCGCCGTGGGGCAGGGCTCGGCTTCGCCCACCAAGGTCGCCGTGATGGAATGGTCCGGCGGGCGCGACGGCGATGCGCCGCTGGCGCTGGTCGGCAAGGGCGTGGTTTTCGACACCGGGGGCATTTCGCTGAAGGTGCCCACGGGCATGGAGGACATGACCATGGACATGGGCGGCGCGGGCGTGGTCGTCGGCACCATGCGCGCCCTCGCGCTGCGCCAGGCCAAGGCCAACGTCGTGGGCCTTGTCGGGCTCGTCGAGAACATGCCCTCGGGCGAGGCCTATCGCCCCGGTGACGTGTTTACGTCGATGAAGGGCGACACGGTCGAGATCATCAATACCGATGCCGAGGGCCGCCTGCTTCTGGCCGATGTGCTGTGGTACGCACAGCAGACCTACAAGCCCGCCGCGATCATCGACCTTGCCACGCTGACGGGGGCGATGATCATCGCGCTTGGGCATGAAAACGCCGGCGTCTTTTCCAACGACGACAATTTCTGCGACAAGTTCCTGCGGGCCGCCAAGAACGAGGGCGAGGGGGCCTGGCGCCTGCCGCTGGGCGAGGCCTATGACAAGCAGCTCAAGTCCGACATCGCCGATATGAAGAACGTGGGCGGACGGCCCGCCGGCTCGATCACCGCGGCACAGTTCCTGCAACGTTTCGTCGAGGACGGGACGCCCTGGATCCACCTTGATATCGCGGGCGTGGCGCGCGTGACCAAGGACACGGATTTCGCCCCCAAGGGCTCGACCGGCTGGGGCGTCATGAGCCTCGACCGGCTGGTGGCCGATCAATACGAAGGGGAGTGATGGGCGCGGTTTATTTCTATCACCTGACCCGCCGCCCGCTGGAGGCGACGCTGCCGATGCTGCTGGACAAGGCGCGCGGGGCGGGATGGCGCGTGCTGGTGCGCGGCACGCAGGAGGCGCGGCTGGACTGGCTGGACGAAAAACTGTGGCTGGGACCCGAGGAGGGCTTTCTTCCGCACGGGCGCGCGGGCGGGCCGCATGATACCCGCCAGCCGATCCTGCTGGGCACCGGCGCGGCGACCAACGGCGCCGTCTGCATCATGAGCGTCGACGGCGCCGAGGTCACGCCCGAAGAAGTGCAAGCGTTGGAACGGACCTGCATTCTGTTCGACGGGAACGACGATCAGGCCTTGAATCACGCCCGTGGCCAGTGGAAGGCTCTGACCGGCGCGGGGTGTTCGGCGCAATACTGGTCCGAGGAGTCGGGCCGGTGGGAGAAGAAAGCCGAGGCGTGAACGCGCGCGGTCCGCTTAGCGGGTCAGGATCATCTTCCCGTCGGAAATCTGCACGTTCGAGAACCGCTCGAGATAGCTCATGCCCAAAAGCGATCGGTCCAGTTCGCCGCCATTGACCGACGCCGCGATGCCGCGGTCCTCCAGCGGGCCGATCTTCAGGCTGTCCAGGCGCACCGGCGCGGTGCTGACCATGCCGTTGGCGGTGCCGGCGCGGCCTATGAAAGCGAGGTCGTCCGTGTTCAGGCCGGCGCTCTCGGCATCGGCCCGGGTCAGCACGATCAGCGTCGCGCCGGTGTCCACCACGAAATCCACCGGGGCGCCGTTCACCTCGGCCGTGACATAGTAATGCCCGTCCAGCGCCCGGCGCAGCTCGATCTGATCTTCGCCCAAAGTCGTGTAGGATGCGGGGCTTGCGGTGTTGCGGATGTCGCCCCAAAGCCCGACGGCGGCGATGGCGCCCACGAAGATCAGACCCCAGACCACGACGTATTGCATGTTCTTGCCCAGCGAGGTGCGGTTCTGCGCGAAAAACCACGCGACGACTGCGGCGCCGAGCAGCGCGAGGTAGATCAGTCGGGCGGTGTCATCTCCGGTCATGGCGCAAGATATAAGCAGCGGCGCGTCAGCCCGCCAGCCCAAACCCCTTCAATCCGTCCAGCACGAACTGAACCGTCAGCGCGGCCAGCAACATCCCCAGAAGGCGGGTGATGACGTTGATGCCGGTCCGTCCCAGCGCGCGTTCCAGCAGACCCGCGGTCAGGAACAGCAGAAACACGAGCGTCACCACGCTCAGCATCACGCCGATGACCCAGGCCAGCCCTTCGATCCCGGGTTGCTGGCCGGCCAGCAGGATCACGGTGGTGATCGCGCCCGGACCGCCGATCAGCGGAATGGCCAAAGGGTAGATCGAGGGGTCGTCGCGGTCGTCTTCCTCGTCGGCCTGGTCCTTGCGCCGCTTGGTGCGCCGTTCGAACAACATGTCGAGCGCGGTCAGAAACAACAGAAGCCCGCCCGCGATCCGGAAGGCGGGCATCGAAATGCCGACGAAGTCCAGCACGGATTCGCCGAAGCTGGCGAACACGATCAGGATCAGCGCCCCGGCGACGCAGGCGCGCAAGGCGATGGCGCGGCGGCGTGCCGGGCTGTCGCCCTGGGTCAGCGCCACGAAAAGCGGCGTCATCCCGATCGGGTCGATGATGACGAAGAGCGCCACCCAGGCGGTGATGAGGAAACTGGGGTCCATGATCTCGGTTTGCGATGCGACGCGCGGCTTGTAAACCGCTTGTGACTAGTTTTCCGCCGCGTCCAGCCGTTCCAGCGCGGCCAGCCACAGCGCCTCGGCCCGGTCGAGTCCCTCCATCACCTCGGCATACTTGCGCTGCCAGGCTTCCATGTCGTTCGCCTTGGCATCGCTGTAGATCGTGGGATCGGCCAGCTTGGCCGCGATCTTGTCGCGCATCACGTTCAGCTTTTCCACGCGCTGTTCGCAGGACTTCACGTCATGCCGCAACTCCAGAACGGTGTCGCGAGGGGGGCGTTTGGGCTTCGGCGCGGGCTTTTCCACCGCCGCCGTTGCCGCTTCCTTTTTCGGGGGCTTCTGGTCCAGCAGGGCGGCGCGATAGGTTTGCAGGTCGCCCTCGTAAGGCTTTACCGTGCCGTCCTTGACCAGCCACAGCCGGTCGGCCACCAGTTCCAGCAGGTGCATGTCGTGGCTGACGAGGATGATCGCGCCGGTGTAGTCCGTCAGCGCCTCGACCAGCGCCTCGCGGCTCTCGATATCGAGATGGTTGGTCGGCTCGTCGAGGATCAGCATGTGCGGCGCGTCGATCGTGGCCAGCATCAGCGACAGCCGGGCCTTCTGCCCGCCCGAGAGTTTCGCCACCAATGTGTCGGCCTGTTCCGCGCCGATGCCGAAGCCGCCCAGCCGCGCGCGCAGCTTGGCCTGGCCGTCATCGGGATAAAGGCGGCGGATGTGATCGAGCGGGGACTCATCAAGATGCAACTCGTCCACCTGGTGTTGCGCGAAATAGCCGACGCGCAGTTTCGAGGCGGCGTGTTTCTTGCCGTCCAGAACCTCAAGTTTACCCGATAACAGCTTGGAAAGCGTGGACTTCCCTTCGCCATTGCGCCCCAGAAGCGCGATCCGGTCGTCCTGGTCGATCCTCAGCGTCAGGCGTTGCAAGACCGGCACGCCGTCATAGCCAGTGGCGACATTGTCCAGCCTCAGGATCGGCGGCGACAACTGGTCGGGCTCGGGGAAGGTGAAGCGGCGCAGCGCGGCCTCTTGCGGACGCGAGATCGGCTTCATCTTCTCCAGCGCCTTGATGCGGGACTGGGCCTGCTTCGCCTTGTCCGCCTTGTAGCGGAAGCGGTCGACATAGGATTGCAGGTGGGCGCGGCGCGCCTCCTGCTTTTTCGCCTCGGCCTCGGCATTGGCGAGCCGTGCGGCGCGGGTTTCCGCAAAGGTGTCGTAGCCGCCCTGGTAGAGCGTCAGCTTGCGGTCTTCCAGATGCAGGATGGCCCCCACGGCACGGTTCAAGAGCCCGCGGTCGTGGCTGATGACCAGAACGGTATGGGGATAGCGCGCCAGATAGCTTTCCAGCCAGAGCGCGCCTTCGAGATCGAGATAGTTCGTGGGCTCGTCGAGCAGCAAGAGGTCCGGCGCGGTGAAAAGCACCGCGGCCAGTGCCACGCGCATCCGCCAGCCGCCCGAGAAGGCCGAGCAGGGCTGGGCCTGTTCTTCGTCGGTGAACCCCAGACCCTTGAGGATGGTCGCCGCACGGGCCTCGGCGCTCCAGGCGTCGATATCGGCCAGGCGCGTCTGGATCTCGGCGATCCGCGTGCCGTCCGTCGACGTCTCGGCCTCTGCCATCAAGGCGCTGCGCTCGGTGTCGGCGGCCAGAACGGTGTCGATCAGCGACACCTCGTTGCCCGGCACCTCCTGGTCGACGCCGCCGATGCGGGCGCGTTCGGGCAGGGAGATCGTGCCCGTGTCCAGCGGCAGCTCGCCCCGGATCATGCGGAAAAGCGTGGTCTTGCCGGTGCCGTTGCGGCCCACCAGACCCACCTTGTGGCCCGCAGGGATCACGGCCGATGCACCCTCGATCAGGGGGCGGCCGGCGACCGAGAAACTTATGTCATCAAGACGCAACATGCGCACCGCATGCCGTATCGCGCCCGCGCCGTCAATCGCAGCTTTTCAATCATGCACCCCCATGCTATCGGGGCGCCGAACAACGGCGCAGGCATGGGGTTTGCGCCACGACACTGACGAAAAGAGGCTACAATGGCTGTGGAACGCACGCTCAGCATCATCAAACCCGATGCCACCAAACGCAACCTGACCGGCAAGATCAACGCCAAGTTCGAGGATGCCGGCCTGCGCATCGTCGCGCAGAAGCGGATTCACCTCAGCAAGGCGCAAGCCGGTGTGTTCTACGCCGTGCATTCCGAGCGTCCGTTCTACGACGAACTGTGCGAGTTCATGGCGTCCGAGCCGGTCGTCGTGCAGGTGCTGGAAGGCGAGGGTGCCATTGCCAAGAACCGCGAAGTGATGGGGGCCACGAACCCCGCCGATGCGGCCCCGGGCACGATCCGCGCGGAATTCGCGGAGTCGGTCGGCGAGAACTCGGTTCACGGGTCCGACGCGCCGGAAACGGCTGCGGTGGAAATCGCCTATTTCTTCTCGGGACTTGAACTGGTCGGCTGACCGGACCGAGACAGAAGATGAAAGACGGCGTGATCTTCGGATTGCGCCGTTTTTGTCTGCGCCGGGCGCTTCAGATCGCAGCGAAGTCGGTGAAGACCTGCTTCGAGATGATCACCTTGGCGTCCTTGCGCACGACGTTGCGCGGTGTCGGTGCGGGTTTCTGCGACTTCTGGGGAAGGTCGGGGGTCGTTGCCATGTGCCTGCTCCTTTTTTGGGTCAGACCGGCCGGACAGCGCCGACCGGCGCCTGGTTATCCGAACAGGGTTGCCGTCAACATGGACTTAAGTTGGGCCGAAATGTGGCGGGATTGCGGCGTTCGCCGTGAAATTTGTATCGTAATCGCGCCCAAGACCGTGCAAGGGTAAGTTCCGAAACGAGAAAAGTGCAGACACCATGGCCCCCGGAAAGCTGAATCAGGACCCGCACAAGGTTCGTGAGCATCAGGACATGAACCTGGAAACCGCCATCGGGCGGGCCGTGCGCGAGTTCCGTAAGACCCGCGGCATGACGGTGTCGGACCTGTCGGACGTCACGGGCCTGTCCGTCGGGATGCTGTCGAAGATCGAGAACGGCGTCACATCGTCGTCGCTGACCACGTTGCAGGCGCTGTCGACCGCGTTGAGTGTGCCGATCACGGCCTTCTTCCGCCGGTTCGAGGAGCGGCGCGAGGTGGTGCATGTCAAGGCGGGCGAGGCCGTCGAGATGGAGCGCGCCGGTACGCGGGCGGGGCATCAGTACAACCTTCTGGGCCACATCGGCGCCAACAACAGCGGTGTCGTGGTGGAACCCTATCTGATCACGCTAAACGAGGCATCGGACGTCTTTCCCACCTTTCAGCACGACGGAATAGAGCTGCTCTATATTCTGGAGGGCGAGGTGGGGTATCGCCATGGCGACCAGCGATTTCACCTTCGGCCCGGCGACAGCCTGTTTTTCGATGCCGACGCGCCGCATGGCCCCGACGAATTGCTGAGCCTGCCGATCCGCTACCTGTCGGTGATCTCTTATCCGCAGGGCGAACGATGAATATTCCCCACAAGAATATTTAATTCACCCCATTGCGTATTCTTTCCCGCCGTATTAGCGTCTCTGCAACATAGGAGACACCGATATGTGTGGAATCGTTGGACTGTTCCTGAAGGACAAGACGCTTGAGCCGTGCTTGGGCGAAATGCTGACCGACATGCTGATCACCATGTCCGACCGAGGGCCCGACAGCGCAGGTATCGCCGTCTACGGCACGGATCGCGACGGGCAGGCGAAGCTGACCCTGCAGGCTGCCGAGCCAAGCCAGTTCGAGGGCCTTGCCGAAGAGATCGGCAAGGAGGTGGGTGCCGGTATCAGCCAGCGGGTGATCGACACTCACGCGGTGCTGGATTTGCCGCAGGACAAGGTGTCGGCGGCGCGGCAGGCGGTCAAGCGGCTGCGCCCGGATATCCGGGTCATGAGCGCGGGCGATATCATCGAGATCTACAAGGAAGTCGGCCTGCCGGGGGACGTGGCGAAACGCTTCGACATTCCCAAGCTGACCGGCAGCCACGGCATCGGGCATACCCGCATGGCGACCGAAAGCGCGGTGACCACGCTGGGCGCGCATCCGTTTTCGACGGGCGCGGATCAGTGCCTTGTCCACAACGGGTCGCTCAGCAATCACAACGCGCTGCGCCGGCAACTGGCGCGTGAGGGGATCGAGGTGGAGACGCAGAACGACACCGAGGTCGCCGCGGCCTACCTGACGTGGAAAATGCAGCAAGGTCATACGCTTGGCGAAGCGCTGGAGGCGGGGCTGGCGGACCTGGACGGCTTTTACACTTTTGTCGTCGGCACCAAGGACGGGTTCGGCGTGCTGCGCGATCCCATTGCCTGCAAACCGGCCGTGATGGCCGAAACCGATCGATACGTGGCCTTCGGCAGCGAGTATCGCGCGCTGGTGAACCTGCCGGGGATCGAGGATGCCCGCGTGTGGGAGCCCGAGCCGGCCACCGTTTATTTCTGGAGCCACTGACATGCAGATATATGACTTGGAAGCGGACGGGCTGCGTGGGCTGAATGCCACGCTGCAAGGGGCCAGCGGCAACGAGACCGGCTGGGAAGTCGTCAATCCGCGCGGCAGCCATGCGATTGCCGTGGGGCTGGACGCGCCGCTGGATGTGACCGTGAAGGGATCGACCGGCTATTACTGCGCGGGCATGAACCAGCAGGCGACGGTTCGCGTGGCTGGCAATGTCGGCCCCGGCGTGGCCGAGAACATGATGAGCGGAACCGTGATCGTCGAGGGCGATGCCAGCCAGTATGCCGGGGCGACCGGGCATGGTGGGCTGCTGGTGATCAAGGGCAACGCCTCGTCGCGCTGCGGGATCTCGATGAAGGGGATCGACATCGTGGTGGGCGGCAATGTGGGGCATATGTCGGCCTTCATGGGGCAGGCGGGGCACCTGGTGGTCTGCGGCGATGCGGGCGACGCGCTTGGCGACTCGCTCTACGAGGCGAAGCTGTTCGTGCGCGGCAGCGTCAAAAGCCTGGGCGCCGACTGCATCGAAAAGGAGATGCGGCCCGAGCATCTCGAGAAGCTGACCGAACTGCTGGACAAGGCCGGGATCGACGCCGATCCGTCCGAGTTCAAGCGCTATGGCTCGGCCCGGACGCTGTATAATTTCAACATCGACAACGCCTATTGAGGAGACGGACGAATGAGCGACAATCAAAAATCCGCTCCGCGGACTTTGCCGAGATATTCCAATACCTTCACGCCGGACGTTAACGCCGAAATCCGGCGCGCGGCGGCCACCGGCATCTACGACATTCGCGGCGGCGGGGCCAAACGGAAGGTGCCGCATTTCGACGACCTGGTGTTCCTGGGTGCGTCGATGTCGCGCTACCCGCTGGAAGGCTACCGGGAGCGCTGCGACACGAACGTGGTGCTGGGCACGCGCTATGCCAAGAAGCCGATCGAGCTGAAGATCCCGATCACCATCGCTGGCATGAGTTTCGGCGCGCTGTCGGCGCAGGCGAAAGAGGCGCTGGGGCGTGGCGCGTCCATGGCCGGAACCTCGACCACCACGGGCGATGGCGGCATGACGCCCGAGGAGCGTGGCCAGTCTAAAACGCTTGTGTATCAATACCTTCCAAGCCGTTATGGCATGAACCCGGTCGATCTGCGCAAGGCCGATGCTATCGAGGTGGTCGTGGGCCAGGGCGCCAAGCCCGGTGGCGGCGGGATGCTGTTGGGCCAGAAAATCTCGGACCGCGTGGCCGAGATGCGCACCCTGCCCAAGGGGATCGACCAGCGCTCGGCCTGTCGGCACCCGGACTGGACAGGGCCAGATGATCTGGAGATCAAGATCCTCGAGCTGCGCGAGATCACTGGCTGGGAAAAACCGATCTACGTCAAGGTCGGCGCGGCGCGCCCGTTCTTCGACACGACGTTGGCCGTGAAGGCCGGGGCGGACGTGGTTGTGATCGACGGCATGCAGGGCGGCACGGCGGCCACGCAGGACGTCTTTATCGAGCATGTCGGCATCCCGACATTGGCGTGTATCCGCGAGGCCGTGGCCGCGCTGCAGGAACTGGGCATGCACCGCAAGGTGCAGCTGATCGTCTCGGGCGGCATCCGCACCGGCGCGGACGTCGCCAAGGCTCTGGCGCTTGGCGCGGATGCGGTCAGCATCGGCACGGCCGCTATGGTGGCCATCGGCGACAACGACCCCAAGTGGGAGGCCGAGTACAACGCGCTCGGGTCCACCGCCGGGGCCTATGACGACTGGCACGAAGGCCGCGACCCGGCGGGCATTTCCACCCAGGACCCGGAATTGTCGAAACGCCTGGACCCGGTCGAGGCCGGGCGGCGGCTGAACAATTACCTCAAGGTTCTGACGCTGGAGGCACAGACGCTGGCCCGGGCCTGTGGCAAGAACCATGTGCACAATCTGGAGCCAGAAGATTTACAAGCCCTTACCGTGGAGGCCGCCGCCATGGCGCGGGTGCCTTTGGCGGGAACCACTTGGATTCCCGGGCAGGGCGGTATGTAATCGACAACAAAAATCAAAACGACAAGAAACGGGGAGATAACAATGGCCACGGACCTGGCTAAATTTGCCGAGAAAAACGGCGTAAAGTACTTCATGATTTCCTTCACGGACCTCTTCGGCGGGCAACGCGCCAAGCTGGTCCCGGCGCAGGCGATTGCCGACATGCAGGAGGATGGCGCGGGGTTCGCGGGCTTTGCCACGTGGCTGGACATGACGCCGGCGCATCCCGATATGCTGGCTGTGCCGGACCCGGAGTCGGTGATCCAATTGCCGTGGAAGCCAGAGGTTGCGTGGGTCGCCGCCAACCCGGTGATGGAGGGCGAGGACGTGGCCCAAGCGCCCCGCAACGTGTTGCGCCGGCTGATCGACGAGGCCGCCGAGGAAGGCCTGCACGTCAAGACGGGCGTGGAGGCGGAGTATTTCCTGCTGACGCCGGATGGCAATTCGCTGAGTGACGAGTTCGATACCGCCGAGAAGCCCTGCTATGACCAGCAGGCGGTGATGCGCCGCTATGACGTGGTGCGCGAGATCTGCGATTACATGCTGGACCTGGGCTGGGGCCCGTACCAAAACGACCACGAGGACGCCAACGGCCAGTTCGAGATGAACTGGGAGTTCGACGACGCGCTGGTTACCGCCGACCGGCATTCGTTCTTCAAGTTCATGACCAAGTCGGTGGCCGAAAAGCACGGCTTCCGCGCGACCTTCATGCCCAAGCCCGTCGAGGGGCTGACCGGCAACGGCGCGCATGTGCATATCTCGGTCTGGGACGCGCCCGGGGCCAAGGCCAAGACCAATGTCTTTGCCACCGACACCGCCGAGGGCAGCCCGACGGCAGAACTGGGCCTGTCGGAGCGCGGCGCCAATTTCCTGGGCGGGATCATGAAGCACGCCAGCGGCATGGCGGCGATCACCAACCCGACGGTCAACAGCTACAAGCGGATCAACGCGCCGCGCACCACCTCCGGGGCCACCTGGGCACCCAACACGGTGACATGGACGGGCAACAACCGCACCCACATGGTGCGCGTGCCGGGGCCGGGGCGGTTCGAGCTGCGGCTGGCGGACGGGGCGGCGAACCCCTACCTGCTTCAGGCCGTGATCATCGCGGCGGGTCTCAGCGGGATCCGGTCCAAGGCGGATCCGGGCAAGCGGTATGACATCGACATGTATGCCGAGGGCTACAAGGTGCGCGGTGCGCCGAAGCTGCCGCTGAACATGCTGGATGCCTTGCGTCTGTACGACAAGGACCGCGAGTTGAAGGCGATGCTGGGCGAGGAATTCTCGTCCGCGTTCCTCAAGATGAAGCGGCAGGAGTGGGATTCCTACATGTCGCATTTCAGCCAGTGGGAAAAGGACCACACGCTGGATATCTGACCATTGACCCTGTCCGGGGCGCAGGCATAAATGCGCCCCAGACAGTTGGGAGGATACCATGACGTTTCACCGTTTGACCGCCGCCGTTCTGGCCGGCACGATGCTGGCGCTGCCGGCTGCCGCCGAGACGCGCGTGACCTACAAATCGGCCAAGACGGCCTCGTCCTATTACCAGATGGGCGTGCAGATCGCCGAGGCCATGCAAGAGGCCTCGGACGGCGATATCAGCGTGACGGTCGAGGAAAGCCAGGGCTCGGTTCAGAACGTGATGGAAGTGCGGGCGCGGGGGGGTGACTATGTCTTTACCACGCCCCCTGTGCTGGTCAGCCTGGCGCAGGGCGGGAAGGCGATGTTCGAGGGCAAGGGCGACCCGGCCTTCGACGAAATCCGCGCGCTGTTCCCGATCCCGTCGCTGACCATGCACTTCGTCATGAGTGAGGAGAGCGGCGCCACGACGCTGGCCGACCTGGAAGGCAAGACGATCCTGCTGGGCAAGGGCAGCTTCGGTGCGACGGAGGGCGAGAAGTATCTCGACCTCTTCGGGCTGGCTGACAAGGTCGAGATCGCCGACGTGGAACTGTCGAACGCCGTTCCGGCCATGCAGAACGGCCAGATCGACGGATTCGTGACCGCGGGGTCCTGGCCCGCGCCGAACGTGGTCGAGGCCGCGGCCTCGACCGGCGTGACGGTGCTGTCGATGAGCGACGATGAGATCGCCGAGACCAAGCGCACCAAGCTGGTGATCCCTGCGGGCACTTATGCCGGGCAGGACGCGGATATCGTGACGACCTCGCTGCCGGTGGCGGCCTACACGACCACCAAGATGGATGACGAGACCGCCTATCAACTGACCAAGACCTATTGGGAAAGCAAGGCCAAGCTGGCGGAATCCTCTGCGTGGTGGAACGGCGTGGACGAAGGCCTGATGGAGAACATCACCGGCCAGATCCATCCCGGCGCCGTGCGCTATTACGAAGAGGCGGGCATGGCCCTGACCGACGCCCAGAAGTGACCACGTGAGCCTGACGACCCCCGATCCCGCCGCGCAGGCCGGTCCTGCGCGGCTTTTCTGGCTTGGCCTGGCGCTGGCGTCGGTGGTGTTCCACATCGGCCTGGTCTTCTGGGGGCTGGTGCCGAACCTGGTCAGCCGCCCCATGCACCTGGTTTTCGTGCTGCCCTGGGTGCTGATCTGGGGGCAGGCGGGGCTGATGCGCCAGAGCGGATACGTGCTGGCGGCACTTGGCGTGGGCGCGGCGCTTTGGGTCGTTTTCAACCGCGACATGCTGGGCGACCAGTACGGGTTTCTGGAAGGCCAAGGGCAGGTGGCCATCGCCGCCGTGCTGATCCTCGTGGTGCTGGAAGCGGCGCGGCGTGCCATCGGCTGGCCCCTGCCGCTGGTGGCTGCCATTGCGCTGCTCTACGGCCTCTTCGGGCAACACATCCCGGGGCGTTTCGGCCATTCCGGCACGCCGATCGAGAGCTTTCTGGGCACGCTGACCATTGCCGAAGGCGCGCTTTGGGGATCGCTGACGCAGGTGTCGGTGAACGTGGTGGCGATCTTTGTCATCTTCGGCGCGGTGCTGAACGCGGGCGAGGCGGGGCAGGGGTTCATGAACGTGGCCGCTGCCGCCGCCGGGCGTCTGCGGGGCGGGGCCGCCAAGGTCTCGGTGCTGAGTTCGGCGCTGTTCGGCTCCATCTCGGGCTCGGCCTCGGCCAACGTGGCCTCGACCGGGGCGGTGACGTTGCCTGCGATGGAAAAGCTGGGCTACCCCAAGCGGATTGCCGGCGCGGTCGAGGCGGTGGCTTCGTCCGGCGGGCAGATCATGCCGCCGCTGATGGGGGCGGGGGCCTTCGTCATGGTCGAGCTGACGGGGGTGCCCTATACCGGCATCATGGCAGCCGCGGCACTGCCCGCGCTCTTGTATTTCTGGGCCGTCTGGGTGGGGATCGACGGCTATGCGGCGCGGTTTGATCTGCGGGGGCTGGCGGATGCGGACCGGCCGGCGCGGCGCGATGTGCTTGTAACATCAGGGTTTTTCCTGGTGCCGTTCCTGATCCTGCTGTGGGGTATGTTCGTGATGCGGGTGACGCCGCAATATGCCGCGTGCCTGTCGATCTTTGCCGGGGCGGCGCTGCTCTTGTTGGGGTCGGACCTGCGGGTGAACCTGACCCGCGCGCTGGCGCGGGCCGAGACGGCGCTGATGACCGCGGCGCGGCAGGTGGCGCTGATCGGCGCGATCATCTTTTGCGCCTCATTGGTCATCGGGGTGCTGGGCGTGACCGGGCTGGGGGTCAAGATCACCTCGTTGATCCTGTCGGCCTCGGGCGGGATGCTGTGGCCGTCACTGCTGCTAACCGCTTGTGCCTGCTTGATTCTGGGCATGGAAGTGCCCACGACGGCGGCTTATGTGATCTGTGTCTCGGTGGCCGGGCCAGCGCTGATCGAGCTGGGGATGGAGCCGTTGCAGGCGCATCTTTTCGTCTTCTGGTACGCCCTGTTGTCGACCATCACGCCGCCCGTGTGCGGGGCGGTGTTCATCGCCGCCGGCATGATCGGCGAGAACTGGCTGCGGGTCGCTCTGACGGCGATGACGCTGGGCGTGGGCCTCTACCTGATCCCGTTGGGGATGGTGGCGAACCCCGGCATCACGGCGTTGGCGGAGGCGCCCGGATGGGCGGTTCTGGCGATGGTCAAGGTGGGCGCGGGGCTGGCGCTGGTCAGCCTTTCGCTTGTGCTGAAGAAAGGCTGGCCGCTGCGGATGGCGGCGTTCGGGGCGGGGCTGTTTTTGATCCTGTGGCCAATGTCTTAACGGCGAATCGGGGGCGAAAACCCACGTCGGTATTGCGTCGGTACTTTGGTGGTATCGCGACAGTGCCGTTGTCCGAAGGCCCGGATGAACGGACCGTGCGCCGTTAAGCATTAGACAAGAAAAACGCGGCCCCCGACCGGGGACCGCGCCTTGGATGAACCGTTTGGAAAGAGCCGTTCAGGCGTTGGCTTCGCGGATCTTCTCGGCGGCGTCCTTGTCATAGGTGACGCCGTTCTGCTCGAAGAGCGTGTCGAGCTCGCCCGAGAGCGTCATCTCGGTGATGATGTCGCAGCCGCCCACGAACTCGCCCTTCACGTAAAGCTGCGGGATGGTGGGCCAGTCGGAATAATCCTTGATGCCCTGACGGATGCCGTCATCGGACAGCACGTTCACGTCCGTGTATTCGACGCCCATGTAGTTCAGCACGCCCGCGACGCGGGACGAGAACCCGCATTGCGGCATGGTCTTGGTGCCTTTCATGTAAAGCACCACATCGTTGGCTTTGACGGTTTCTTCGATTTGCGTCTTCGGGTCGCTCATTTCCTGGTGTCCTTCGGTGCAAAGAGTTTGGCATAGGCCTGCGGATCGCGGGGGATTTCCCACCGCCGGACGTTGCCGCCGCCCATGCCGGATTGATAGTCGGATTCAAGCGTGTGCATGCCGGTCCTCGGTTCGCTGCCGCGCTGGCCGGGGGATTTGCGCTGACCCACGATGGCGACCGCCGCGATGGCGGCGACGACAAGCGCCACGAGGATGATCAGCGTCCAGCTCATGGTCTCAGTCCGGGGCCTTGGTGGTCAGCGCCAGGGCGTGCAGGTCGCCCGAGGGGCCGTCCATCTTGCCCTTGAGCGCGGCATAGACGGCGCGCTGCTGCTGGACGCGGTTCTTGCCCCGGAAGCTTTCGTCGATGACCTCGGCCGCGTAATGGTTCCCGTCGCCGGCCAGATCGGTGATGGTGATCTTGGCGTCTGGGAAGGTTTCGCGGATCAGGTCCTCGATTTCCTGGACTTGCATGGGCATGTGCGCGTCTCCTTGGTGTCTGTCCCTGATGTAGAGAGGGCAGGGCCGGGATGCAAGCGACGGACGTGGTTTCCGGCGATGTCGTCCGTGGCGGGGCAGGCCGGGATTTCGTCCCGGCAATGTGGGGAAAGGCGGGGTGAAACCCCGCCCTGCGATGTGGGGCGGGTGCGCGCCGCGTCAGAGTTCCTTGCCCTTCTTCAGAAGCTCGTCAATGAGGTCGCGCTGCAAGGTGCCGCTGTCGCCGCCGCCGAACTGCATCGCGCCGCCGGTGTAAAGCGTGCCGTAGGTCTGAACGAGATTGACCACCTGGCCGAGGCCCGAAATCAGCTGGTCCTTTTCCAGCGGGGCGAGCGGGTGGATATAGGTGGACCAGACCATGTCCTTGGCGATGGCGTAACGGGCGTCGAGCGCGGTGTCGAAATTGGCCTGCATCATGCGTTGAAGCGTGTCGACCTGCACGTCGTCGAGATCGGCCACGGGGGACAGGGCGCGCATCCGGTCATTGTCGGGATCGGTGATGATCAGTACGGGCGTGTCGGCGATGGTCAGTTGCCAGACGCGGCCGTCGGTCCGGGTGTTCTCGTCCAGTGATTTCAGGATCGTGTCCAGCCGGTCGAGCGTCATGGGGGCTTCGATCGGAGTGTCCGGGGTGGGCGTTTCGCTATCCTGGGCGGGGGCTGTGAGGGGCAGCGTGACGAGGGCGAGGGTCAGGGACAGGCGGAGCATGGTCGGAACCTTTCGGAGGGTCGGTTCCGAAAGAATGGCAGAGCATGGCAGGCCCGCCAACGCCCCCGACGCAAACGTGATGGGGTGCGAGCGGCGCGTTCTGTGCGACGCGTCCCGGACTTGATCCGGGACCTCTTGGGTGGTGAAGGCCCCGGATCAAGTCCGGGGCGGGGTCACCGAATTGCCGTCAGGCGAAGGTGTCGCCGAAAGTGCCGCGATAGATCGCGGACAGCTCGGCGAGTGGGGCGCTGGAGCGGCCCATCTGCACGTCGCTGCCGGTGAAGCGGCCCACGCTTTGGATCGGCACGCCGGCCTGGCCTGCGGCGATCATCAGCGCCTCGGCCTGGTCGAAGTTGCAGGCCACCAGGTAGCGGGCCTGGTCCTCGCCGAAGAGCGTCGCGGTCTCGTCGCTGTCGAGGCAGACACCCACGCCCGCCGCCTCGGCCATTTCGAAGGCGGCGAGCGCGAGGCCGCCGTCGGAAAGGTCGGTACAGGCCTTGATCAGCGCATGGTTGGCGCGGATGAATTCGCCGTTGCGTTTCTCGGCGTCGAGATCGACATGCGGCGCGTCGCCGTCGACACGGTTATAGACCTCGGCCAGAAGCGCCGACTGGCCCAGGTGGCCGGTGGTCTCCCCAACCAGCAGGGCCACGTGGCCGTCGCGGGCCTGGCCGGTGATCGCCGTCTCGGGGTCGCGGATCAGGCCGACCGCGCCGATGGTGGGGGTGGGCAGGATGGCCGATCCGTCGGTCTCGTTGTAGAGCGAGACGTTGCCCGAGACGATGGGCATGTCGAGCGCCGCGACGGCCGCGCCGATGCCCTTGATGGCCATGACGAACTGGCCCATGATCGCGGGTTTCTCGGGGTTGCCGAAATTGAGGTTGTCGGTCGTGGCGAGCGGCACGGCGCCCAGAGCCGTGAGGTTGCGATAGGCCTCGGCCACCGCCTGCTTGCCGCCCTCGAAGGGGTTGGCCTTGACGTAGCGGGGCGTGACGTCCGAGGTGAAGGCGAGGTGCTTGTCGGTGCCGTGCACGCGGATGAGGCCGGCGCCCTGGCCGGGGGTGCGGGCGCTGTCGGCCATCACCATCGTGTCGTATTGCTCGTAGACCCATTGCTTGCCGCAATAGTTGACCGAGCCGATCAGGGCCTTCAGCCCGTCGATGGGATCGACATTGGGCACGTTCGCATCGTCGAGCGCCTCGGGCGTTTCAGGTTCCTCCCACGGGCGGTCGTATTCCGGGGCGCTGCCCGAGAGCGTGGCGAGGGGCAGGTCGGCCATGACCTCGCCCTTATGCATGATCAGGAAGCGGTCCTCGGCGATGGTTTCGCCGACGATGGCGAAGTCGAGGTCCCATTTCTCGAACACGGCGCGGGCTTCCGCCTCTTTCTCGGGGCGCAGGACCATGAGCATGCGTTCCTGGGATTCCGACAGCATCATCTCGTAGGCGGTCATGTTCGCCTCGCGCTGAGGTACGGCGTCGAGGTTGAGCTTCACGCCGAGGCCGCCTTTGTCGCCCATTTCCACGGCCGAGCAGGTGAGGCCCGCCGCGCCCATGTCCTGGATCGAGATGACGGCGCCGGTGGCCATCAGCTCCAGCGTGGCTTCCATCAGGCGTTTCTCGGTGAAGGGGTCGCCGACCTGGACGGTGGGGCGCTTTTCCTCGATGGTCTCGTCGAATTCGGCGGAGGCCATGGTGGCGCCGCCGACGCCGTCGCGGCCGGTCTTGGCGCCGAGGTACACGACGGGCATGCCGATGCCGGAGGCGGCGGAGTAGAAGATCTTGTCGGCGTCCGCGAGCCCCGCCGCGAAGGCGTTGACGAGGCAGTTGCCGTTATAGGCCGGATCGAAGCGGACTTCGCCGCCCGCGCAGGGCACGCCGAAGCAGTTGCCGTAGCCGCCGATGCCTTCGACCACGCCATGCACCAGCTGGCGGGTCTTGGGGTGGGCGACCTCGCCGAAGGAAAGCGAGTTCATCGAGGCGATGGGGCGCGCGCCCATGGTGAAGACGTCGCGCAGGATGCCGCCCACGCCGGTGGCCGCGCCCTGGTAGGGCTCGATATAGGAGGGGTGGTTGTGGCTTTCCATCTTGAAGACCACGGCTTGGCCGTCGCCGATATCGACGACGCCCGCGTTCTCGCCCGGGCCGCAGATCACTTGCGGGCCACTCGTGGGCAGGGTGCGCAGCCATTTCTTGGAGGACTTGTAGGAGCAATGCTCGTTCCACATGGCCGAGAAGATGCCGAGTTCGGTGAAGCTCGGTTCGCGGCCGATGATTTCGAGGATGCGGTCGTATTCGTCGGGCTTGAGCCCGTGGGCCGCGATCAGATCGGACGTGATGGCCGGTTCCTGCATGTGAAACATGTCCCCCAAGGTGCGGTGCAGATGGCGCCCCTATTAGGCCATGAACGCAGCGGGGGGAAGGGGGTGCGGCGCGGTGCGTGCCATGGGCCTTGACGGAGGCCGCGCGATGCCGTCGGGTTGGGCGAAAAGGAGGTGCCATGAAGATTATCGAGAACCCGTGGCGCGGGCAGGGGCTGGTGGATGGCGTGCTGGCCGAGATCCCCGGGCCGAGCGTGGACGCCGCCGCGCCGTTGCGGCTGTTGGGGCAGTGCCCGGCGCATGAGGTGACGCCGCTGGAGCGGCGGGAGGCGTGGGGCACCACGCTGTTCGTGAAGGACGAGCGCGGGCGCATGGGGCTGGGCAGCTTCAAGGCGCTTGGGGCGGCTTACGTGATTGCGCATGAGGCCGCGGCGACGGGGGCGGACGACATGGCGCGTGCGCTGGCGGGGCGGACATATGTGACGGCGAGCGCGGGCAATCACGGGATGTCGGTGGCCGCCGGGGCCAAGGTCTTTGGCGCGAAGGCGGTGGTTTATATCGCCGAGACGGTGCCGGAAAGCTTTGCCGGACGCCTGCGGGACATGGGGGCGGAGGTGGTGCGCGCTGGAGCGGAGTACGAGGCCAGCATGAAGGCCGCCGAGCACGCCGCGAAGGAGAATGGCTGGACCTTGTTGTCGGACAGTTCCTGGCCCGGATACGTGGACCTGCCGTGGCGGCTGATGGAAGGCTACCTCGTGATGGCCGAGGAGGCAGTGCGGCAGATGCCCGAGGTGCCCACGCATATCTTCCTGCAAGCCGGGGTCGGCGGGCTGGCGGGGGCTTGCGCGGCGCTTTTCCGTCAGGCTTGGGGCGCCGCGCCGCGGATCGTCGTGGTGGAACCCGAGGCGGCCCCGGCGTTGCAGGCCAGTATCGAAGCGGGGCGTCCGGTGGTGACCGAAGGTCCGGTCTCGGCCATGGGGCGGCTGGATTGCAAGGAGCCGTCGCTGATCGCGCTGCGCGGGCTGTCGCGGGACGCGGACGATTTTGGGGCGATCACCGAGGAGGAGGCGGCGGCGGTGCTGCCGGAATTGACGCTGATGGGGCTGGAGAGCACCGAATCCGGTGCCGCGGGGCTGGCCGCCGCGCGGTTGATGGGCCTTGGGCCGGAGGCGCGGGTGCTGTGCATCCTGAGTGAGCAGGCCGAGGCATGAACCGGGGCTTCGACCGTGCGGAATACGAGACCCGCACGGCGCGGGCGCAGTTGCTGATGGACCGCGCCGGGCTGGGGGCGCTTCTGCTGACCACCGAGGCGGACGTGCGCTATTTCACCGGGTTCCTGACGCGGTTCTGGGAAAGCCCGAGCCGTCCGTGGTTCCTGGTGGTGCCGCGCGAAGGGCCGCCCAGGGCGGTGATTCCCTCGATCGGGGCCGCGCCGATGGGGCGGACATGGATTGAGGATATCCGCACGTGGCCGGCCCCCACCCCTGAAGATGACGGTGTGAGCCTGCTGGCGCAGACGCTGGCCGAGGTCGGCGGCCCGGTGGGGGTGCCGATGGGCTTTGAGACACATCTGCGCATGCCGCTGGCGGATTTCGCGCGGGTGAGGGACCTGGCCGGTCTGGTGTTCACCGGCGAAGCGGGGATCGTGGCGCGGCTGCGGGCGGTCAAATCCCCGGCCGAGATCGCCAGGATCGGGACCGCCTGCGCCATCGCGGGCCGGGCCTTTGACCGTGTGCCCGAGATCGCGGGCGCGGGCCGGCCGCTGGCGCAGGTTTTTCGCGACTTTCAGCGCCTGCTGCTGGAGGAAGGCGCGGACTGGGTGCCTTACCTTGCGGGCGGCGCGGGGCAGGGTGGCTATGCGGACGTGATCTCGCCCGCGTCCGAGAGGCCGCTACGGGCGGGCGACGTTCTGATGCTGGACACCGGCGCGGTGTATGACGGGTATTTCTGCGATTTCGACCGGAATTTCGCCGTGGGGCATGTGGGGAACGGCATTGCGGAGGCCCATGCGCGGCTGGTCGAGGCCACGCAGGCGGCCATGGAGCTTGCCCGGCCCGGTGCGCGCGCCTGCGACCTGTGGCGGGCCATGTCGGCTGTCGTCGGTGCGGGCGAGACGGCGGGGCGGCTGGGCCACGGGCTGGGGATGCAGCTGACCGAGGGTATGTCGCTGACGGCACGCGATCAGACGGTGCTGGAGCCCGGCATGGTGATCACGCTGGAGCCGGGGATAGACCGGCCCGGGGGCCTCGGCATGGTGCATGAGGAGAATATCGTGATCACCGATGGCGCGCCGCGGGCGCTGTCGCCGCTGGCGGGCCCGGACATCCCGTTGATCTGAGAAAAAAAAGGCCGAGCTGATAAGCTCGGCCATAGTCCAACAGGGAGGTATGAAGTGATCGGGTTGATCACCGTCATGCCGTGGAATTAGTGCCCGTTTTTCGAGCGTTCAAGAGTAAAGAGGTCGCACTGTGCGAAAACCTGCTATGCTGTTGCCGCATGGCTGCTGTTCCGGCGCGCGAAAATTGCCCGAAACGCCTTATTTTGCGACGTTTTTGCGATAGGCCACAATTTCTTCCTGAACGAAATCGCGGAACGCCTTGATGCGCTGCGAATGGCGCAGCTCCTCGGGGTAGGCGAGGAAGACCGGCACATCGGAGGACTGCACCTCGGGCAGGACGCGGACAAGCTGGTCGAAATCCTGGCCCAGGTAGTCGGGCAGGACGCCGATTCCAAGGTTGTTGAGCACGCCCTGCAGCACGCCGTAATAATTGTTGACGGTCAGCAGCGACGGGATGTCGTAGGTCACCAGCTCGTTGACCAGCGTGGCGCCGGCGCCGACCTGGGCCGAGCGCGGGTTCTGGCAGATCAGCCGGTGCGTTCCGAGGTCTTCCATCCCTTCGGGCGTGCCGCGCTCATCGAGATACTTCTGCGTCGCGAACAGGCACATGTTGATCATCATCAGGCGCTTGCGGATGAGGTCTGCCTGGCTGGGTTCCTTCATGCGGATGGCCACGTCGGCCTCGCGCATGGGCAGGTCGAGCACGCGTTCCTCGAGCATGAGGTCGATGTTGAGGTCGGGATAGGTCGAAAAGAGCTTGGGCAGGCGCGGGGCGAGCCAGAGCGTGCCGAATCCGATGGTGGTGGTCACGCGCAGTTCGCCGAACACCTCTTCCTCGCTGTCGCGGATGCGCGCGGTCGCGGCGTCCAGCCGCTTGACCATGGCGCGGGTGGCGTCGAACAGAAGCTCGCCCTGTTCGGTCAGGATGAGGCCGCGGGCGTGGCGGTGAAAGAGCGTGGCGTTGAGTGATTCCTCGAGCCCGCGGATCTGTCGCGAGACGGCGGATTGCGACAGGTGAAGCTGATCACCGGCATGGGTGAGGCTGCCCGCGTCGGCGACCGCGTGAAATATTCTCAGTTTGTCCCAATCCATTTCGCAACTTTCAATTCAATCCGTTCCCGCTGGCGCAATAGCAGAAAAACATTTGCGGTTCACAGCCGATAGCGCGGAATTCGCGTGAAAAACTGTATTAGGTCACGTATATTGACCTAATACACGCCTATATACATAGCAATTGCGCTGGATCGCGCAAGCGCCACGGGAGGACGATATGAGCGATCAGAAGATTTCCCTGAACGACCGGCTGGACCTGTCCAAGTCTCAGATCCTGTTGAACGGCACGCAGGCCCTTGTGCGTCTGATGCTGATGCAGGCCGCACGGGACCGCGCCGAAGGGCACAACACCGCCGGGTATGTCACCGGCTATCGCGGCTCGCCGCTGGGGGCGGTGGACCTGCAGATGGCGCGGGCGGAAAAGACCTTGGCCGAGGCGAACGTGACCTTTCAGCCGGGCCTGAACGAGGATCTGGCGGCGACGGCGCTGTGGGGCACGCAGCAGGCGCAGCTGCGCGGCGAGGGCAAGCATGATGGCGTCTTTGGCCTGTGGTACGGCAAGGGGCCGGGCGTAGACCGCTCGGGCGACGTGATGCGGCACGCCAACATGGCCGGAACGGCGCCGCTGGGCGGGGTGCTGATGGCGATGGGGGACGACCATACCGGGGAGAGTTCCACCGTCTGTCACCAGTCGGACTGGGCGCTGGTGGATGCCTACATGCCGGTGCTGTCGCCGGCGGGGGTGCAGGAGATCCTGGATTTCGGCCTTTACGGCTTCGCGCTGTCGCGGTTTGCGGGCGTCTGGGCGGGCCTCAAGACGATGAAGGACACGGTGGAGGTCACGAGCGTCGTGGATGGCAGCCTTGACCGGATGAATTTCGTGCTGCCCGAGTTCGACATGCCGGATGGGGGCCTGAGCATTCGCCTCGGGGATCACTGGATCGCGCAGGAAGCGCGGATGATCGACCACAAGAGGTACGCCGCCGAAGCCTTTGCCCACGCGAACAAGATCGACAAGCGGGTGTGGGGCAAACCCGGCGCGAAGATCGGGTTCGTGGCCGCCGGCAAAAACTGGCTGGACCTGACCCACGCGCTGGACATGCTGGGGATCGACGCGGCAGAAGCCGAGCGGCTGGGGTTGACGACCTACAAGGTGGGCCAGACCTTTCCGATGGACATGAAGGGCTTTCACGACTGGGCCGAGGAGCTGGACCTGATCGTCGTGGTCGAGGAAAAGCGCAAGCTGATCGAGATCCAGATCAAGGAGGCGATTTTCGACGATCGCCAAGGGCGGCGCGTCTATGGCTGGTACAAGGGCGGCGCGGGCGGCCTGCATTCCGAGGAGCTGTTTCCGACGCGCATGGCACTGGACCCGGTGATGGTGGCCGAGAAGATCGGCACGATCCTGGTGGAGGAAGGCCGCGGCACGGACCGGGTGAAGGCCGGACTGCAACTGATTGATGAGGCAAAGAAATCGGACAATGCCGAGGAGCTGGCGGCGCGGCTGCCGTATTTCTGCGCGGGCTGTCCGCACAACACCTCGACCAAGGTGCCGGAAGGCGGGCGTGCCTATGCCGGGATCGGGTGTCACATCATGTCGCTGTGGATGGATCGCGAGACCAGCGGGTTCACCCATATGGGCGCGGAAGGCGCCAACTGGATCGGCGAGGCGCCGTTTTCCAACCGCGACCACGTGTTCCAGAACCTCGGGGACGGGACGTATAACCACTCGGGCGTGCTGGCCATTCGGGCGGCGCTCGCGGCGGGTGTGAACATCACCTACAAGATCCTCTACAACGACGCGGTCGCCATGACCGGCGGACAGACCAACGAGGGTGGGCTGGGCCCCGACCGGATCGCGCGCGAGTTGCAGTCGATGGGCGTCGAGCACATCGCGGTGGTTTATGACGAGAAGGAAGAACCCGAGAAGGCGCATTTTCCGTCGGGCATCGGCTGGCACGAACGCGCCGAGATGATGCAGGTGCAGGAGAAGTTTCAGGACATCAAGGGTGTATCGGCCATTATTTACGTGCAGACCTGCGCTGCCGAGAAACGCCGCCGCCGCAAGCGCGGCACCTTCCCGGACCCCGACAAGCGGGTCTTCATCAACACCGATATCTGCGAAGGCTGCGGTGATTGCGGGGTGCAGTCGAACTGTGTGGCCATCGTGCCGAAGGAGACGGAACTGGGCCGGAAACGGGCCATTGACCAGTCGAGCTGCAACAAGGATTTTTCCTGCCTCAAGGGGTTCTGCCCGTCCTTCGTGACGCTGGAAGGCGCGAAGATTCGGAAAGAGGCGTCTGCGGAGCTGGACTTGCCGGATATGCCGGAGCCTGCGCTGCCCAGGATCGACGGCACCTATAACGTGGTGATCACCGGCGTCGGCGGCACCGGCGTCGTGACCATCGGCGCGGTGATGGCGCAGGCGGCGCAGATCGACGGCAAGGGCGCGGGGATGATGGAAATGGCCGGCCTCGCGCAGAAGGGCGGCGCGGTGCATATCCATTGCCGGATTGCCGAGAAGCCGAGCGATATCAGTGCCATACGGGTCGCCACGGGCGAGGCGGACGCGCTCATTGGCGGCGATCTGGTGACGAGCGCCGGGGCCAAGACGCTGGGCCTGACACGGATGGGGCGCACCGGCGGGGTGGTCAACAGCCACGAGATCATGACCGGCGATTTCACCCGTGACACCGAGTTCACGCTGCCCACCGACCAGCTGGCGCTGTCACTGAAGGCGCGGATGCAGGATGACGTGGTGCTCTTCGACGCCAGTGAATTGGCGCGGGTGGCGATGGGCGACGCGATCTTTTCCAACATGATCATCTTTGGCGCGGCGTGGCAGCGGGGGCTTGTCCCGCTCAGCAAGGCCTCGATCGACGCGGCCATCGAGCTGAACGGCACGGCGGTGGAGCGGAACCTGCGCGCCTTCGAGATCGGGCGGTGGGCCGCCGTGCACCCCGAGGAAGCGGACCGCATGGTGACGCCGAACGTGGTGCAGAAACCGAAATCGCTGAAGGAAAAGATCGCCTTCCGCGCGGATCATCTGGTGGACTATCAGGGCAAGCGGCTGGCCAAGCGGTACCGCAAGCTGCTCGATGGAATCGAGAACGAGCAGGTGCGCGAAGCGGTGGCCTTGGGCTATCACAAGCTCTTGAGCTACAAGGACGAATACGAGGTCGCGCGGCTGCTGATCCAGAGCCGGAAGAAGGCCGAGGAGGAGTTCGCGGGCGATTTCGACATGAGTTTTCACCTGGCCCCGCCGATCCTGAGCAAGACCGGCCCGGACGGGCGGCCCAAGAAGCGGCAATTCGGGGCCTGGATGGAAAAGCCGATGCGCCTGATGGCGAAGTTCAAGGGCCTGCGTGGCACGCCGCTGGACATCTTCGGCTATAGCGAGGAGCGGCGCATGGAACGCGCGCTGATCCGCGAGTACGAGGCGGATATGGCCGAGGTTCTGCCCAAGCTGGAGGGCCGGACCCAGGACGCCATCGTGGCGCTGGCCGAACTTCCGTTGCAGATCAGGGGCTTCGGTCCGGTGAAGATGGCAAACGCGCAGAAGGCCGCGAAGCAGCGCGAGCATCTGTTGCAGGTGATCCGCGATGGCGGGCAGGACGTGGCACGGGCGGCACAGTAGGCCGCCCGCGCCTTTGTTACCCAAATTTCATCGCCCTGTTACGTGGCGGGGCGATGTAGATGGGTGCACGCGAATCGAGACGGAATCCGAGATGCGCCTGGAACGCCACGTGGCCCGTGACATCAGCTATGCCTATTCGGCGCAGACCCGTGGGGGCCGCGCCATGATCCGCACGATGGAAAACCTGACGGGGCGTATCCGGCTGATCAAGCGGGCGGCGGGATACGAGCAGGAGGTTGCGGCGGGCCGTGATTTCTGGCAGGTGATGGTGGAGCGCTATGGGCTGACGCTGGACGTGGTGGGCGGGAGCCTGGACAGCATCCCGCGCACCGGGCCGCTGATCCTGATCGCGAACCATCCTTACGGCATTCTGGACGGGCTGATGATGGGCCATATCCTGAGCCAGACGCGGGGCGATTTCCGCATCCTGGCGCACCAGATCTTTCGCAAGGCCGAGGATCTGAACCGCGTGATCCTGCCGATCAGTTTCGACGAGACGAAAGAGGCGGTCGCGCTGAATGTCGAAACGCGCAAGACGGCGCTCAATTATCTGAAAGACGGCGGCACCATCGGGATTTTCCCCGGCGGGACGGTCAGCACGGGCGTCAAACCCTTTGCCCAGCCGCTGGATCCCGGCTGGCGCGGGTTCACGGCGCGGATGGTGGCGAAATTGGACGCCACGGTGGTGCCGGTGTTCTTCGAGGGGCATACAAGCCGGCTGTTCCAGTTGGCCAGCCATATGCACACCACGCTGCGCATGGGGCTTCTGATCAAGGAGTTCAGCAAGCGTGTGGACACCCGTGTGCAGGTGGTGGTGGGCCAGCCCATCGCGCAGGACGAATTGCGCGCACGGGCCGGGGACACGAAATCCATGATGGCGTTTCTGCGGCACAAGACGTATGAGCTTAGCACGCGTCCGGTGAACCCGGACGAGATTGGCTTTGAATACGACTAGGGGCGCGGGCAGCGCGGTTGACATGGCAGTTGGGATTTTCGACAGCGGGCTTGGCGGCCTGACGGTTCTGAGCGCCGTGGAGGCGCGGTTGCCGGAGGTGGCGCTTGTCTATCTTGGGGACAACGCCAACGCGCCGTACGGCGTGCGCGACGCGCAGGATATCTTTGTCCGCACCAAGGCGCATGTGCAGCGGCTGTGGCATGACGAGGACTGCGACCTGGTGATCCTGGCCTGCAACACGGCGTCCGCCGCCGCGCTGCGCCGGATGCAGGAGGAAGGCGTGCCCAAGGGCAAGCGCGTGCTGGGGGTCTTCGTGCCGCTGATCGAGGCGCTGACCGAGCGGCAATGGGGCGACAACTCGCCCCCGCGCGAGGTGGCGGTGAAACATGCGGCGCTGTTTGCCACCCCCACGACCGTCAGCAGCCGGGCGTTCCAGCGGGAGCTGGCCTTTCGCGCCATTGGTGTCGACGTGGAGGCGCAGGCCTGTGGCGGGGTGGTGGATGCCATCGAGGACGGCGACATGATCCTGGCCGAGGCGCTGGTGCGCAGCCATGTGGATGCGCTGAAGCGCAAGATGCCCAACCCACAGGCCGCCGTCTTGGGCTGCACCCATTACCCGCTGGTCGAGGACGTGTTCCAGGCGGCATTGGGGCCGGAGGTGCAGGTCTATTCGCAGCCGCAACTGGTGGCGGCGAGCCTGGCCGATTACCTGTCGCGCCATCCCGAGATGGCGACTGGGGGCGAGGGTGTGCGGTTTCTGACCACGGGCGATCCCAAGCGCACGTCGGACCGGGCGACGCAGTTCCTGCGACGAGGGATCACGTTTCAGGCCGCCTGAGGCCAGTGCGTCGCATTGCGGGCGCGCGCAATCTTCCTTACATGACTGACAACTGATGAAAGAGGTCTGACATGACCCATAAAATCGCCATTCTGGGCGCCTCGGGCTATACCGGCGCCGAACTTGTCCGGCTGATCGCCACCCATCCGGGGCTGGAGATTGCCGCGCTGTCGGCCAATTCCAAGGCCGGGCAGACCATGGCGCAGGCGTTTCCGCATCTGCGGCACCTCGATCTGCCGGTGCTGGTGACGATCGACGAGATCGACTTTACCGGCATCGACCTGTGTTTCTGCGCCCTGCCGCACAAGACCAGCCAAGAGGTCATCGCGGGGCTGCCCAAGGACCTGAAGATCGTGGATCTGAGCGCGGATTTCCGGCTGCGTGACCCTGACGCCTATGAAAAATGGTACGGCAACAAGCACGCCGCGGTGGAGATGCAGCAGGAGGCCGTCTATGGCCTGACCGAGTTTTACCGCGACGCCATCAAGGGCGCGCGGCTGGTGGCCGGGACGGGGTGCAACGCCGCGACCGGGCAATACGTGCTGCGCCCGCTGATCGAGGCCGGGGTGATCGACCTTGACGAGATCATCCTCGACCTCAAATGCGGGGTGTCGGGGGCCGGGCGGAGCTTGAAGGAAAACCTGCTGCACGCCGAGCTGTCGGAGGGGTATCACGCCTATGCCCTGGGGGGCACGCACCGGCATCTGGGCGAGTTCGATCAGGAGTTCTCGGAGATCGCGGGGCGGGACGTGCGCATCCAGTTCACGCCGCATCTGATCCCTGCGAACCGGGGGATTCTGGCGACCGGATATGTGAAGGGCGAAGCGAAGGCGGTCTACGAGACGCTCTACAACGCCTATGCGGACGAGCCCTTCATCGAGGTTCTGCCCTATGGCGAGGGGCCCAGCACGCGGCATGTGCGGGGCAGCAATTTCTGCCATATCGGGGTGGTCGCGGACAGGATCGACGGGCGGGCCATCGTGGTCGGCGCGCTCGACAACCTCACCAAGGGGTCGAGCGGGCAGGCTTTGCAGAACGCCAACCTGATGCTAGGTATCGACGAGACCACGGGGCTGATGCTGGCGCCGGTGTTTCCGTGAATGTCCCGGAGGAGTTTCCCTGAGGAGGACGGGGTAGCGCGATGAAATCACTGAAGAAACAGCGGCGGATCCAGGTCATCGCGGTGACGGCGATTGCACTGATCCTGGCCACCGGCCTCATCGGCTATGCGATGCGCGATGGCATCAACTTCTTCCGCTCGCCCAGCCAGGTGATGGCCGAACCGCCCAGCCCCTCGGAAACCTTCCGCATCGGCGGGCTGGTCGAGGAAGGCACTCTGGTGCGCGGCGAAGGCGAGACGGTGACCTTCAGCGTGACCGATGGCGGGGCGTCGGTGCCGGTGCGCTATACCGGCGTTCTGCCCGATCTCTTTGGCGAGAACGAGGGCATGGTCGGCTTGGGCCGGTACGAGGACGGTGTCTTTACCGCGACCGAGATCCTGGCCAAGCATGACGAGGAATACATGCCCAAGGAAGTGGTCGACGCGCTGAAGGAACAGGGCGTCTACCAGGAACCGGACGGTAGCTAAGCCGCGCATTAACCAATCATGACAACCCTTGCCGGTGAGTTCAAATCGCTGGCCAAGGGGGCGCGGAATGCAGACTGTCTCGGAGATCGCAAAGGATATCCTGGCGCGGGAAGGCGGGTTCGTGAACGACCCCGACGACCCGGGCGGGGCCACCAACCATGGCGTGACCATCCATACGATGCGGCGGCTGGGGCTGGACCTTGACCGGGACGGCGACGTGGACGTGGCCGATGTGCGCCGCCTGAGCCGGGCGCAGGCGCAGGACATTTTCATTGACCATTACTACCATCGGCCCGGCATCGCGCGGCTGCCGCAGGTCTTGCAGGCCAGCGTGTTCGACATGTACGTGAATGCCGGGGCCAACGCGGTGAAGATCCTGCAACGGCTGTTGCGGCAGATGGGGCACGAGGTGGCGGTGGACGGCATCATCGGGCCGCAGACCATCGAGGCGGCGGAACTGGCCCATGGCGTGGCGCCGCTGCATATCGCCGATGCTTACGGGATCGCGCGGCGGAACTACTATTTCCGGCTGGCCGATCAGCGCCCCGCGTCGCGCAAGTTCGCGCGCAGCCGGGCAGGCGGCAAGGGCGGCTGGATCCGGCGGGCCGAGGCGTTCATCTCGCCCCGTTATCACATGACGCCGTCGGAGTTTCGGGACCGGGTGGCGAAATGGGACTGATCGAGACGGTCCTGGGCCTGGTCTTCGGCGGCGGGCGCAATGCCGTGGCCGAGACGGCGGAGGTGTTCCGGGTGAATGCGGAGAAATCCGATGAACGCGCCGCCGAATTGCAGGGCGCGGCGCTGGCGCAGCTGGCGGCGGAGTTCAAGGCCGAGCGCAAGGGCTGGTATGACCGGCTGATCGACGGGCTGAACCGGGTGCCGCGCCCCGCGATGGCGCTTGGCACGCTGGGCCTCTTCGTGGCCGCGATGGTGGACCCGATCTGGTTTTCGGAACGGATGCAGGGGATCGCGCTGGTGCCAGAGCCATTGTGGTGGCTGTTGGGCGCGATCGTCAGCTTTTATTTCGGCGCGCGGCACCAGGCGAAGGGGCAGGAGTTTCACCGCTCCATCGCCGCCACCATGGCGCGCACGCCGCAGGTGGTGGGCAACCTGAAATCCTTGCGCGCGCTGGAGGCGGGCAGCGTGGGCGTGGCCGATACCGGGCATGACGCGGGGTTGGCGTTGCAGGTGCAGCAGCCGGAGGGAGAGCCGAACCCGGCCCTGCGGGAGTGGCAGGAGGCGAGCCACGGGCGGTAGGTGCCGCCGCGTGTCCTGACCGTCATCCCCGGACTTGATCCGGGGGCCTCTTGGCGGGCGAGGTCCCGGATCAAGTCCGGGACGGCGTTGCGTATCCAGCCCCCCGCGCGGAACAAAGGCGCGGCACGCGCCGCCGCGCCATCGCTGCCCCCCACCCAGGGGGCGGCGATTTGGAACACGCTAGCGCTCCGCTCGGATGTCTTTCGGATCTGGCCGGGATAAAGCTCTGCCGATTTGCCGTTGGATCGCCACCCCGGGGGGGCATCGATGGCGTGGCTGATCCCGCGACAATGTGATCACCCGTCGCACCCGAAAGACGTTGGAGGCGAGGCCCGGGACGATTATAACCGCCCCATGATCACCGAGCTTGGACATTTCGCCCTCATCCTCGCCTTCTTCGTGGCGTGCTTTCAGTCGGTCGTGCCCCTGATCGGCGCGCACAAACGATGGGCGGGGTGGATGGCCGTGGCCGAGCCTGCCGCGACGTTGCAATTCGTGCTGACGCTGGGCGCGTTCGGGGCGCTGATGTGGGCCTTCGTCACCTCGGATTTCTCTCTGGAGCTGGTGGTGGCCAACAGCCATTCGGCCAAGCCGCTGCTCTACAAGATCACCGGCGTCTGGGGCAATCACGAAGGCTCGATGTTGCTGTGGGTGCTGATCGTGACGCTGTTCGGCGCCTTTGCCGTGTGGTTCGGGGGCAACCTGCCGCCAACGCTCAAGGCGCGGGTGCTGTCGATGCAGGGGCTGATCGGCGCGGCCTTCTTTGCCTTCATCCTGTTCACGTCGAACCCGTTCCTGCGGATGCCGGTGCCGCCCTTTGACGGGCGCGACCTCAATCCGTTGTTGCAGGATCCGGGATTGGCCTTCCATCCGCCGTTCCTCTACCTGGGCTATGTCGGGCTTTCGATGACCTATTCCTTCGCTCTGGCGGCCCTGATCGAAGGCCGGGTCGATGCGGCCTGGGGCCGGTGGGTGCGGCCCTACACGCTGGCGGCGTGGATTTTCCTGACCATCGGCATCGCGCTTGGGTCCTGGTGGGCCTATTACGAGCTGGGCTGGGGCGGGTTCTGGTTCTGGGACCCGGTGGAAAACGCCAGCTTCATGCCGTGGCTGATTGCCGCCGCGCTGTTGCATTCGGCCATCGTGGTGGAGAAACGCGAGTCGCTGAAAAGCTGGACCATCCTGCTGGCGATCATCGCCTTTGGGTTCTCGATGGTGGGGGCGTTCATCACCCGGTCGGGCGTGCTGACCTCGGTGCATGCCTTTGCCACGGACCCCGAAAGGGGCGTGTTCCTGCTGATGATCACCGGGTTCTTCATGATGCTGGGCCTGACGCTCTTTACCGCGCGGGCGGGGGCGATGCAGGCCAAGGGGGTGTTCGGCCTGGTGAGTCGCGAGACGATGCTGGTGGCCAACAACGTGTTGTTGGGCGTCGCGGCCTTCGTCATTTTCGTGGGCACGATCTGGCCGCTGATCTCGGAACTCATGTTCGACCGCAAGCTGAGCGTGGGCGAGCCGTTCTTCAACATGGCCTTCACGCCGTTCATGATCCTGTTGGGGCTGATCCTGCCGGTGGGCGCGATGCTGCCGTGGAAGCGGGGCAATCTGGGCCGGGTGCTGCGGCCGCTGGTGGGCGCCTTCGCGCTGGCCGTGGCGGTGGGCGCGCTGGCCTTCGCGATGCAGACCGGGCGCAGCGCGCTGGGGCCGGTGGGCCTGTTCCTGGCGGCCTGGCTGATCGTGGGTGCGGCGGTGGACCTGTGGAGCCGGACGGGCCGGGGCGGGGGGCGCCTGTCGCGGCTGACGCGCCTGCCGCGCGCCGACTGGGGCAAGGCGGTGGCCCATGCGGGGTTCGGCATCACCATCGCGGGCATCGCCGGGATGCTGGCCTGGGAGGCCGAGGATATCCGCGTGGCGCAGGTGGGCGACAGTTTCGAGGTGTCGGGGCTGACCATCACGCTCGACGATGTGCGCGAGGTGGAGGGGCCGAATTATATCTCCACCATGGCGGATGTGACCCTGTCGAAGAACGGATCCGTGGTGAGCCGGCTGAACCCTGAAAAACGAGTCTACCCGGTGGCCGGAATGCCCACGACCGAGGCGGCCATCGACAATGGTTTCCTGCGCGACGTTTATGTCGTGATCGGCGACGAGCAGGCGGCGGGCGGATGGGCGGTGCGGACCTATTACAAGCCGCTGGCCAACTGGATCTGGGGCGGCGCGATCCTGATGGCGATCGGGGGCGCGCTGTCGCTGTCGGACCGGCGTTACCGGGTGGCGGCAGGGGCGCGCAAGTCCCGCGCCGTGGGGGTGCCGGCGGAATGAAGCGTCTGGTGCTGATCCTCATGCTGCTGGCCTCGCCGCTCTGGGCGGTGCAGCCGGACGAGATTTTGGACGATCCGGTTCTGGAGGAGCGGGCGCGGGAGATATCCTCGGGCCTGCGTTGTCTGGTCTGCCGCAACGAGAGCATCGACGATTCAAATGCCGACCTGGCCCGCGACCTGCGCCTTTTGGTGCGCGAGCGGCTGGTGGCGGGCGACAGCGACGAGGAAGTCATCGACTTCGTCGTGGACCGCTATGGCGAGTACGTCCTGCTGAACCCGGTGGCGAGCGGCAGCAACCTTGTGCTGTGGCTGGCCGGGCCGGTGATGCTGCTTTTGGGCGGGCTCTTGGCGGCGGTCTATATCCGGGGGCGCGCGGGCGCGAAACCGGAGGGCGAGGCCGGGCTGAGCGCCGCCGAAGAGGCGCGGCTGCGCGAAATCATGAAGGACTGACGCGCCGTCGCGCGTTGCATTTCCGGGCCGGGCGGGGTTGATTGGCGTCACACGCCAGATGGAGACCCGCCCGATGACGACCTATCAGACCCTGACATACGACCTGAACGCCGACGTCGCCGTGCTGCGCATGAACCGCGCCGACAAGATGAACGCGCTCAACACCCAGATGCGGGCCGAGATCACCGACGCGGTCGGGCGCGCGGGCCGCGAGGCGCGGGTGCTGGTGCTGACCGGCAACGGCAAGGCGTTCTGCTCGGGTCAGGACCTGTCGGACAACGGCACGGCGGCGGCACTGGACGTAGAGCGCGTGCTGCGCGACGAGTACGAGCCGATGCTGCGGATGATCTCGGACTGCCCGGTGCCGACCATCGCGGCGGTGAACGGCCCGGCGGCGGGGGCGGGGGCCAACCTGGCGCTGGCCTTCGACGTGGTGATCGCCACCGAGAGCGCCTATTTCCTGCAGGCCTTCGCGCGGATCGGCCTTATTCCGGACGCGGGCGGGACCTACTGGATGCCGCGCCAGGTGGGGGCGGCCAAGGCGATGGGTGCTGCGCTGTTTGCAGAGCCGATCTCGGCGCGGCAGGCGGATGCCTGGGGGCTGATCTGGGAGGCGGTCGAAGACGACGCGTTCGAGATGCACTGGCAGGCGCGGGCGGCGCACCTGGCGAAGGGGCCGACGGCGGCCTATGGCGGGATCAAGCGCGCGGTGCGCGGCAGCTGGGAAAACGGGTTCGACAAGCAGCTGGACCTCGAGGCGCAGTTGCAGGGCGAATGCGGGCGGACACGGGATTTCCAGGAAGGCGTGACCGCCTTCCTGGACAAGCGCAAGCCGGAATACGAGGGGCGCTGATCAGGCCGAGACCTCGATCAGTTCCACGTCGCTGAGCTGGAATGTGCTTCCCAGCCCGGGCAGGATCACGGCGGGTGCGCCGTCGAGGTTGAGCACCGCGTCGCCGCCGACATCCGTCAGGCTGAGGTCCGGCGGATCGCCGCCATCGTAGGTCAGCACGAGCAGTTCCTCGTTCACCTCGAAGTCCGTGATCGTGGCCGGATTGCCGGCAAGCAGGGGGCTGCCGCCGATGAAAAGATCGGCGCCTTCGCCGCCGGTGACAGTGTCGTCCTGGCCGAAGATCACGATGTCGTTTCCGGCGCCGCCATCGACCTCGTCGCCTTCGGTGTCGTCATCCCGGGCCAGGTCGAGGCCCGGCAGGTCGTCGAGCGACGCCGCGTCGCCATTGGCGAAATCGCGCGCCACGGTGCGGGTCGCGTCGATAAAGGCGGTCTGATCGGTAAGGCCGGTGGACAGGATCAGGTCGTCGCCGGTGTCGCCGCGCAAGGTGTCGGCCCCGTCGCTGTCCACCAGGATATCTTCGTCGGCGCCGCCGCGCAGGAAGTCGTTGCCGGCATTGCCCGCGATCACGTCCTGGCCGTCTTCGCCGAACACCCGGTCGTCGCCGTCGCCGGCATCGACGATGTCGCCTTCGGCGCCGCCGCGCACCACATCGTCGCCGTCTTCGGCGTCGATGAAGTCGACAGCCTCCGTTCCGGTGATCGAGTCCGCGCCTGCCGTGCCGGTGACCGGATTGATCGTGTCGGTCGGAAGCGGATCGGGGCCGCCGGTTTCCGGCTCTTCGGGCAGCGGGCCGGCGCCGCCGGTTTCGGGCTCTTCCTCGCCCGGCGTGTCAGGGGCACGGGCATTGTCGTCATTGTCGTCGAAGAGGTCGATGGCCAGGGCAGCCGTCGCACCGATGCCCAGGAGACTGAGCAGAACTATACCAAGCATGAAGGATTTCCCAAGAGACTCACATGGTTGCAGACTACTCTTCGATTGGCGGCCCGTCGTGGTCATTCGTCGATTTCGGGCCGGATTCATTGGTTTTCGACCCATTTCCCCGGCGCATCGTCGCCACTTGCGAAACAATTCTTTCGATTTGGAGGAAGCGTTGATTTTCGGGCCGGACCACGGAAAGCTCAGCCCGTGTAGCGGCCGATGGCGACATTGCGCAACGAGAAGTCCGGGCTGGTGTCGCGCAGGACAGCGATCGAGCGGCCGTCGGCCATGATGGTGGTGACGCCCGTCGTCTCGTTCCGCGCGACCGACAGTTCGGGGGCGTCACCGTCCCGGTCGTAGACGAAGGTGATGATATCCTCCGCGGCGTCGAAATCCGCGATCTCGACCGGGGCGCCGCCGGCGATCCAGTCGCCCAAGGCAAACTCGTCGCCGCCGGGACCGCCTGCGATGGTGTCTTCGGAGCCTGCCACCACGGTATCGTCGCCCGCGCCGAGGTCGACCACGTCGCCGGCATCGGACGCGGCCGGCAGGTCGTAGGCGAAGGCGATGTCGAAGATATTGTCGGCCCCGGTGACGGAACTGCGCAGGGCAGCCTCGTCCACGACATTGGCCGCCTCGACGAAGTCGTGGCCGTCGCCGGCGGCAATCGCGTCCTGCCCGGTGCCGGGAATGATGACATCGCCGCCAGCGCCGCCGGTCAGCGTGTCGTCGCCATCGAGGCCGATGAGCCAGTCGCCGCCGGTGCCCCCCGCCAGAAGGTCGGCGCCGTCGCCGCCCAGCAGCAGATCGCTGCGCGCGGCGGCCTGCGCCTCAGCCTCGGCGGAGTCTTCGGTCGTATCGTCCGGCGCAAACTCGGGCAGGTCGAGCCCGCCCAGCCCCACGAGGCCGGCCATTGCGCCGCCGATCAGTAACAGGATGCCGAGTATCGCCATGATGCGCCCCAAGTTGCCCGGTTGCGGGCATCATGGCGCAGGAGGCTGAACCGCCGGTAAATGCGCGACCGGCCGCCGCACATCATTTGGCTACAATTTTAGCCATCCTGCGGGCACAAAAGAAAACGCCCCGCGCTGGCGGGGCGTTTCGGAACGGCAGGAAGATCGCGCTCAGCGGTTTTCCATGTCCACGTAGTCGCGCAGCGTTTCGCCCTTGTAGAGCTGGCGCGGGCGGCCGATTTTCAGTTGCGGATCGCCGATCATTTCCTTCCACTGCGAAATCCAGCCCACCGTGCGGCTGAGCGCGAAGATGGGCGTGAACATCGAGGTCGGGAAGCCCATCGCCTCGAGGATGATGCCCGAATAGAAATCGACGTTGGGGAAGAGCTTCTTCTCGGTGAAGTAGGAATCTTCCAGCGCCTGTTTCTCAAGCTCCTTGGCGACTTGCAGCGTTGGGTTGTTCTCGATCCCCAGGAGGTCGAGCACCTCGTCGGCGGACTGTTTCATCACCTTGGCGCGGGGGTCGAAGTTCTTGTAGACGCGGTGGCCGAAGCCCATCAGGCGGAACGGATCGTCCTTGTCCTTGGCCCGCGCGATGAATTCCGGGATGCGGTCGGGCGTGCCGATTTCCTGCAGCATCTCCAGGCAGGCCTGATTGGCGCCGCCATGGGCCGGACCCCAGAGGCAGGCGATGCCCGCCGCGACACAGGCGAAGGGGTTGGCGCCCGAGGACGAGGCCAGCCGGACCGTGGAGGTCGAGGCGTTCTGCTCGTGGTCGGCATGCAGGGTAAAGATGCGGTCCATGGCGCGGCTGAGGATCGGGTTGACCTCGTAATCCTCGGCCGGGACGGCAAAGCACATGCGCAGGAAGTTCGACGCATAGTCCACGTCGTTGCGCGGATAGACGAAGGGCTGGCCCAGCGTGTACTTGTAGGCCATCGAGGCGATGGTCGGCATCTTGGCGATCAGGCGGATCGTCGCGACCTCGCGCTGCCACGGGTCCGAGATGTCGGTGCTGTCGTGGTAGAAGGCGGAAAGCGCGCCCACCACGCCCACCATGATGGCCATCGGGTGCGCATCCCGACGGTAGCCGCGGAACAGGAAGTGCATCTGTTCGTGCAGCATGGTGTGGTTGGTCACGCGGTTCTCGAAATCCTCCAGCTGGGCCGCAGAGGGCAGCTCGCCGTAGAGCAGCAGGTAGCAGACCTCGAGGTAATGCGATTTCTCGGCCAGCTGGTCGATCGGGTAGCCGCGGTGCAGAAGCTCGCCCTTGCCGCCGTCGATATAGGTGATCGTGCTGTCGCAACTTGCGGTCGAGGTGAAGCCCGGGTCATAGGTGAACACGCCCGCCTGCGCGTAGAGCTTGCGGATGTCGATCACGTCCGGGCCGGCGGTGGGGGAATAGACCGGAAGTTCGTATTCCTTGTCGCCGATCGTCAGTTTCGCGGATTTGGTACTGTCTGCCATCAGGGTCTCCCTCGTCAAGCCGTGACGCGCGGCGCGTCTTGGCTGCTTAATCCAGTGCACCTTTCAAGAGTGTTAAACACTCTTCGAGGCAGCATCGTTCAGTCGGGCGAGGGATTCCTCCCGGCCCAGGACCAGCATCATGTCAAACACGCTCGGTGTTGCCGCCCGACCGGCCAGCGCGGCCCGCATCGGGCCGGCCAGCTTGCCGAACTTGAGATCCTTGGAGGCGGCGAACGCGTTCGCAGCCTCTTCCAGATCGTTGCGCGACCAGTTAGCATTTTGCAAGTGCGGCGTCAATTCGTTCAGTATACCACGGGATACTGCGTCCAGCTGCGCGGCGGCCTTCGCGTCCGGTTCGATCGGTCGGTCCGCCAGAATAAATTCCGCCTTATCAAGAAGTTCAGGAAAATTCTTCGCGCGCTCCTTGAGGCAGTACATGCCGTCCAGAAGCAGCGCCTGTTTCGCGTCGGGCAGCGGATCGGATGCCGTCGCGTCAAGGAAGCCGTTCAGTTCATGCAGCAGCGCAGCATCGTCGCTGGCGGCGATGTGCTGGCCACAGAGATTGTCCAGCTTCTTGAAGTCGAACCGGGCCGGGGACTTGCCGATCCCGTCGAGGTCGAACCAGTCCTTCGCCTGATCGTCGGTGAAAAACTCGTCGTCGCCGTGGCTCCATCCCAGTCGGGCGAGGTAGTTGCGCATCCCCGCCGCCGGGTACCCCTGCTTCTGGTACTCGTCGACGCCGAGCGCGCCGTGGCGCTTGCTCATCTTCTTGCCGTCGGGGCCGTGGATCAGCGGGATATGGGCGTAGACCGGCAGGGGCCAGCCCATGGCGTCATAGATCAGCATCTGGCGGGCGGCGTTGTTGAGGTGGTCGTCGCCACGGATGACGTGGGTGACGCCCATGTCGTGGTCGTCCACCGCCACGGCCAGCATGTAGACCGGCGTGCCGTCAGAGCGCAGCAGGACCATGTCGTCCAGCTGATCGTTGCGGATGGTGACGTCGCCCTGCACGGTGTCGGCAATGGTGGTCGTGCCCTCCAGCGGGGCCTTGATGCGGATGACATAGGGCGCGTCGGGATGCGTCGACGGATCGGCGTCGCGCCACGGGCTGCGGTAGAGGGTGGAGCGACCCTCGGCCTTGGCCTCATCGCGGAACGCCTGGATTTCCTCCTGCGTGGCGAAGCACTTGTAGGCCTGGCCCTTAGCAAGCAGTTCGTTCGCCACCTCGGCGTGGCGGTCGGCGCGGGCGGCCTGGCTGACCGCCTCGCCGTCATGGTCGAGACCGAGCCAGGCCAGTCCGTCCAGGATCGCCTGCGTCGCCTCGGGGGTCGAGCGGGCACGGTCGGTATCCTCGATCCTGAGCAGGAAGGAACCGCCGTGGTGCCGCGCGAACAGCCAGTTGAAGAGCGCCGTGCGCGCCCCGCCGATATGCAGGTAGCCGGTCGGCGAAGGAGCAAAACGGGTGACGACTGGCTGCGACATGGGCCGGTTAACCTTTCGGTAAGCATGGGGGACGTATCGTTAACGGTGCCTGTCTATCGGCCCATGAAAAGGGAGACAAGCCTTGGTGCCTTGGCATCGTGCCGTCGCCGCCTGGCTGGATCAGCGCGGGCACCTGTTTGCATGGGTGCCGGTGATGCTGGCCTGCGGGATCGCGCTCTATTTCGGGCTGAAGTCCGAGCCTCCGCTATGGGTGTACGCCGCATTGGCCGGAGGCGTCGGCATGGCGCTTGCGCTGCTGCGCTTTGTCGGCGCGGGGCTGGCGCCGGTGATCTGGGCCGTGGCGCTGGTGGCGCTCGGGCTCTGCATCGCCGCCGCGCGGGCGCATGGCGTGGCCGATGCCAAGCTGGGCTGGCGCTATTACGGCCCCGTGGAGGGGCGCGTGGTGGATATCGACCGATCGGGCTCGGACGCGCTGCGGGTGACGCTGGACCGCGTGGTGCTGCGCTACATGACCCCCGAGCGGACGCCGGGGCGCGTGCGGGTGTCGTTTCACGGCGCGGCGGAGGGGACCGATCCGCAGCCGGGCGAGACGCTGATCCTGACCGCGCACCTGTCGCCGCCCGCCGGCCCGGTCGAGCCGGGGGGCTTCGATTTCCAGCGCCACGCGTGGTTCAAGGGCCTGGGCGCGGTGGGCTACACGCGCACGCCTGTCCTGTTGCTGGAACCGGCGCAGGGCGGGCAGGTCCTGTTCAAGACCCGCATGGCGCTGTCGAGCCGCATCCAGGCGCAGATGCCGGGCGAGGCTGGGGCGTTTGCCGCGGCGATCATGACAGGGGACCGCTCGGGCATGGGGCAGGAAACGCTGACGGCCTTGCGCGTGTCGAACCTGGCGCATCTGCTGGCGATCTCGGGGCTGCATATGGGGCTGCTGGCGGGGTTCGTCTTTGGCGCGCTGCGGCTGGGGATGGCCGCCGTGCCGGGTTGGGGCCTGCGCCTGCCCACCAAGAAGATCGCGGCGGTGGGGGCGTTGCTGGCGGCGGCGGGGTACCTGGCGCTGTCGGGCGGCAACGTGGCGACCGAGCGGGCGTTCGTGATGGTGGCGGTGATGCTGCTGGCGGTGCTGGCGGACCGGCGCGCGCTCAGCCTGCGGGCCGTGGCGCTGGCGGCCTGCATCATCCTGGTGCTACGGCCGGAGGCGCTGATGGGGCCGGGGTTCCAGATGTCCTTCGCGGCGACGACCGCGCTGGTGGCGGTGTTCGGGGCCTTGCGCGACCGGGACTGGCGCGTGGGGCCGAAATGGATGCGGCCGGTCTGGGCCGTGGTCATGTCGTCCTTCGTGGCCGGGCTGGCGACGGCGCCCATTGCCGCCGCGCATTTCAACCAGATCGCCCACTACGGGCTGATGGCGAACCTGCTGAGCGTGCCGCTGATGGGCGTGCTGGTGATGCCGATGGCGGTGCTGGCGGGGCTCCTGATGCCTTTGGGGCTGGAAGGGCTGGCGCTCGCCGTGATGCAGCCCGCGCTGGAGTGGATCCTGGGCGTGGCGCATTGGGTCTCGGGGCTGGAGGGTGCGCGGGGCACGGTGGTTCGCCCGGGGCCCTGGGTGCTGCCGCTTCTGTCTCTGGGGGCGCTTTTCGTCGTGCTGTGGCAGGGGCGGGCGCGGTTTGCCGGGGTGGTGCCGGTGGCGCTGGCCTTTGTCCTTTGGGCGCAGGCGGAGCGGCCCGATATCCTCGTCTCGGACACTGGCAGCCTTGTGGGGGTGATGACGCCCGCGGGCCGGGCGCTGTCGACGGGCCGGGCGTCGGGCTTTGTCGCCGCGAACTGGCTGGAAAATGACGGTGATCCCGAGGATCAGGAGGGTGCCTTTGCCCTCTGGACGAGGGTGGCGGGCGGCGAGGGTTGGCCGATCACCGCCGTCCGGGGCAAGCGCGCGGCGGAGGCGTTCACCGACTGCGCGCCAAAGGACTGGGTGGTGTTCAACAACGTGCCGCAGGCGGAACTGCCCTGCCGCGCGATCCATCCCGGAACGCTGAAGGACACGGGCGCCTTGGCGATATGGCGCGAGGATAACGGCCTGCGTGCCGTCACCGCGCGCGAGATGACCGGCGCGCGGCTTTGGAACACGGACCGCCGGCGGCGGTCCGGGGCGCGTCAGTAGGTGCGGATCAGACCGACAAGGCGGCCCTGCACCTTGACCTGGTCCTCGGGCAGGACGCGGGTCTCGTAGGCGGGGTTCGCGGCTTCCAGGGCTATGGCATTGCCGCGGCGATAGAATTTCTTCAGCGTCGCTTCCTGGTCATCGACCAGCGCCACGACGATATCGCCGTTATCCGCCGTCGACGTCTCGCGGATCACCACCACGTCGCCGTCATTGATGCCCGCCTCGATCATCGAGTCGCCCTTGACCTCGAGCGCATAATGCTGGCCCGGGCCGGCGATCATGTCGCCGGGGACGGCGACGTTGTGGCTGGCATGGGCGATCGCCTCGATCGGGACACCGGCGGCGATGCGGCCCATGACGGGTAGTTCCAGCGCATGCACCGGCGCGACCGGCTGGGCATTGGCGGGTTGCGCGGCCTCGGGGCGGTCGCCGTCTATCACGCGGGGGGTAAAGCCGCCGCTGCCGCCGATCATGTCTCCGCCCATGCTTTCGGGCAGCTTGATGATTTCCAGCGCCCGCGCACGGTGGGCCAAGCGGCGGATGAAGCCGCGTTCCTCCAGGGCCGTGATCAGGCGGTGGATGCCGGATTTCGAGCGCAGGTCCAGCGCATCCTTCATCTCGTCAAAGCTGGGCGGAACACCGTCGCGCTGCACCCGCTTGTGAATGAATTCCAGCAGATCGAGCTGCTTCTTGGTCAGCATTTTTTCACGCCTCCACGGTCCATGCGTTTACATTTGTTCTACGCATGTTCATGTTTTGTGTCAACGGGTCTGTGGATTTACGGTCAGATCGGCACGTAATCGACCCGGTCGCCCTGCGCCCGGGGGGCATCGTCGGCGGGCCGGATCAGCAGCGCGTTGGCGCGGGCCAGCACCGAGAGCATGCCGCTGTCCTGGCTGCGTTCGGGCAGGATGGTGCCGTTCTCGACTTGGGCGCGCATGTAATGCTCGCGCGGGCCGCCGGGGGGCATGTCGGCGGCGAGTTTGGCCGAAAGGCGCGGGGCAGGGTGTGCGCCAAGTCCCTGCATGGCGCGGATCATCGGGGCCATGAAGATGTGCCCGCAGACCATGGCCGAAACCGGGTTGCCGGGCAGGCCCAGCATGGCGGCCTCGCCCATGCGACCGGCCATGAGAGGTTTGCCGGGGCGCATCCGCACCTTGTAGAAGGACCGCTCCATGCCAAGATCGCCCGCCACCGCGCCGACGAGGTCATGGTCGCCCACCGACGCGCCGCCGATGGTGATCACCAGGTCGGCGCCCTTGGCGAGGTCGAAGGCGGTTTCCAGCGCCTCGCGCGTGTCGCCGGCGATGGGCAGCATGCGGGGCTCGGCGCCCAGAGTGTCCAGCAGGGCGCAGAGGCCGAAGGAGTTGGACGCGATGATCTGGTCGGGGCCGGGGTCCTCGCCGGGCATGACCAGCTCGTCGCCGGTGGCGATGAGGGCCACCTTGGGTTTGCGGGTGACGGTGACCTCGGCCACGTTCATCGACGCCAGCAGCGCCACGTCCTCGGGGGACAGCAGGCGGGGCGCCTCGATCCGGTCGCCGATGCGGAAGTCGTCGCCGCGGGGGCGGATGTTCGGCTTCTCTTCCAGCCTGTCACCCAGGGTGATGCGGTCGCCGTCGCGGGTGACATCCTCCTGGATCACGACCTTGTCGGCCCCTTCGGGCACCGGCGCGCCGGTGAAGATGCGGACGGCCTGCTGCGCGCCGACGGTGCCGGCAAAGCCATGCCCGGCGGCGGATTCGCCGATGATGTCGAAGCTGGCGCCGGGCGCGGCCTCGGACGCCTTCAGCGCGTAGCCGTCCATCGAGGAGGCGTCGAACGGCGGCTGGTCGCGGCGCGCCTCGGCATCCTGCGCCAGCACGCGGCCATGCGCCTCGCGCAGCGGAACGGTTTCCGGCACCAGCGGGGAGACGAGCGAAAAGAGGTGCGTGAGAGCCTCGTCGACGGTGATCATTTCGCCTCGTAACGGCCTGATTTTCCGCCGTCTTTCAGCACAACGCGCAGCCCGCCGATTTCCATCGCGCGGTCCACGGCCTTGGCCATGTCATAGACCGTCAGGGCGGCGGTGCTGGCCGCGGTCAGCGCCTCCATCTCGACGCCGGTCTGGCCGGTGGTCTTGACGGTGGCCTCGATGCGGATGCCGGGCAGGTCGGGATCGGGGGTCAGTTCCACCGCGACCTTGGCGATGGGCAGCGGATGGCAGAGCGGGATCAGCTCGGGCGTGCGCTTGGCCCCCATGATGCCGGCGAGCCGCGCGACGGCCAGGACATCGCCCTTCTTCGCGCGGCCTTCGGTAATGATATCAAAGGTTTCGCGGGCCATCTTGACATGGGCCTCGGCCACGGCGACCCGCGCCGTCACGTCCTTGTCCGAGACGTCGACCATGTGGGCGTCGCCCTTGCCGTCGAAATGCGTGAGCCCCGCCATCAGTGCGCCGCCGGCGCGGAGCCGGACAGGATATCGCGGGTTGCGGCGGTGACGTCCTCTTGCCGCATCAGGCTTTCGCCGATGAGGAAGCAGCGCGTACCGTAGCGCGCCATTTCCGCCAGGTCGTCATTGGTGTAGAATCCGCTTTCCGAGATCAGAAGATGCTCGATGGGGGCCAGCCGGGCCAGGCGCTTGGTGGTGTCGAGCGAGGTCTCGAACGTGTTGAGATCGCGGTTGTTGATGCCCAGAAGGTTGGATTTCAGCAGGTTCGTGCGTTCCAGCTCTTCTTCGTTGTGCACCTCGATCAGCGAATCCATGCCGTGCGCGATGGCGGCCTCTTCCAACTCGATGGCCTGGGAGTCGGTGACCGAGGCCATGATGATCAGGATGCAGTCCGCGCCCCAGGCGCGGGCCTCGACCACCTGGTAGGGATCGTAAAGGAAATCCTTGCGCAGCACCGGCAGATCGCAGGCCTCGCGGGCCTGCACTAGGTATTCGGGGGCGCCCTGGAAGCTGGGCGTGTCGGTCAGGACCGACAGGCAGGTGGCGCCGCCCTCGGCATAGGCGGCGGCGAGCGCGGCGGGGTCGAAATCCTCGCGGATGAGGCCCTTGGACGGGCTGGCCTTCTTGATCTCGGCAATCAAGCCGAAGCCGGTCTTGCTGGCCTGCAGGAGTGCATTTCCGAAAGGCCGCACGGGCGGGGCGTTCGCGGCTTCGTTTTCCAGAGTTTCCAGAGGTTTGTCGGCCTTGGCTGCGGCGATTTCCTCCAGCTTGTAGGCCTTGATCTTTTCAAGGATGGACGGCGTGCTCATGCGGCCTCCGATGTGATTTTGGCAAGTGTCTCGATCCGGGCGCGGGCGGCGCCGCTGTCGATGCTGTCGCGGGCCTGCTCGACGCCTTGCTTGAGGTCGTCCGCGTGGCCCGCCACCACAAGGGCTGCGGCGGCGTTCAGCAGCACGGCGTCGCGGTAGGCGCCTTGGGCGCCGTCCAGCAGGGCGCGGAAGGCGCGGCCGTTTTCCTCGGGCGTGCCGCCCAGGATATCCTCGAACGGGTGCATGGGCAGGCCGGCATCCTCGGGATGCACTTCCGCCTCGCGGATGGTGCCGTCCTCTTCCAGCGCCGCCACCTGGCTGGGGGCGGAAATGCTCAGCTCGTCGGTGCCGTCACCGCCATGAACCAGCCAGGCGCGTTCGGCCCCGAGCTGCCCCAGGGTTTCGGCCATGGGGCGGATGAGCGCCGCGCTGAAGGCGCCGGTCAGCTGGCGCTTGACGCCCGCGGGATTGGTGAGCGGGCCGAGGATGTTGAAGATCGTGCGCGTTCCCAGCTCGGCCCGGACGGGGCCGACATGGGCCATGGCCGGATGATGCATGGGCGCCATCATGAAGGCGATTCCGGCCTTTTCCAAAGCCTTTTCAACCACATCCGGGCCGACCATCACGTTGACGCCCATCTGCGTGAGCGCATCGGCCGCGCCGGACTTGGAGCTGAGGTTGCGGTTGCCGTGCTTGGCGACCGGCACGCCCGCACCGGCCACGACAAAGGCGGTGGCGGTCGAGATATTCAGCGTGCCCTTGCCGTCGCCCCCGGTGCCGACGATGTCGATCGCGCCCTTCGGGGCCGTCACCTTGTGGCACTTGGCGCGCATCACGGCGGCGGCGGCGGCGTATTCGTCCACCGTCTCGCCGCGCGTGCGCAGGGCCATCAGGAAGCCGCCCATCTGCGCCGGCGTCGCCTCGCCCTCGAAAAGCGTGGTAAAGGCCGCCTCGGCCTCTGCGCGGCTGAGCGGGCGGTCGGCGGCGGCGGCGATCAGGGGCTTCAGGCTGTCACTCACGCGGGCACCTTCATCACGTCGAGGAAATTCTTCAGCAACGCGTGCCCGTGTTCCGAGCGGATCGATTCGGGGTGGAACTGCACGCCGTGGATGGGCAGCGACTTGTGTTGCAGGCCCATGATCGTGCCGTCCTCGAGTTCCGCCGTGATATCCAGCACATCGGGGCAGGTGTCGCGCGCCACGACGAGCGAATGATAGCGTGTCGCCTCGAACGGCGTGGGCAGTCCGGCAAAGACGCCAGAGGCGGTGTGATGCATCGTGCCCATCTTGCCGTGCACGATGTCCGAGTGGCGCGTGACAGTGCCGCCGAAGACCTCGCCGATGGCCTGATGCCCCAGGCAGACGCCCAGCAGGGGCGTTTCGGTATCCGCCGCCGCCTCGATCAGCGCCTTGCAGATGCCCGCCTGGGACGGCGTGCCGGGGCCGGGAGACAGCAGGATGCCCGCGGGTTTCATCGCCATCGCCTCCTGCACGTTCAGGGCGTCGTTGCGGTGCACTTTCACGTCCGCACCCAGCTCGCCCACGTATTGCACGAGGTTGTAGGTGAAACTGTCGTAGTTATCGATGAGCAGCAACATGTCGCCAATTTCCCGTCTGCGCCGTGTCATTTCGGGCCTATGACCCGGGCTTTCAATCGCGATATAGATGCTCAGGGTTGCGCGGCAGGGTCAAGAGGCGCAAAACTGTTAAGAAAGAAATATGAGGGCAAAAGCAGTGTTACGCGGATATCTTGCCGGATTGGTGACGGGAACGGCGGTGTCGGGGCTTCTCCTGGGCGGGCTTTCCGTGTTGAGCGACCTGCCGGGCGATGCGCCGCCCGAGGCGACCGAGGTGGAGGTGCCCGCGGGCTCGGAATTCGACCAGTCGCGGGAGGATGACGCGGTGTCTCTGCCCAAGCTGCAGGACACGCAGACGCCCGACGCGGTGCCTCAGGTGACCGCACCCGATCCCGATGATCTCAGCTCGCTGGAAGGGGCCGACACCACCTCGTCGGGCCAGCCCGAGACCGGCGCGCCCGAGACCGGCCTGAACATGCCGGACTCGCCCGAGGGCGAGAGCGGTGTCGATGTCGGCTCGGAGCAGCCGGTGCTGCCCAATCCGCAGGCCCAGGCCCCCGAAGCGCCCACGGGGGAGGACGATCTGTCGATTTCCACCGAGCCGGCGCAGCCCGCGATGCCGGAGCCGGAGACCGAAAGCGCAGCTTTTCCCGAAAGGGAGGACGACGGCGTGGATGACCCGGCGGGCGGGAGCGATGCGGCCCCCGCGGCGGACGGCGAGACCGCGCCCGAGGCGCAGGCCGACGCCGCGCCCGAGACCGCCCCGGAGGCCCCGGCAAGCGACATGCCCGCACCGGAGGCGCAGGACGGCGCCGAGCTGTCCGAGCCGCAGGAGGCGGCGGAAGACACCGCGCCAGCGGCCCCGGAGGGCGATGCGCCTGCGGACACGACCGCGCCCGAGGGCGAGGCAGGTGGCGAAGGCGTGGACACGGCAGGCGAGGAGGCCGCGACCGGAACCATCGGCGACCTGGCCGATGGCGTGACCACCAATCGCCTGCCCACGGCCATCGACGAGCCCGAGCCCGACCCGGCGCCCGCCGAAGCGGCGGAGACGGAGGCAGAGACCGCCGAGGCCGCGACGCCGGAGGACCTGCCGCGACTGGAACGCTACGCGACGGCGTTCGAGAACCCCGAGAACAAGCCGCTGATGTCGATCATCCTGATCGACGACGGCACCAGCCCGATCGGCCCGGCCGCATTGGCCGATTTCCCCTATCCGCTCAGCTTTGCGGTGGATGCCTCGGACGCCAACGCCGCCGAAACCGCCGCCAAGTATCGCGCCGCAGGGATGGAGGTGCTGGTCATGGTCGACCTGCCGCAGAATGCCTCCGCCAGCGATGCCGAGACGTCCATGAGCATCTACCTCGAGGCCGTCCCCGAGGCGGTCGCCGTCTTCGAGGGCACCGGGACCGGCCTGCAATCCAGCCGCGAGGCGGCCGAGCAACTGGCGCCGATCCTGCAAGACAGCGGTCATGGCCTGGTGATGTTCCCCAACGGGCTGAACACCGTGCAAAAGCTGATCGCGCGGCAGGGCGTGCCCTCGGCCACCGTGTTCCGGGACTTCGACTCGAACGGCCAGAACGCCAGCGCGGTGCGCCGGTTCCTGGACCAGGCCGCGTTCCGCGCGGGCCAGGAAGAGGGCGGGGTGATCATGGTGGGCCGCCTGCGCCCCGACACGATCAGCGCTCTGCTCTTGTGGGGGTTGCAGGACCGGGCCGCCAGCGTGGCGCTGGCGCCGGTCTCGGCGGTGCTGACGGCGGAGTAGGCTGTCCTCGCGTGACGCGACGGTGCGCGCACCCCCGGTTGCGCCGCGCCTGGGGGATGTCGTAAGGATCCTCAGGAACCGGATATTCCACGATACGCGGCGCAGCAGACCCGGCGGCGCCATTGCCCAGTTGACCACAGTTCAGGACCGTCATTTTCCATGCAAGCCCTTCACCATCCGCTCCAACAACGCAGACTTGCCGCGCTGCGCGACTTCGAGATCCTCGACACGGATCCCGAGAAGGAGTTCGACGAGATCGTGAAGCTGGCCGCGGCGACCTGCGGCACGGCGATCTCGGTGGTCAATTTCATCGATGCCGAACGGCAGTGGTTCAAGGCGGAAACCGGGCTTGGCGTGCGCGAGACGCCGCTGGCCACCTCGATCTGTGCGCATGTGATCCTGCAAGACGAGTTTGCCGAGATCCGGGACACGCTGGACGACCCACGGATGCAGGACAACCCACTGTGCTGCGGCGAGCCCGGCCTGCGCTTTTATGCCGGGGCGCTGCTGACCACGCAGGACGGGCTGCCGCTGGGCACGCTTTGCGTTCTGGACTACGAGCCCCGCGAGCTGACCGCGTTGCAGCGCGACACCCTGCGTGTTCTGGCGCGGCAGGTCGTGACCATGCTGGAGATGCGCAAGGCGCTGCGGTCGGCCGATATCCTGCGCCGCGAGGTGGATCACAGGGTCAAGAATTCGCTGCAATCGCTGTCATCCTTCACCAATCTTCAATCCAGGGCCTTTGCATCGGACGACGCGAAGCTGGCCCTGTCGATGGTCAAGACCCGGATCGACGCGCTGACACAGTTGCACGAGATGCTGTATCAGTCCGACGACCACGGCGTGGTCGAACTGGGGGCCTTCCTGACCAGCGTCTGCGCGCAGATGGAGGGGCTGGCGCCTGACGGGGTCACGCTCGAGGTGGCGACGACGCCGGTCTCGGTCCCGGCGCAGCAGGCCGTGGCCGTGGGGACCTTCGTGAACGAATTCGTCTCGAATTCCTTCAAGCACGGGTTTCGCGATGGGCATAAGGGCAGCGTGACGGTCGAGCTGGGTCTCGAACCGGACGGGCAGGTCCGGCTGACCTGTTCGGATACCGGCGTGGGCCTTCCGCCCGACCACGGGGTCGAGTCCGCCGGTCTGGGAATGAAGATCGCCGAGGTGATCTGCCTGGAGCTTGGCACGGACCTGGACTTGCGCAACGGCGCGCATGGTGTCGAGGCGACGCTGACCTTCACACCCGCGGCGGCGTAGAGCGGACCGGACCGGCGCGACGCGGCGGTGGCTCGTGGCGTGCCCGGCGACGGTGCGGACAAGACCGCCCGGCTCAGGCCTCGCGCCACGTGCCGGGGGCGATCCCGTCCAGCGTGAAGTCCCCCACGCGCCAGCGCACCAGCCGCAGGGTGGGGTGGCCGACATGCGCCGTCATGCGGCGGACCTGCCGGTTGCGGCCTTCTGATATGGTGATCTCCAGCCAGCAATCGGGCACGGATTTGCGGAACCGCACGGGCGGGTCGCGCTGCCAGAGATCAGGTGGGTCGATCCGGCGGGCCTTCGCGGGCCGGGTGGGGCCGTCCTTGAGTGTGACGCCCTTCGCGAGCGCGCCAAGGGCTGCGGCGTCGGGGTCGCCCTCGACCTGCACCAGGTAGGTTTTCTCGGTCTTGAATTTCGGGTTCGACAGGCGCGCCTGCAGCTTGCCGTCGTCGGTCAGCAGCAAGAGCCCCTCGCTGTCGCGGTCGAGCCGCCCGGCGGGATAGACGCCGGGGATGTCGATGAAACCCGAAAGCGTCGGGCGGGGGCTGCCCTCGGTGCCCTTGTCGGTGAACTGCGACAGGACGCCCATGGGTTTGTTGAAGAGGATCAGCATGGCGAGTGGCTGGAGGTGGTGGGGTGGAAGCCGGTCAAGGTGGGGTGAAACCCCACCCTACGTGTTGCCGTTGCCGGTGAAGCGTGTGGCGTCGGCGGCGGCGCGGCGGATGGCGTTGGATTTGTGGACGGTCTCCATGTACTCGGCCTCGGCGTCGCTGTCATAGACCACGCCGCCGCCCGCCTGGATGTAGAGTTTGCCGTCCTTCACCACCGCCGTGCGCAGGGCGATGCACACATCCATGTCGCCGGTGCAGCTGAAATACCCCACGCCGCCGCCATATACGCCGCGTTTTTCCGGTTCCAGTTCGTCGATGATCTCCATCGCGCGGACCTTGGGGGCGCCGGATACCGTACCGGCGGGCAGACCGGCCAGAAGGGCGGAAAGCGCGTCGTGCTCGTCGGAAAGCTCGCCCACCACGTTCGACACGATGTGCATGACGTGGCTGTAGCGCTCGATGATGAACTCTTCCGTGGGTCGCACCGTGCCGATTTTCGCCACGCGGCCCACGTCGTTGCGGCCCAGATCCAGCAGCATCAGGTGCTCGGCCAGTTCCTTTTGATCGGCCAGCAGGTCGGCCTCGTTGGCGCGGTCCTCTTCCGGGGTGGCGCCGCGGGGCCTTGTGCCGGCGATGGGGCGGATCGTGACCTCGCCCTTCATGACGCGGACAAGAATTTCGGGGCTGGCGCCCACCACCTGGAAACCGCCGAAGTTGAAATAGAACATGAAGGGCGACGGGTTGGTGCGCCGCAGGCTGCGATAGAGCGCGAAGGGCGGCTGCGGAAACGCCTGCGTCCAGCGCTGGCTGGGCACGACCTGAAAGATGTCGCCCGCGCGGATGTATTCCTTGGCCTTCTCCACCGCGGCCTTGTAGCCCTCGCGGGTGAAGTTGCTGACCGGATCGCCGGCCTCGCGGGCGTCGCCCAGGTCGCGGGCCTGCTGGGGCAGGGCGCGTTCGAGGTCGCGCACCGCGTCCATCACCCGCTCGGCGGCCTGGGCATAGGCGGCGCGGGGGCTTTGTCCGTCGCTGACCCAGGCGGGGGCCACGACGATCACCTCGCCCTTGACCCCGTCCAGAACGGCCATGACGGAGGGGCGGATCATCACCGCGTCGGGCAGGCCCAGCGGGTCGGGGTTCACGTCGGGCAGGTGTTCGACCAGCCGGATCATGTCATAGCCCAGATAGCCGAAAAGCCCCGCGCTGGCGGCAGGCAGGCCCTCGGGCAGGTCGATCCGACTTTCGGCGATGAGCGCCCGCAGCGTGTCGAGTGGCGAGCCCTCCAGCGGCTGGAACGCGTCCGCGTCGAACCGGGCCTGCCGGTTGATGCGGCTGGTCTGCCCGTGGCACTGCCAGATCAGGTCGGGCTTCATCCCGATCATGGAATAGCGCCCGCGCACCTCGCCGCCGGTCACCGATTCCAGCAGGAACGCATCGCGGGCCGCGCCCGTCAGTTTCAGCATCAGCGACACGGGCGTGTCCAGGTCGGCGGCCAGCCGGGCATAGACGACCTGGTTCTGTCCGGCCTCGTAGCCTTTGGCGAAATCCTCGAATGACGGGGTGAGATCCAACGCGTCAGCCCTTACTGAAAGTTGTTGTGCACGGCGTTGAGCGCGCCCTGGTCGAAATTGACACCGGCGCGAGTGCGGATGTCGTTGGCCAGCACCTGGAACAGGTCCTGCGACAGGCTGCCCGCCGTCTCGTTGCGCAGGAAGCGGTCGATCTGTTGCAGGTCGCCATCCTCGGGGTCGGGCGGCTCGATCGTGTTCAGCTTCAGCACGAAGATGCGGCCATTGCCGTTGATCACCTCGACCTCGCCCGCCTCCATGCCGAACACGGTCTGGATGAACTCCTGCGGGGCTTCCTCGATAAAGCCGCGGCGGGTGACCTCTTCGCTGCCGTCGATGCTCAGCTCGACGTCGTCAAAGCTTTCGCCGGTGGCCAGGCGCCCGACCTTGCCGGCGACCTGCTCGCGCAGAAGCTGGTTGATCCTGGTCTGGGTCCAGGCCTCGGCGACGGCGTCGCGCACCTCGTCGAGCGGTTGCAGGGTGGGGGGCACGGTCTCGTCCAGGCGCATGGCGAAGATGCCGCCATCCTCCAGCTCGATCACTTCCGGATAGTCGTCCTCGCCGAGGTTCGCGGCGGCGGCGCGGAAGCCCTCGTAGGCGGCGATTTCCTCTGACATGCCGGGATGCCAGTCGATGCTGGCCACGCGCATGGCGGTCTCGGCGCCCAGATCCTCGATGGTGGCGCCACCGGCCAGAAGGTCGTCGACCGCATCGACCCGGCCTTCGACCACGCGGCGGGCGCGGTCGACGGCGATGATGTCGCGCAGTTCCGGCTCGGCCTCTTCAAAGGTGGTTTCCTGCGCCTGAAGCACCGCGTTCACGCGGAACAGCGCGGGGCCGACGCTGCTGGGCAGGGGGCCCACCACTTCGGAGGGGGCGGCGCCGAACACCGCATCGGCGGCGTCGCCCAGATCGGCGGCCTCGACGGTGCCCATGTCGGTATCGGCCAGCGCCAGCCCGCGCTCCGCCACCAGATCCTCGAAGCTGGTCTCGCCCTCTTCCAGCCGCGCCATCGCGGCTTCGGCGGCGGCGGTGTCGGAAAACACCAGCCGTTCGACCAGCCGGCGCTCGGGCTGCACGAACTCGTCGCGTCGCGCCTGGTAGGCGTCGCGCAGGGCCTGTTCGTCCACCTCGACCGTGTCGAGGATCATCTCGGGCGTCAGCCACGCATAGGTGATGCGCTTGACCTCGGGGCGGGTGAACCGCGCCTCGTTTTCGGAATGGAAGGCGGCGAGGTCTTCGTCGGTGGGCTCGGGCACGCCGACCTCGAGGTCCTCGCGGCCCAGCACCGCCCATTCGATGCCGCGCCGTTCGCCGAGGTATTGCTTGACGGTGTCGGTGTAGGCCTCTGGCATGGTGACGCCGGACAGCACCGCGGCCTGCACGAAGCTGCGGGCGATCTCGCGGCGGATGTCGTCCTCGAACTCGGACTCGTTCATGCCCATGCGGTCCAGCGTGAAACGGTAGGCCTCGCGGTCGAACTCGCCGCCGGGCCCGGTGAACTGGCGCATCGAGGTGATCTGGTCGGCCAGGTTCGTGTCGCCCACCGAGATGTCGTTGACGATGGTTTCATGGTCCAGCGCGCCCTGCACGGTCAGCTGGCCCATGACGCGCTCGGGGATGTTCAACTCCCGGGCCTGGGCAAAGCTGATGCTTTCGCCCCGGTCGGCCTCTTCGGCGCGGATCTCGTTCTGCAGGCCCTGGAAATAGTCCTGGACCGAGATCTCGGCCTCGCCCACGGTGCCGACCGTGCGCAGGGTTCCCGACAGGCTGGTGACGCCGAAGCCGCCAAGACCGAGGATCAGAAGACCCATCAAGATCCAGACAAGCGGTTTCGTGATGCTTTTGGCTGCCATTTGGCCTCCCCGGGGCTGCTCTTGCGTTCAGGCCTGTCTAAGGCCGGTTTCAGCGAGGAGCAAGGGGCCAGTCAAGCGCGGCCAGCCGGTCGAAGAGCGTGCCGATTTCTGCGCGGTTGACGTTGGCGAAGGCCACGCGGACCTCGCGCTTGCCCTGCGCGTCACCGGCGGGCTGGAACATGGTGCCGGGCAAGAGCAGGATACCGGCCTCGGCCACCAGTTTTTGCGCCAGCTCGTCCGACGGCATGGCGAAGGGGTGGCGGAGATAGGCGAAATAGGCGCCGCAGCCCATGAGGCGCCAGCCCGTGCCCTCGATCTTGTCCATGTTGTCGGAAATGGCCGCGCGGCGGTCGAGGATCTCGTCGCGTTCGCCCGCCAGCCATTGGGAAAGGTTCTGCATCCCCCACAGGGCGGCGATCTGGCCCAGCTGGTTGGGGCAGATGGTGACGGTATCGAGGAACTTCTCGGCCTCGGCAAGCCGCGCGCGGCTGGCGACCATGGCGCCCACCCGGTGGCCGGTCAGGCGATAGGCCTTGGAGAAGGAATAAAGCTGAACGAGCGTGTCGTCCCAAGCGGGATCGGTGAAGAGGTCATGCGGCGCGCCGCTGCGGGCGTCGAAATCGCGGTAGGTCTCGTCGACGATCAGCACGATGCCGTGGCGGCGCGCGAGGTCGAAGAAGGCGCGCACCAGCTCGGCGGGATATTCCACGCCGCCGGGGTTGTTAGGGGTGACCAATGAGACGGCCCGTGTGCGCGGGGTGATCAGCGCGGCGGCCCGCTCGGGGTCGGGCAGCAGCGCGTCATCGGTGGGCAGGGGCACGGAGGCGACGCCCTGCATGTCGAGCCACATCTTGTGGTTGAAGTACCACGGGGTGGGCAGGATGACCTCGTCGCCCTCGGTACACAGCCCGGCGATGGTGGCAGCGAAGGCCTGGTTGCAGCCCGAGGTGATGGCGACCTGGTCGGCCGCGATGGCCCCGCCATAGGCGCCGCACCATTGGCGGGCCACTTCCTCTCGCAGGTCGGGGCGGCCCAGCACGGGGCCGTAGAGATGCGCCTGAGGCTCATTGAGCGCGGCCTCTGCGATGACGCGGCGCAGTTGCTCGGGCGGCGGCTCCACCGGGGCGGCTTGGCTCACGTTGATCAGCGGGCGCTCGGGCGGGAAGGTGACACCCTCCAGCCAGCGCCGCGCCTCCATCACCGGGGGCGAAAAGGTCGTCTCGGTGCGGCTTGTCATGTTGTCCCCTCAGGCCCCGCGATAGGGTTCGACATATTGCAGGGCCAAGTCCCACGGGAAGAAGATCCAGGTGTCCTGGCTGACCTCGGTGACGAAGGTATGGACCAGTTCGCGCCCCTGCGGCTTGGCATAGACAGTGGCGACATGCGCCTTCGGCAGGGCGGCGCGGACCACTTCCAGCGTCTTTCCGGTATCGACGAGGTCATCGACGATTAGCACGCCCTCGCCATCGCCCACAAGGTCGGGGTCGGGGGATTTCAGGATCTTCGGCTTGCCTTGTGTCTGGTGGTCATAGGACTTCACGCTGATCGTATCGACCGCGCGGATGTCCAGCTCGCGCGCGACGATCATCGCGGGGGCCATGCCGCCGCGGGTGATGGCGACCACGGCCTTCCAGTCGGCATCGGCGGGCGCCTCGTCCTGCAACCGCCAGGCCAGCGCGCGGGCGTCGCGGTGCAGCTGGTCCCAGCTGACGTGAAAGCCTTTTTCGTGGGGCAGGCGGTCGGTCATGCGGTGTCTCCCGTTCGGGGGCAGATCAGCTCTTGTCGATATCCGGCGCGTCGACGGCCTTCATGCCGACGATGTGATAGCCCGCGTCCACGTGCAGGTTCTCGCCCGTGGTGCCGCTGCCCAGATCGCTGAGCAGATAGAGCGCGGACTTGCCCACATCCTCGATCGTGATGTTGCGGCGCAGGGGCGAGTTCAGCTCGTTCCATTTCAGGATATAGCGGAAATCGCCGATGCCGCTGGCGGCCAGAGTGCGTATCGGCCCGGCGGAAATGGCGTTCACGCGGATACCGTCGCGACCCAGGTCCTCGGCCAGGTATTTCACCGACGCCTCCAGCGCGGCCTTGGCGACACCCATGACGTTGTAATGCGGCATCACCTGCTCAGCACCATAGTAGGTCAGCGTCAGCATCGAGCCGCCATCGGTCATCAGTTTCTCGGCGCGATGGGCCACGGCGGTGAAGGAATAGACCGAGATATCCATCGTCTTGATGAAATTCTCGCGGCTGGTGTCGACGTAGCGGCCACGCAACTCGTTCTTGTCGGAAAAGCCGATGGCATGGACCAGGAAGTCGATCTTGCCCCATTTCTTTTCCAACTCGTCGAACAGGGCTCCGATCGAGGCCATGTCGGCCACGTCGCAGGGCAGGACGGTGTCGCTGCCCAGTTCCTCGGCCAATGGTTTGACGCGTTTCAGCAGCGCCTCGCCCTGGTAGGAGAAGGCCAGTTCGGCACCGGCGTCGGCGCAGGCCTTGGCGATTCCCCACGCAATGGATTTGTCATTGGCCAATCCCATGATCAGCCCACGCTTGCCCGCCATCAGTTGATTTGACATTCAGTGCCCTCGGCCCACTTCGCTTGTCTGACTGCTTTAGGCGATTGCAAAAGGTGCATCAAGCCAAAGACCGGATGCGACGGCATGCAGGCGAGAATGCGTGGCGGGCGGATCAGGTTGTACTTGCGCAATCGCGCGCCGCGGTCTAGCGCGGGAAGGGGACAGGACGGGAAAGATCGAATGACCGACAGAAACGGAAAATTCGCGGGCGACGATCCCTTCGAGATCGCGCGCGCCTGGCTGGCCGAAGCCGAGAAGACCGAGACCAACGATCCCAACGCCATGGCGCTGGCGACGGTCGATCCCGAGGGGATGCCCAATGTCCGAATGGTTCTGCTGAAAAGCATCGGCCCGGACAGTTTCGTGTTCTATACCAATTACGAGAGCGCCAAGGGCGCCGAGATCGCGGCCAGCGGCAAGGTCGCGCTGGTGCTGCACTGGAAATCGCTGCGCCGCCAGATCCGGGTGCGCGGCACCGTCACCCGCGAGGACGGCCCCGAGGCCGACGCCTATTTCGCGTCGCGCTCGCTTAAAAGCCGCCTGGGGGCGTGGGCGTCGAAGCAATCGCAACCGCTGGGCTCGCGGACCGAGCTGATGGCCGAGGTGGCGCGCGTGACCGCCGCCAAGGGGCCGAATCCACCGCGTCCCGAGTTTTGGGGCGGGTTTCGTATCGCTCCGGTTGAAATCGAATTCTGGGCCGACGGCGCCTTCCGTCTGCACGATCGGTTTGTCTGGCGACGGGATGCGCAGGAAAGTGACTGGGAAATCAAGCGGTTAAGTCCATAACGGACGCGCGGTTCAGGGATGCACACCGTTGAATACCATGGGAGTCTCTTGAAACCGTGGTTCACTTCGGCGCAATATTCCGAAACGGCCTGTGAACACGGCCCAACCGGACAGTGAGCGTGGAAGACTCGGCAAACGGCACCAGGCAATTGCATGGCCATGTAAAGTGGTTCGATCCCGTCAAGGGGTTCGGATTCGTCGTGGCCGACGAGGGCGGTCCGGACATCCTGCTGCACGCCAACGTTCTGCGCAATTTCGGTCAAAGCTCCGTCGCCGACCGCGCCGGCATCCTGCTGACGGTCCAGCAGACCGAACGCGGCGTGCAGGCGGTGGAGGTGCTGGAGATCAAGCCTCCGGAGGATGCCGAGGCCACCGGGCTGGCGGACCTGGAAGGTATCGACCCCGAGGTGATCCGCGCCGCCCCGCTGGAACCGGCGCGGGTGAAATGGTTCGACAAGGGCAAGGGGTTCGGCTTTGCCAACACGTTCGGGCGTGACGAGGACGTGTTCGTTCACATAGAAGTGTTGCGCCGGTCGGGCCTTGCGGACTTGCAGCCGGGCGAGGCCCTTGCCATTCGTGTCATAGAAGGTAAACGCGGCCGCATGGCCACGGAGGTGTGTGGATGGGAAATGGCGGTCAAGGAATCCAAGGGCTCCTGACGGGCGCCTTGGCGCTGCTGCTGACGGCGGGGGCCGCGATTGGCGCCTGCCGCGACGACAAGGTCGACCTGCGCGGCGACTGGGGCTCTGCCAGCTTCACGGTGGAACTGGCCGACGACAGGGCCGAGCGGGCGCAGGGGCTGATGAACCGCGATAGCATGGCGCGTTCGGCGGGCATGCTGTTCGCCTATCCGGCGCCGCGCCCGGTGCGGTTCTGGATGCGCAACACGCTTATCCCGCTCGACATGATCTTTCTCGACGACACCGGCACGGTGCAGAAGGTGCATCACGAGGCGCAGCCGCTGGACGAGTCGCTGATCTACGGCGGCGACGCGATCCAGTACGTGCTGGAGATCAATGGCGGCATGGCCCGGCAACTGGGCATTTCCGAAGGCACCGAGCTGCGCCACCCGGCGATCGCTGCCGCCGCCTGGCCCTGCGACGCCGAGTAGGCCTGCGTGCGCCCGTCCCGGGCCTGACCCGGGACCTCTTGCCGGGAGATCCCGGATCAAGTCCGGGATGCCATGTCGCGCAGATTCAGCGCGCGTCGCAATGGGGCTTTCCATTCGTCGCAAACCGCTCTACACGGGGCGCCACGGTCCGGGGCGTGGCGCAGTCTGGTAGCGCACCTGTTTTGGGTACAGGGGGTCGTAGGTTCGAATCCTGCCGCCCCGACCACTGAGAAGAGGAGAGCTGATGCTCGATTCCAATCTCTTGCTCGAATACGCTGCAAACTTCTATGGATACGGCGATCTTTCGGCGCCGATTTGGTTCATCGGGATGGAAGAAGGTGGTGGCGGCAAGGACACCGTCGAGAAGCGTTTGGAAGCGTGGGAGAGGCGCGGGCGACGAGCGGTTGAAGACCTCGCCGATTATCACGAAGCCATGGGCGTTGGCCATTTGACGACCGGCAAGAACGTGAAGCTCCAGTCGACCTGGGCCAAGCTGATCTACTTTCAGATGTCAGCGGAAGGAGCGAAACCGGACCGCGAAGCGGTTCGCGACTTTCAAGCTTCTACTTGGGGGCGTGATTCCTCTAAAACATGCTTGCTGGAGTTGATGCCGCTACCGAAGCGAAAAGCCTCTTGCTGGCAATATGACGAGTGGACCGACATCCCCGAACTTTGGTCGCGTGAACTCTATTTCGCTCATTTCGCGGCGACGCGTGCACAAGGTCTGAAAACCTTGATCCAAGAGAACAAGCCGAAGATTATTGTCTTCTACGGAAAAAGCGGCGGCTTTTCCTGCCACTGGCCCTGGATTGCCGGAGTAAAGCTGGAACATTGGCAAAAAGCTGGAACGTGGCGCGAGCTTACATCGGGAGATCAGAAGTTCATCATCGCCCCTCATCCCACCGCGCATCACTCCACGAATGAGACGTGGGCAAGAGCAGGTGCAGAAGTTTCCGGAGACGTTACCATAGACCGGCCCGGTCGGTTCTCCAGATAAAGCGTCTTGTCCGCGCGCAGGGGGTCGTAGGTTCGAATCCTGCCGCCCCGACCACTTCTTCCTCCAGCACAACTTGGGACGTCCGATTAGCGGTGATTCTGCGGAATCGGGGTCGGTCGAGTGCGCAGGCCGATGGTTGCGCTCTATATGGGGCCGGCAGCGGCCTGTGGATACAATATGTGGTGGGTTTTTGGGCAGCACGGGTCTCGAGAGCCGAACTGGTCCGTTCAGAACCGGCTAAGCCGCATGTATGAAAGCGCTTTTCGCGCCCGGTGTCCGGGCCGCCTTCGCCCTGGCCCGCCGAATGAATCGCCAGGGGCCGCGCGCCGCCGTTGTGGATAAGCCGGTCAACCCAAATTTTTCGGCAATCAGGGTAAAAAATTCGTTGACCGTCTATGTCCCGATACGCCACTTTGTGTGGGCGGATCAGCAAGCCACAAGATATAGTGGAGCGGATCCAGGTAGGGACAGACACCACGAATTCCGCCGGCACCGCCGGGATATGCAGGGTGCGACCGGATGCGGCGCATCGGCAGGCATCGTTTTCCCTCCTGGTCCACTGAGACGCGCAGGTTTGCGGCCAAAGGCCGTGCTGGTCATAAAATGCTGGATCATGGGGCAGCCACAATGAAGATTGAAAGAAAGTTCACCAAGGCAGGTCAGGACGCTTACGCGGAGCTGGATTTCGTCACCACGAGTTCGGAAATCCGCAACCCTGACGGCACCACCGTCTTCAAGCTGGACGAGGTCGAGGTGCCCGCCAAGTGGAGCCAGGTCGCCAGCGACGTGATCGCCCAGAAATACTTTCGCAAGGCCGGCGTGCCCACCGCGTTGAAGAAGGTCGAGGAAAAGGACGTGCCCGAGTTCCTGTGGCGCTCGGTCCCCGCCAGTGACGACACGCCGAAAACCGGCGAGACCAGCGCCAAGCAGGTTTTCGACCGGCTGGCCGGCGCCTGGGCCTACTGGGGCTGGAAGGGTGGCTATTTCACCACCGAGGAAGACGCCCGCGCCTATTTCGACGAGATGCGCTTCATGCTGGCGCGGCAGATGGCGGCGCCCAACAGCCCGCAATGGTTCAACACCGGCCTGCACTGGGCCTATGGCATCGACGGCCCGGGCCAGGGCCACTACTACGTGGATTTCAAGACGGGCGAACTGACCAAATCGAGCAGCGCCTATGAGCACCCGCAGCCTCATGCGTGTTTCATCCAGTCGGTCAAGGACGACCTTGTCGGGGACGGCGGCATCATGGATCTGTGGGTGCGCGAGGCCCGCCTGTTCAAGTACGGCTCGGGCACCGGCACCAACTTTTCCTCGCTGCGGGCGGCCAACGAGCCGCTGTCGGGCGGCGGCAAGTCCAGCGGCCTGATGGGGTTCCTGAAGATCGGCGACCGCGCGGCAGGCGCGATCAAGTCGGGCGGCACCACGCGCCGCGCCGCCAAGATGGTGATCTGCGACGTCGACCACCCCGATATCGAGGATTTCATCAACTGGAAGGTCATCGAGGAACAGAAGGTGGCGTCGATCGTCGCCGGCTCCAAGATGCACGAGGCGAAGCTCAATGACATCTTCGGCGCGATCCGCGCCTGGGACGGCAGCACCGAGGATGCGGTCGACCCCAGCAAGAACGCACAACTCAAAGACGCCATTCGCGGCGCGAAAAAGTCGGCCATCCCGGAAACCTATGTCAAGCGCGTGCTGGACTATGCTCGCCAAGGCTACGAGAGCATCGAGTTTCCGACCTATGACACCGACTGGGACAGTGAAGCATACGCTTCTGTATCGGGGCAGAACTCCAACAACTCGATCCGCGTCACCGATGCCTTCCTGAAGGCGGTCAAGGACGACGCGATGTGGCCGCTGACCAACCGGACCGACGGTAAGGTCGTCAAGGAAATCCCCGCCCGCGAGCTGTGGGAGAAGGTGGGCCATGCCGCATGGGCCTGCGCCGATCCGGGCATCCAGTACCACGACACGGTCAACGCCTGGCACACCTGCCCGGAAGACGGGGCGATCCGCGGCTCGAACCCGTGCTCGGAATACATGTTCCTCGACGACACGGCCTGCAACCTGGCGTCGATGAACCTGCTGCAATTCTTCGACGGCACCACATTCGATGCGGAAGCGTATGTTCACGCCACGCGCCTCTGGACCGTGACGCTGGAAATCTCGGTTACCATGGCGCAGTTCCCCAGCCAGGAGATCGCGCAGCTGAGCTACGAGTTCCGCACGCTGGGGCTGGGTTACGCCAATATCGGCGGCCTCCTGATGAACATGGGCTTTGGCTATGACAGCGACGAGGGCCGGGCGCTCTGCGGTGCGCTGACCGCGATCATGACCGGCGTGGCCTATGCCACCTCGGCCGAGATGGCCAAGGAACTGGGCCCGTTCGCCGGCTACGACCGCAACAAGGCGCACATGCTGCGGGTCATGCGTAACCACCGCAACGCCGCCTATGGCGCGACCGAAGGCTATGAGAAGCTGGCCGTGAAACCCGTGCCGCTGGACCTGGCCAACGTGCCGGACACCCGTCTGGCCGACCTGGCGATGGCCAGCTGGGACGAGGCGCTGAAGCTGGGCGAACAGCACGGCTACCGCAACGCGCAATCCACTGTGATCGCGCCCACCGGCACCATCGGCCTGGTGATGGACTGCGACACCACCGGCATCGAGCCCGACTTCGCGCTGGTGAAGTTCAAGAAGCTGGCCGGGGGCGGCTATTTCAAGATCATCAACCAGTCGGTGCCTGCCGCACTCGAAAAGCTGGGCTATGGCAGCGCCGAGATCGAGGAGATCGTCGCCTATGCCGTGGGCCACGGCACCATCGGCAACGCGCCGGGCGTCAACCACACCACGCTCGCCGGCCACGGCTTTGGCGCCAACGAGCTGGCCAAGATCGACGCGGCGCTTGGCAGCGCCTTCGACATCCGCTTCGTCTTCAACCAGTGGACGCTGGGCGAGGAGTTCTGCCGCAACGTGCTGGGCATCCCGGCCGAAAAGCTGAACGACCCGACCTTCGACCTGCTGGCCTCGCTGGGCTATTCCCGGAAGGACATCGAGGCGGCCAACGACCACGTCTGCGGGACGATGACGCTGGAAGGCGCACCGCACCTGCGCGAAGAACATTACGTGGTCTTCGACTGCGCCAACCCCTGCGGCAAGAAGGGCAAGCGCTTCCTGTCGGTGAACTCCCACATCGACATGATGGCGGCGGCGCAGTCGTTTATCTCGGGCGCGATCTCCAAGACGATCAACATGCCCAACGACGCCTCCATCGAGGATTGCCAGGCCGCGTATGAGCGCAGCTGGCAGATGGGGGTGAAGGCCAACGCGCTCTACCGCGACGGCTCGAAACTCAGCCAACCGCTGGCCGCCGCGCTGGTCGAGGATGACGACGAGGCCGCCGAAGTGCTGGAAAGCGGCTCGGCGCAGGAAAAGGCCGCCGTGCTGGCCGAGAAGATCGTCGAGAAGGTGATCGTCAAGGAAGTGGTGAAATCGCACCGCGAGAAGATGCCGGAGCGTCGCAAGGGCTACACCCAAAAGGCGGTCGTCGGCGGGCACAAGGTGTACCTGCGGACGGGCGAATATGGTGACGGTAGCCTTGGCGAGATCTTCATCGACATGCACAAGGAAGGCGCCGGGTTCCGGGCGATGATGAACAACTTCGCCATCGCGGTCTCGGTCGGTCTGCAATACGGCGTGCCGCTGGAGGAGTTCGTGGACGCCTTTACCTTCACCAAGTTCGAACCGGCGGGGATGGTGCAGGGCAATGACAGCATCAAGAACGCCACGTCGATCCTGGACTATATCTTCCGCGAACTGGCGGTCAGCTATCTCGACCGCACGGACCTGGCGCATGTCAAACCAGAAGGCGCGTCGTTCGACGACCTTGGCCGTGGCGAAGAGGAAGGCGTGAGCAATATCAAGGAGATGTCGGGCGAAGCGGCCTCGAAATCCCTCGAAGTGCTCAAGCAGATCAGCTCCACGGGCTACCTGCGCAAGCGTCTGCCCCAGGAACTGGTGGTGCTGAACGGCGGGGCGGCGCTCGCCACCGCGCTCGACAGCGGCGATCCCGAGACGGCGCTGAAGACGCTGGTGCCGGAAACCAAGCCGGCCAGCGCGACCACGACCACGGCGGTGTCCTCGGGCACGGTGGGCATGACGGCGGCGACCAAGGCCAAGATGCAGGGCTACGAGGGCGAGGCCTGCGGCGAATGCGGCAACTACACGCTGGTGCGCAACGGCACCTGCATGAAGTGCAACACCTGCGGCGCGACGTCCGGGTGTAGCTGACTGAACACGCATCCCCTGGGGGATGTGTAGGGGCGGTCCCGGCTTGGCGTTAGGCCGGCCGCCCCGACGAGACAGGCCAGTGGCGCGAGACATCGCGCGGGGTCTGAAGACTAGGGTGGGGGCAGACTATCGCTCTGACCCATCCTGATCCGGGGCGGGTGCGCTCGCCCCTGACGCAGCTCAGGCCGCAGGCAGAAACCGGGCGGTACATAAAGAGTGAGCCTGAGCGGCGAAACTTGTACCGGGGGGCCTTGTGCCCCCCGTTTTTCTTGTTTCCTCAGCGATGTAGCGTCCGTTCTTTCCAGACGCAGAAGCCAAGGTCACGCGGTTTCACCCGGGTCCGAGGCGGCATCAGATCCAGGTTCATTACCCGAGGCGAGCGCGTATGAGTGACGGGCTCTTACGGCGTGGCGCGTTGTACCATGCCGAAGAGGTCGCGCGGGTCGTCCGGGTCGGCCAGCAGGTCGAGGTCGAGAAAGCAATCCGTGCCGGGGATATGGTCACGGATGTAACGCAGGGCGCTGAAATCCTCGATGGCAAAGCCGACGCTGTCGAACAGCGTGATCTGCCGGTCGCTGGTGCGGCCCGGCGCGGCGCCGGTCAGGACCTGCCAGAACTCGGTGACCGGATGATCGGGGTCCATCTGCTGGATCTCGCCCTCGATCCGGGTCTGCTCGGGGTATTCCACGAAGATATCCGAGCGCGTCAGGATCGCCGGGGCCAGCTCCGTCTTGCCGGGGCAGTCGCCGCCGATGGCGTTGATATGCACGCCTTCGCCGATCATGTTGTCGGTCAGGATCGTGGCATATTGCTTGTCCGCCGTGCAGGTGGTGATGATCTGCGCGCCTTCCATGCTGTCCTCGGCGCTGTCGCATTCCACCACGTTCAGGCCCAGCCCCTTGAGGTTGCGCGCCGCTTTCCGCGTTGCGGCCTTGTCGATGTCCCACAGGCGCACCGTTTTCAGTCCCAGGATCGCCTTCATCGCAAGGCTCTGGAATTCCGATTGAGCGCCGTTGCCGATCATCGCCATGGTGTCCGCGCCCTTTGGCGCCAGATGCTTGGCCACCAGCGCCGAGGTGGCCGCGGTGCGCAGGGCGGTCAGCACCGTCATCTCGGTCAGCAGCACCGGGTATCCGGTGTCCACGTCCGCCAGAAGGCCGAAGGCGGTCACGGTCTGCAACCCGTCCTTGGTGTTCTTGGGGTGGCCGTTCACGTATTTGAAGCCATAGGCCTCGCCGTCCGAGGTGGGCATCAGCTCGATCACGCCCACATCCGAGTGGCTGGCGACGCGCGGTGTCTTATCGAACAGCTCCCACCGGGCGAAATCGGCCGCGATGTATTCGGCCAGCCCGGTCAGCATCTTCTCGATGCCGATCCGATGGACCAGACGCATCATGTTCTCGACGGAGACGAACGGCACGAGCGCCTTGTCGGAGGGGGCGAGGATGGGCATGTCAGGCTCCTTTGAAATCAGGCGAAGGCGCGGGTGGGACGGTCGAAGATGCGGCGGCCAAGCGCCGAGGCGGTCAGCTCCACCATCACCTGAGCCGTGCGGCCGCGCTCGTCGAGGAACGGGTTGAGCTCGACCAGATCGAGCGAGGTCATGAGGCCGCTGTCGCAGATCATCTCCATCACCAGATGCGCCTCGCGGATCGTGGCGCCGCCCGGCACGGTGGTGCCCACGGCGGGCGCGATGCCGGGGTCGAGGAAATCGACGTCGAAGGACACGTGCAGCGCGCCGCCTGCCGCCGCGACCGTGTCGAGGAAGGCGGCCAGGGGCCGGGCGATGCCCTGTTCGTCGATGCTGCGCATGTCGTGGCGATGCGCGGGGGTGGATTGCAGGAACTCGCGCTCATCGGGGTCGACCGAGCGCAGGCCGAGGAAACAGATGTTCTTGTAGGGGACCGGATTGGCGACCTCGGGGAACCCGTCGAACCCGTCGCGCCCGGTGGCGTAACCCAGCGGCGTGCCGTGCAGGTTGCCCGACTCGGTGCTTTGCGGCGTGTGGAAATCGGTATGCGCGTCCAGCCACAGCACGAATTGCGGGCGGTTCACGCGGGCCGCGTGGTTGGCCACGCCGATCACGCTGCCAAGCGACAGCGCATGATCGCCCCCCAAGAATATCGGCAGGCCGCTGTCCATCGCCTTCTCGGCGGAGGCGGCGATGCTTTCGGTCCAGCCGATGGTTTCCGCCGGCTGCACCAGGTGGCCGGGCAGGGAGGCGGGCGCGCTCGCCGGGGCAGGGGTCAGGTTGCCCCAGTCCTCTACCGTGTGGCCCAGTGAGGCCAGCGATGTCTCGATCCCCGCCACGCGAAGCGCGTCCGAGCCCATCAGGCAGCCGCGCCTTGCCTTGCCGCTGTCCACGGGGGCACCGATCAGAATGCAGTTGGTCTGGGTCATCGCACGGCTCCTTTTGGTGTTGGCCAGAATGTTGTTGCTAAAATGGTTGGAATGAAGCAGGTATTTTGTTCATACCGAAACCAATATCGGCAAAACGGAGGCTATGATCTGCAAAATGGATGCGGTGGATCAGAAACTGCTGTCGGCCCTCCGGCATGACGCCCGCGCGTCGCTGTCGGAACTGGCGATGACGCTTGGCGTGTCGCGCACCACGGTGCGCTCGCGGATCGACCGGCTGAAGGCCTCGGGCAAGATCGTGGGCTTCACCGTAGTGCTGAAAGAGGACACGATCCGCGATCCGGTGCGCGGCCTGATGATGCTGGGCATCGAGGGGCGCGGCACCGAGCGGATCGAGCGGCGTCTGCGCGGGCTGTCGGCGGTGCGGGCCTTGCACAGCACCAACGGCCGCTGGGACCTGATCGTCGAGATCGGGGCCGAAACGCTGGAGGACCTCGATGTCGTACTGGCCGAGATAAGGCGCTTCGAGGGCGTCGCGACGTCCGAGACGAGCCTGCTGCTCAGTACCAAGAAACAGGCGGGTTAAGCGGCCCGGCGCAGCGCCACCCCCCAGAACACCGCCAAGAGAAGCGAGGCCAGCATGTTCCAGCTGGCCATCGACAGGCCCAGCATTTGCCAGGCCACCTCGTCGCAGCGCACCAGCGGCGCGGACATGATCTGGTCCATCAACTCGTCGGTGCTCATGCCCGTGGTGCTGCCGGAGCTGCAGGACGAGGGGCCTTCCCACCAGCCGCGTTCGACGCCCGTGTGATAGAAGCCGATCGCGGCCGTGGTCAGCGCGGCCAGCAATCCCGCGCCCAGCAAGAGCCGCACCGCCCCGACACCCAGAGGCACCAGCAGCACCAGCGCCCCGAAAACGACCGCCGCGCCATGGGGCCAGCGCTGCCAGATGCACATCTTGCACGGCGCAAGCCCGCCCAGGTGCTGAAAGGCCAAAGCCCCCAGAAGCAGGGCCAGGGAGCCGGCGGCGGCGAGGATGACAAGGGAATTACGGGTCACGTTTGCCTCGAATGATTGGAAACGGGGGAATTAGACCGGCTGTGCGCGGCGGCGCAAGGGATCAAATTTCCGTGTCACAGCCCGATCCATCCCCTGATCAGGCTGACCAGCGTCGCCCCGGCGAAGAGCAGCGTGGCGATCCACGCGGTGCCCAGCACGGCGCCGATCAGCACCAGGATACCGTCGCGCTGCAACAGGCCCATCGCCACCACCACCACGGCAAAGCCCGGAACGGTGTTGGTGGCGGGCAGGGGTACCAGGATCGACGCGCTGAACAGCACCAGCGCGGCGCCGACGAAATGATCCATCGGCCTGCGGGTCAGAACCCCGAGGCGCGGCTTGCTCACCGCCTCGATCCGGCGCAGCCACGGGCCGGCGCGCTCGGCCAGCCGGCGCAGGCTGGCCGTGGCGACGCGGCGCGCGGCCAGCTTTCCCGGCAGCCAGGGCACCCGCCGCCCGAACATGATCTGGACCGAGACGAACATCAGCGGCAGGGCCACGATCTGCGGCACGCCATAGAGGAACGGGATGCAGCAGGGCAGGGCGAGGATCAGCAGGAAGAGCCCGAAGGCGCGTTCGTGCAACTGCTCCAGGATCCAGGCCAGCGAGACCTCGGCGCCCTCGGCGCGGGCGGTCAACTGGTCCAGCCGGTCCGAGATCGCAAGATCTTCCGGGGCGGTCTCGGTCATGCTCTGGGGTCCTTGGACAGAGAGGGGCGAAGGGGTCGTCGGCCCTGCGGTAGCAAATCGCATGGCCCGACGCCAGCGTCAGTTCTGCTATTGTCCTCGGGCGACGAGTTGGGTAGACGTTGGGTCCGTGCCCAAGTGGCGGAATGGTAGACGCAGGGGATTCAAAATCCCCCGGTAGTGATACCGTGCCGGTTCGAGTCCGGCCTTGGGTACCAATGACTTAGGCAATTTCTGGTTTGGTCGGGATTTCCGCGTTCACACTGTGCGTTCACAGCGTCACGTTTCGTTTTCGTTCCTAGCGGGGGAGCTACAGTTTCCAGAAAGCTCGAGAAACTTGAGCACATCAAAGATGTGATACGCTCAGACTAAGGGCTACTCTCCGCTAACTCCCAAGCGTTCAACCTCGACGATCACGCGATGAAGAGGGCGTTGCTTGAACATTCCTGCGATGCCTCCCTCACGACGCGCTCGGTCCAATTCCGTGCCGAAACCGCACATGCTGGGCTTTGGTAGATGCGTGGCCTGGCCCCCGAATACCTTCAGCTCGGCTGCAGCCCTAAGAAGGACAGTTGATCGCGGCAAAATCCGTTGATTGAACTAACGGATAATGTTCTTTAATGTCCGCGACTTGTCAGGCTCAGGCCGATAGGCGAGCATTTGGCACTGGATCAGAAGTGGCGGTTAGGCGTGAATTTCAACGAAGCAACGATCAGAGATAGTCTGGCGACGAATATTGAAATCCTTGAATCCGGTTTGAAATTAGTAAAAAAAGAAAAGTTCATCCCAAACCATTATGGGACGCGGGGTTTCATTGATCTAGTTGCCTACGATAGAAACGGAAGGGTCGTACTTATCGAGGTCAAGAAAACGAACCAAGCCGCACGAGAAGCCCCTCATGAAGTTCTCAAATATATCGAAGGGGTAAAACAACACTTACGCTTGAGAGAGGATGAAATACGGGTATTCGTTGCTTCGCCCACTTGGGTCGAGCTCCTTGTTCCATTTTCCTCACTCGTAAACAGGACGACATGCCACGTAGAAGGCTTCAACTTGGAGCTGTCATCGAGTGGGGAAGTTACAGGCAGTAAAATTATTACGCCTCTCGATCTTCGCGGCGATCGATTAATTGCTCCATGGCACGAGCTAAGATACTACATGGACGAAATTGACTGTAGAAATGCAATCGCCGAGTACGAAGTTGCGTGCCAGTCTAAAGGTATCGAGAGTTTCGTGATATTGGAACTCAGTCCTTCCGAAGGGCACGAAGAAGGAATAGCCTCCCCCAAGCAAGGAACCATGCGCAGCATGATTTCCATGATGGCCGACGGCAATCTAGCGCAAAACCAGCTCCCGACATACAAGAGAGCCCTGTACTTCGGCATGCAACAGCTAAGTGAGCAAGAATATACTCATCTCTTGCAGCAGAGCCCCCAAGACACCTCTGAAACCTTCGAATACATAGAGAATATGTCCGACGAAGAGGAGCGCCTATGTATTCTACATGAAGCTCTTCTCGATTTGCGTCCTCGCCCTTCATCAGAATTCTTTGAGATCGCATACCCGGCCAAGCTCTCATCAAGAATCCTCACCGATGACGGATGGAAAGTCGCCCAGTTCCATAGATACGGGGCATTCGATCGCAATCATGAAATTCTACCAGACGATCAAATACTAAAAGAACTGTCCGGAGAAGAGGGCTCTTCGAGTCAGGTGTTCAAGAAAAAATTCAATCCCTCCATTAAATCCCAAGTAGCTGAAGTCACGCGAGGAGTTGAAAGCTGCTTGTCGAACAATCCCGCGTGGAGGAGGCAGATTTCGGAGGTGCTTCGGGAAATCGTTGAGGCCGATGATGCGACCGAAGTGAACGTTCACTTGTTTCACCCCTCTACTGCTCTACTCACTTTCTACCTTGCGTTAAGGGTGGAGGACCCTTTGCAATACCTCCCGAACTATGCAATTACGCGAAAAGTCGAAGGCGAGGTTATTTTCATTTTTGGGTGCTTGATGTGGGACGGGTCCAGTTCGAGCCTTAAATCTGTTCTTAGGAAGCACTATGACTCCTCGAAATCGGAGATCCTCCATCCACTATTATGGGGCGGATATGACACCCGTGACCCTAAAGTAATGCAAACCATTGGGCTTCGATACAAAACGTTTAAAGCGCACATTTCTGGACGGAAAAGAAGTTATTACATACTGTCAGACGAAGGCTGGGAGCCTACTGAGCCGACTGACCCGATTAGCGGTGTCCGAAAATTGCTCAATGGAAATCCGAACCTCATCCATGAGATAATGGAGTTTTACTCTGAGCACTGGGACGGACAGATGGTTGTCCTCGACGGGCTGGAATAGACCTCAGTTTCACGCCGCTTCTCGGCGCTGCCTCGGACTCCCGAACTTTGCTGCACGCAGGTACAGAAGGCTGCTTTGGGGAGGCAGCACCGCTGCGATAGTCAACCCGACGAACCGCCGCAATGGGCCGGGAACTGGCCTCGAAGCTATCTCCGTCGCTAGTGCGCAGCCTTCGATAATGTGCGCTTCTTCGCCCGCTTTCGGTAGTACGCCACCATCTCGGCGCTCTGGCCTGTCACCGCCTGGATCTCGGCATCTGCGGCGCCGGCGAACACTTGCAGGCGGGCAGGGGCGCGGTGCCGCCCTGGCTGAAGGTGGAGCGACGCCGATGAAAGGTTCTTAGTGTGGCGCGGGAAACACCTAGACCGATCCGCCTCGCCCATGGATCTTTCGTCCTCAGCCGGATCGCCGCGGCGCTCTATTCTATCAGGGCGCCGGGGTTCATGATGTTGTTGGGGTCGATGGCCTGCTTGATCTGGCGCAGAAGGGCCATCTTGCTGGGACTTGCATGTTTCTGCAGGTCTTTCCGTTTCAGGCGTCCGATCCCGTGCTCGGCGCTGATCGAGCCGCCCAGCGCCAGCGTCGCCTCGTTGATCGCGCCCCGCACGCGGTTGGCGATGCCGGGGTGGGCCTGCAGGAAATCGGCCTTCGAAATGCCTTTCGGCGGAAACACGTTGTGGTGAATGTTCCCGTCGCCGATGTGACCGTAGCTGTTCGTCCGCAAGCCCTCGTGAACGCCGGCAATCGCCGCATGCGTTCCCGACACGAACGCGTCGATCTGGCCGATCGGCACCGCGGTGTCGCTGCTGCAGAACGCGCCGGTCTTGCGGTTGGCGTCGGGCGTATGCTCGCGCAGCGACCAGAGCGCGCTGCGCTGCGCCTCGGATTCGGCCATCACCACGTCGAGGACGAAACCCTTCTCGATGCAGTCCGCCAGCGCCGCCTCGGTCTCGTCCCGCACGCCCGGGTTCCCGGCGGCATCGATCAGCAGGTACCAGGGGTGGTCGTCGGCGAAGGGGTTTCTCAGCGTCGGGAAATGTTCGCACACGAGGCCCACGCCGAAGCCGCTCATCAATTCCATCCCGTTCATGCGGTTGCCGATGGCCGTGCGCAGCGTCCGCAGCACCCGCAAGGCATCCGCCGGCGAGGTGATGGCGCAAAAGGCCGTCACGGCCTCGGGGTCGAGCGGCTTCAGCGTCAGGCTGGCGGCGGTGATGATGCCAAGGGTGCCTTCGCTGCCGATCAGCAGGTGCCGCAGGTCATAGCCGGTGTTGTTCTTGCGCAGGGGGCTCAACTCTTCCAGAACGTCGCCCGACGGCATCACCGCCTCGATCCCCACGCAGAGGTCGCGGGCATTGCCGTGGCGCAGCACCTGGATGCCGCCCGCGTTCGTGGCCAGGTTTCCGCCGATGGTGCAACTGCCCTTCGAGGCCATGCTGAGCGGGAACATCAGGTCGTGCCGCTCGGCCTCGGCGTGGATGTTTTCCAGCACGCAGCCGGCCTCGGCCACCATCACGAAATCGTCCGGCGACACGCTGCGCACCCGGTTCATCCGCTCCAGCGACAGGATGATGGCCGCGTCGCTGTCCAGCGAAAGCTGCCCCGCGACCACGCCGGTGCCCCCGCCATAGGGGATGATCGCGATGCCGGCTTCGTTGCACAGCCGCACGATCTGCGACACCTGTTGGGTGGTCTCGGGCAGGACAACGACACAATCCTTGCCCGTAAAGCTGCCGCGCGGGTCTTCGTAATAGCGCGCGGCATCCGGGCCCGACTTGCAGCCGGTCTCCCCGACAATCGTCCTGATATCATTCAAAGTTCTGTCTTCCACGGTCTTGAATGCCACCAACTGCCCGATGCTCCTGTCGTCCGATCCACGTTCGGGCTCATTCTGTGGCAAACACGATCTTTAGCAAGGCAAGATAATTTACGAATATCTAAGCCATCTCTTTAGAAACCGTGTGCCCGCCATGGGCCTCGACCGTCCGGATCAGCTCGTCCAGGAAGCGCTCGACCAGCCGGTATTTCGAACAATCCGCCCGACTGAGGACGCCCAGCGTCCGCGACGGGGCCGTGGGCCCCAGCGACAGCTTGCGCAGGCTGCCGAAGATCGGGTCGGGCACGCAGAAATCCGGCCCGATCGACACGCCCAGGTCATGCGCCACCATGCTCGCGATCGTGTCGAGCGAGCTCATCTCCATCATGTCGCGCACCTTCAGCCTGCTTCGCGCCAGCCAGTCCTCGGCCATCACCCCGATGGCCGACAACGCGCTGTGCCGAATGAAGGGCCTGGCCGACAGGATGCGCTCTGGGTCGGTTTCGGTCACCTCCACCGAGGTCAGCAGCACCAGCTTTTCCACCGCGAAGGGCGTCCAGGTCATCGTGGCCGGCGTCCGGTTCGGCTCGCTGACCAGCGCGGCGTCGACGGTGCCGGTCTCGACCATCTCCTGCAAGGTCGGGCTCAACCCCGGCACCAGCCGGATGCGCAGGTCCGGATACTGCCCGATCAGCCCCTTCATCGCCTTGGGCACAAGCCCGCGCAGCGTCGACGGCACCGCCCCCAGAACGATATCCCCGATCAGGCGCGGATCGCCGGTCAGGTCGTCGAGAATCGTCTCGTAGGCGGCGACGACCTCCTTGGCCTTGGGCACCATGGCGCGCCCCAGCTGATTGAGGCGCGGGGATTTCTGCGAGCGGTCGAAGAGCGCCACGCCCAGCGTCTCCTCCAGGCGCTTCATCTGCTGGCCGACCGCCGCATGGGTGACGCAGACGCGGTCCGCGGCGGCGTTGAAACTGCCTTCCTCGGCGACGGCGATAAGGGTCTTGAACAGCGTGATCGACATGGCAGGGCGCTTTCACAACGGGATCAAAGGCACGATTTACTAAAGCAGACATTTACAAATGGGAAAAGATTGTTGGTTTGTTAAAGCTTCTCTTATCGCGCAAGATCATGAAACATGAACGTATCGAGGGGGAGGCCTGCGCGTGAGCATCGACGCAAAGATCGTCGCGGATCTGGTCAAGAACGACGTCAAACTGGTCACGACGGTCCCGTGCAAACAGCTTGCCGGGGTCATTGCCGAAATCGACCAATGCGAGGATATCCACCACATCCCCGCGAACAAGGAGGACGAAGGGATCGGCATCTGCGCCGGCGCCTTCATGGGCGGCAAGCGGCCCGCGATCATCATGCAGAACACCGCGCTTGGCGTGACGGTCAACACGCTGGTGACGCTGACGCAGTTCTACCGAATGCCGCTGCCCATGCTGATCTCCTATCGCGGAGAACTGGGCGAGCCGGTGGCCTGTCAGGTGGAAATGGCCGTGCACACCAAGGCGCTGCTGAATCAGCTTCACATCCCGACCTATCACTTCCATCATGAATCCGACGCCGAAGAACTGGACCGGATCCTGGAATACACCTTCATGTGCAACAAGCCGGTCGCGATCCTGACGGATGCCACCTTCTGGAAAGGGTACTGACATGATCCGATCTGACGTCCTGCGCACGCTGGTCCCGCTGATCTCGGACCATTTCGTCGTCTGCAACATCGGCCTGCCCAGCCAGGAATTGCACATGCTGGATGACCAGCCGACCAATTTCTACATGCTGGGCACCATGGGCCTGGCCTCGTCCATCGGGCTGGGCGTGGCGCTGGCGCAGTCGAAAAAGGTGATCTCGATCGACGGCGACGGCTCGGTGCTGACCAATTTCGGCACGCTGCCCACCATCGCCAACAACGTGGCCGACAATTTCATCCTGCTGATCATCGACAATGGCAGCTACGGCTCCACCGGCGACCAGCCGACCTATGCCGGCATGAAAACGTCGCTGGCAAAGGTGGCCGAGGCCTGCGGGTGCGAAAACGTCATCGAGTGCCAGGCCGAAGACTGCGCAGCCGTCATGAAAGACGCGCTGGACAGTGACAGGATGACCGTGATCGTGTGCAAATGCGAAAGCGGGAACATCCCCGTTTCGGTCATCAAGACCGATCCGGTCGTGATCCGCGACCGTTTCATGACCGCGTTGAAGGAGGCCAACGCGTAATCAAGGCGGCGAAAACGCCGACATAAAACAGCTCTGGGAGGAACACATGCTGAAAAGAACATTTCTGAAGATGGGCGCGGCCCTGGCCGTGACCGCATCGCTGGCCACCGGCGGCACCGCGGCCGAACTCAACGGGCCGGTCAACTATATCATCCCGTTCGGACCCGGCGGAGAATCCGACATTTCCGCGCGCTTCCAACAGCCGTTCTTCAAGGACAAGTTCGGCCAGGACATGGTGATCTCGTACCAGCCCGGCGGCGGCGGCGCGGTGGCTTGGGCCACGCTCAACGGTCTCAGCGACGATGGCCAGACGATCATGGGTGTGAACCTGCCCCATATCATCATCAAGCCGGCGCAAAAGGACGTGGGGTTCGCGACCGAAGACCTGAACGTCTTCCACATGTTCCACTTCACGCCCGACGCGATCATCGTGCGGGCCGACAGCCCCTACCAGACGCTGGAGGACCTGATCGAGGACGCCAAGGCGAACCCGGCGCAGGTCACCATGTCGGGCTCGGGCAAGGCCACGGCCAACCACCTGGCGCATATCAAGTTCGACAAGATGGCCGAAATCCAGACCACCTATGTGCCGTTCAAAGGCACCGGGGCCGCCGTGACCGCGCTTCTGGGCAACCAGGTCAAGGCCGAGTGGGGCTATTCCACCGTCGCCGCGACCCAAGGCGAAGAGGTGCGGATGCTGGCCGTCGCGATGGAGGAACGCCACCCGCTTTTCCCGGACGTGCCGACCTTCAAGGAACTGGGCTATGACATGGTGGGCGGCGCCTATCGCGGTATCGCCCTGCCGAATTCGGCCAGCGACGAGGTTACGCAGATGTGGTCCGACATGATCGCCGAGATCAACAACGACCCCGAGTTCCGTCAGCAGATGCTGGATAACGGCTTTGCGATGCTGGATGTCGAGGCGGACGGCATGGACGATTTCATGGCCGCGCGCAGCGAGGAATATCTCAGCGACGCGCGCGAAGCGGGCCTGATCGAATAAGCTGACCCGGCGCAAAGGCCCGACACATGGAATTCGGTCACTTCCTGTCCGCCCTGACACCGTTCAACCTCGTTCTGGCGTTGTTCGGTGTCGTGGCGGGCACGATTGTCGGCTCGATCCCGGGCCTTACCGCAACGATGGCGCTGGCCGTGCTGGTGCCGATCACGTTCAGCATGGATCCCGCCTCGGCGCTGATCCTCCTGGGCGCGATCTATACCGGCGCGATCTATGGCGGGGCCTATGCGGCGATCCTGCTCAATACGCCCGGCACGCCCTCGGCCATCGCCACCACGTTTGACGGCTACCCGATGGCGAAACGCGGCGATGGCGACCTTGCGGTTGCACTCGCCTGTTTCGCCTCGGTCGTCGGCGGGCTGGTGGGGGCGTTTTCGCTTCTGCTGCTGGCGCCGCCCCTGTCGAAGGTGGCGCTGGCCTTCGGGCCGATAGAATATTTCTGGCTGTCGATCTTTGGCCTGTCGCTGATCGCGTCGCTGTCCACCGGCAACCTGATGAAGGGGCTGGCGGGGGGTGCCTTCGGGATGCTGCTGTCGACGGTCGGCGTGGCAGAGGTTTCGGCCGATATACGTCTGACCTTCGGCAGCCAGATGCTGGTCGGCGGATTCGGCGTCATCGGCGCGCTGATCGGCCTGTACTGTATCCCGGTGCTGATCGACCTCGTGGCGACGCCCGACCGCCACCTCAAGGTGGAAGAGGACGTGCGCTCGGTCCGCATCGGCGAGGCCTTCCGCATCGCCGCGCGCTCCAAGATCAACCTGATCCGGTCGTCGGTCATCGGCACGCTGATCGGCATCCTGCCCGGCGCGGGCGGCTCGGTCGCGGGCCTCGTCGCCTATTCCGAGGCCAAGCGCACCGGCAAGCCCCACCAGAAATTCGGCGAGGGCGAGCCCGACGGCATCCTTGCAACGGAATCGGCCAACAACGCCACCGTGGGCGGCGGCTTCATCCCGACGCTGGTGCTGGGCATTCCCGGCACGCCGCCCGACGCCATCGTCCTGGGGGCGCTCCTGGTGCAGGGCGTGCGCACCGGGCCGACGATGTTCAGCCAAAGCGGCTCGATCGTCTTTACCTTCATCTATGGCCTGTTGATCGCCACGGTCCTGATGCTGCCCGCGGGCCTGCTGATCGGGCGCTACGCCTACAAGTCTATCGTAAACATCCCCAAGGCCGTGCTCGTACCGACGGTGGGGTTCATGACGATCATCGGCACCTTCTCGATCCGCAACAGCGTGACCGACGTGATCCTGATGCTGGGCCTCGGCGTCTTCGGCTGGGTCGTGGGGCGCTTCGGTTTCGCGGCCTCGCCCATCGTGCTGGGCCTGATCCTCGGCCCCATCGCCGAACAGGGCTTCGTGCAGGGCTGGACCATCGGCTCGGCCACGGGCAACCTCTTCGGCATGTTCTTCGGGCGGCCCATTTCGCAGGGGATCATCGCGTTCACGCTGATCACCCTCATCCTGCCGCTCTACACCGCACGCCGGCGCCGCAGGAAAGAACGGGAGCAGACCTGATGCCAGACCATCGACGCCACCCGGACGGCCACATCGGATCGCTGGTGATTTCCGCGCTCTTCGTGCTCATGGGGATCATCGCGCTTTACGACACCACCGGCTATTCCGACCGCGACAGCCAGGTGTTTCCCCGCACCGTCGCGATCTTGATGATCCTGACGGCCGGGCTGTCGCTGATCACGCGCTTTTTGCATCCCGGCGACAGCGGCGGCTTCGGCACCGGCACCTGGTGGCGCCGGGTCCTGCTGATCGTGGCCATGTTCGCCGGATGCCTTGCCATCCCGCATATCGGCTTTCTGGCCAGCGGCGCCATCGCCTTCGCGGGCGGGCTCATTGCGGCGATGCATGACAGGTGGACGCCGATGACGGCGGTGCTCTATGCCGGCAGCGGCGCGGCGGTGATGATCGCGTTCTTCGCTCTGTTCCGCTACGTGCTGCACGTTCCGCTGCCGTGACATCGGGTACCTGACAGAAATCGGCGCGACGCCACGCCCGCACAAGGAAGACGCCCATGAAAATCGTCGATATCCGGGAAGTGACCAAGCCGATCTCGTCGCCCATCCGCAACGCCTATATCGACTTCAGCAAGATGACGGCAAGCCTGGTGGCCGTCGTGACGGACGTGGTCCGGGACGGCCGCCGCGTGGTCGGCTACGGGTTCAATTCCAATGGCCGTTACGGGCAGGGCGGTCTCATCCGCGAACGCTTCCGCGACCGCATCCTCGATGCCGACCCCGCATCGCTCCTGAACGACGACGGCAGCAACCTGGACGCGCACAGGATCTGGGCGGCCATGATGCAGAACGAAAAGACCGGCGGCCACGGCGAACGCTCGGTCGCCGTCGGCACCATCGACATGGCCGTCTGGGACGCCATCGCCAAGATCGAGGAACAGCCCCTGTTCCGCCTGCTGGCAGGCGCCAAGGGGCGCGAGGCGAACCCCCGCGTCTTCGTCTACGCCGCCGGGGGCTACTACTATCCGGGCAAGGACGACACCGCGCTTTGCAATGAGATGCGCAGCTACGTCGACCGTGGCTACACCGTGGTGAAGATGAAGATCGGGGGCGCGTCCATCGACGAAGACCAGCGCCGGATCGAGGCGGTCCTGACCGAAATCGGCTCCGAGGCGCAGCTGGCGGTGGATGCCAACGGACGCTTCGATCTCGAAACCGCAATCGCCTATGCCAAGATGCTGCGGCAATACCCGCTCTTCTGGTTCGAGGAAATCGGCGATCCACTGGACTATCAGCTTCAGGCCGCGATGGCCGAATTCTATCCCGGTCCCATGGCAACGGGCGAAAACCTGTTCTCGCATCAGGACGCGCGCAACCTGATCCGCCATGGCGGAATGCGCCCCGACCGGGACTGGCTGCAATTCGACTGTGCGCTGTCATACGGGCTTGTCGAATACCTGCGCACGCTCGATGTCCTCGATGAACTCGGCTGGTCCCCGTCGCGCTGCATCCCGCATGGCGGCCACCAGATGTCTCTGAACATCGCGGCGGGGCTCGGTCTGGGCGGCAACGAAAGCTATCCCGATCTCTTCCAGCCCTACGGTGGCTTCCCGGACGGCGTGCAGGTCGAGGAGGGACACATCGTCATGCCCGAGCTGCCCGGTATCGGCTTCGAGGGCAAATCCGACCTGATCGACGTGATGCGCGCGCTGGCAGAGTGAACAATGTTGGCGGTGCAGGCGAAGACGTGCTTGCCTGCAGGAGTATGGATGCTAGCGCCGCTTCGGTCCCGGTTTTTCCGCCGACGCTCTTTTTAGCGCCGCCCGCGCGCGGTTCTTCTTGCTGCTGGGCTTGCCCTTGGGCGGCGGCGGACCCTTGCCCGCGTGCTTGGAGGCAGGTTTGCCACCGGCGTTGGCCTTCCTGGCCTTGCCTGCGTCGTCCGGCGTGTCCCTGGCGCCCCGCGCCCCGTGTCGGGGTTTACCCAAGGGGCCATGCACCGCCGGATCGGAGGTCTTCGTCTCGCGCCTTTGCGCCGGGGGTTTCGTGTCCTTGCGGTCCTCGGGCTTGGGTTTGCGGCGGCGGGGTTCGGGCGTGTCGTTCCAATCGACGGGCCGTGTGTCCCCCTTGAGCGGCCCCGGTTTGCCCTTGGACCGGCGCTCCGGCTTGCCGGGCCGGAAGGGCGGCAGATCCGGTGCCGCGTCGAGGCGACGAAGCTGTTTGTGTCCCTCGATCGTCATGCCCGGGCCGATCGCCTCCAGGAAATCGGGCACGCTGGCCTCGCGGATCTCGACATAGGACAGGTCATCGGCGACGCGGATCGCGCCGATATCGTCCTTGCTCAACCCGCCCGCCTTGCAGATCATCGGCAGCAGGTGCCGGGGCGAGGCCGCCTGGTTGCGCCCTTCGGACAGCGAGAACCAGACGCTGGGGCCGAACGCGGCGCGCGGTTTTGGCTTGTCGGGTTTGCCGGTGCCGACCGGGCTCAGGTCCTCGGGGGCGGAATGACGCAGCTTGTACTGGCGCAGGTAGGCGGCGGCGATCTGCTCGGGCGTGAAGCGTTCCAGCAGTTGATCGACCGACCCGCGCTCGCCCTCGGTGATCTCGGCCTGCCAGTCGTCGGCCTCCAGCATGCGCGCCTGATCCTGCGCATCCACCTCCGCCGCCGAGGGCGCGGCGGTCCATTCGGCGGTCAGCTTGGCGAATTTCAGGATGCGCTCCGCCTTCTTGCGGGCCGAGGGCACGACGATTAGCGCACTGACCCCCTTGCGCCCCGCGCGGCCGGTGCGGCCCGAGCGGTGCAGAAGTGTCTCATGGCTGCTGGGCAGTTCGGCATGGACCACAAGGTCCAGCTTGGGCAGGTCGATGCCCCGGGCGGCGACGTCCGTGGCCACGCAGACCCGCGCGCGCCCGTCGCGCATGGCCTGCAGCGCGTTCGACCGTTCGCTCTGGGTCAACTCCCCCGACAAGGCCACGACCGGGAACCCCCGGTTCGACAGCCGCGTCGTCATCCGCGCGACCATGGCCCGCGTGTTGCAAAAGACGATGGCGTTGGGGGCCTCGTAATAGCGCAGGACGTTGATCACCGCGTTCTCGTTGTCATGCGCCGCCACGGTCATCGCGCGGTAGGCGATATCCGAATGCTGCGCCCGCGCGCCAACGGTCGAGATCCGCTCGGCCTCCCGCTGGTAGCTTTGCGCCAGCCTGGCGATGGCACTGGGCACAGTGGCCGAGAACATGAGCGTCTGACGCGCCTCCGGCGTCTGTTCCAGTATGAACTCCAGGTCCTCGCGAAAGCCGAGGTCCAGCATCTCGTCCGCCTCGTCCAGCACCGCGGCCCGCACCGCCGAGAGGTCGATCGACCCGCGCATGATGTGATCCCGCAGCCGCCCCGGCGTGGCCACGACGATATGCGCGCCGCGCGCCAGCGCCCGCCGCTCGTCCCGCATGTCCATGCCGCCCACGCAGGAGGCCAGCACCGCGCCCGCATCGGCATAAAGCCAGGCAAGCTCTCGCTTGACCTGCATGGCAAGCTCGCGGGTGGGCGCCACGATCAGCGCCAGCGGGGCCTCGGCCTGACCGAATGTGTCCGCGTCGTCCAGCAGGGTGGAGGCAATCGCCAGCCCGAATCCGATCGTTTTGCCGGATCCGGTCTGTGCCGACACCAGCAGGTCGCGGCCCTCCAGCTCCGGTTGGGTCACGGCCTGCTGGACAGGGGTCAGGACGTCATAGCCCTTACGGGCCAGCGCATTCGCAAGGGTGTGTTTCAAGAGTTCTATGCTTTTCTTGGGAAAGAGGTGTGGGCCGAGCGGCATTCAGGCCGTCGGCAAGTGCCGGGCATTATTCGCTTGGGCCGCCTTTGTACAGGCACTAATCAGCTTTTCTGAATAACTTTGTTCAGTGACGCACCGATAGACGTACGTAACGCGGTTTGGCACACGCGCCGACCCACGCACGAATTTGTCACCGGCGACCGGCCTTGTATGCCGATGGTTTCACTGATTGATGTGTAGTTTTCGGTTACGGCCTGTAGAAAGGCCGAGGTTTTGGCCGCCCCAATCCAGGGGCCGCCAATATGACGCGGGTCGCTTATTTCGACTCGTCTTCGTCGCGGAACATGCCGGCCATGTCCATTTCGGGGTTGTTTGCGCATTCTTCCCTCAGCACGACCATCAATTCCTCGTCCGAGCCGGTTGCGGCGGCGCGGGCAGCGGCGCGGCCGCCATTGTCATCGTCAGGGTCGCCAAGTTCCGCGGTGGCGCTCGACGAATCCGTGTCTGCGCCTTCATCGGCACCGACCGCTTCGTCGCGGATATTCTCGCGGCCACCCATGGTTTCGAGTGCTTCCATCTGACCGGCCTCATCCATCTCGTTGAACTCCGCGCACTGCATCGCGTAGGCAGGCTGTGAAAGAGCAACGACAAGGCCGAGGACCGAGCTGGTTTTCAAGAACGTACTGTTAAGGGTCATGTAAAACTCCCGCTTTCAGGTCTAACCGCCCCATGCACCATGCACTCAAAACGTAAACCTCCAGCATCTGAACGCGCCATGGCGTGAACATGTTCCGGCCACAGACCGAAAACCCAAAATGCGCGATGCGGCTCGTGCGGTGTCTCGAACGATCCGACCGCCTCATTCTGGTGAAAGTTCGCGACGAGTCGTCCAAGGTGTGTTTCGAGCCTCGGCGCGCCGCCGGCAACAGCCGCCAGGTGCCGTCGCTTTTTGCGGGCCGAAGGACGGCCCGCGCTGGCATCTCGGGTCCCGAACTTGTAGGTCTGGACTGTTGCTTGCATCTACGCGGAAAGGCCGGGGCAGTGGAAGCCGAGTGCATGATCATCCACCTTGCGCGCGCCGAGGCGCGTTTGCCGCAGGTCGAAGCCATGATGCAGGCTGTCCCGCTTGCGTGCCACGTCGTCAGCGCCGTCGACGGGCAGCAGATGAGCGAGGCCCACGCCGACGCCTATCGCCGCAAACTGATGCGGCCGACCTATCCCTTCACGATGCGCCCCTCAGAGATCGCCGCCTTTCACAGCCACCGCGCGTGCTGGCAGAAGATCCTCGATGACGATCTGGAGGCCGCGCTTGTCCTCGAAGACGACCTGCACCTTCAGGAGGATGTTTTTCCCAGGGCTCTGGACCTCGCCCTGGCCAACATCCAGCCCGGGGATTTCATCCGTTTCCCCATAAAGCTGCGCGAGGAGCGGACAGAGGAAATCGCCACGTCGGACGAGATCGGGCTGCACGTCCACGACCGGATCGCGCTTGGCATGGTCGCTCAACTGGTCACGCGCGATGCGGCCCGCGCGCTGCTCGCCGCGTCCGAACGGTTTGACAGGCCGGTGGACAATTTCCTGCAGATGCAATGGGTGCACAACGTCCGCGTGGCGACGGTATGGCCCTCCGGCGTGCGCGAGATTTCTGCCGAGCTTGGCGGCAGCATGATCGGCCGCAAGGAGGGCCTGTTGCAAAAACTGCGCCGTGAGATCCTGCGGCCGCTTTACCGGCACAGGATCCGTGCCCTGGCAAGACAGCACTCGCATGCCTCGAAATGATGCCGAAGCGCGCGTGACGATTGTCACGGTCGCCTATAACAGCACCGAGGTCCTGCCCGACATGCTGGCCTCCGTGCCGCCCGCGACGCCCGTGGTCATCGTGGACAACGCGTCGGAGGACCGCGCGGAGGTGCACCGCGTCGTGGCGGCGCGGCGCGGGCCGACACGGCTTGTCGAGAATGCGCGGAACCTGGGCTTTGGCAGCGCCTGCAACCGGGGCGCCGACGGCGCCGACACCGAATTCCTTCTGTTTCTCAACCCCGACACGGCGCTGTGTTCCGACACGCTGCAACAGCTCGTCGATGCGGCGGAGCGGCATCCCGATGCGGCTGGGTTCAACCCCCGGATCCTGGACGGAGAGGGCAGGGCGGTCGTCAAACGCCGCAGCGACCTTGTGGATCGCGCCGAATGGCTGCCCAAGCGGGAACTGACCGGGGACACGGTCGTCCCGGTCCTCTCCGGCGCCGCGCTTTTCGTGCGCCGGGCCGCGTTCGAGGCGATCGGCGGGTTCGACCCCGCGATCTTCCTGTTCTTCGAGGATGACGACCTTAGCCTGCGCCTGTCCCGATCCCAGGGCCGGCTGGTCTATGTGGCTGACGCCGCGGTGCACCACGCCGGGGGCGCCTCCTCGGGCGGGTCGGTGACAAGCGAGCGCATCAAGAACTGGCACTGGGGGTATTCCCAGATCTACACCGCGCGCAAACACGGGCTGCGCGCCAATTGCGCCGCGGCGGTGCTGAAGACGGCGCTGCGCACCCTGTCACCGGCAACCATCGTCTCGGCGCGGCGCAGGCGGAAATACTCCGCGCGCTTTGCCGGGATGATCGCGGCGCTGCGCCAAACCGGCGGCTAAGCCGGCCGTCTCAGGCGAGGTCCACGACCTGCCGGATGACATACTCGGTCTGCGCGTCGGTCTGGCCGGGGCACATGGGCAGGCTGATGACCTCTCTCGCCAGCCGCTCTGCCACGGGGAATGCGCCCCGGGGATGGCCCAAGTCGGCATAGGCCTTTTGCAGGTGGGGCGGGATGGGATAGTGGATCACGGTCCCGATGCCGGTCTCGGAAAGGCGCGCCTGAAACCGATCCCTGTCGGGATGGCGCAGCACGTAAAGGTGCCAGACCGGCTCGGCCCAGTTGGGCACGTAGGGCACGTGCAGCCCGGCGCGGGAAAAGGCATCGGAATAGTCGCGCGCGATGGCGCGGCGACGCTCTGTCCAGTCGTCCAGAACCCGCAGCTTGACCGCCAGCACGGCGGCCTGAAGGGGATCGAGACGACTGTTGAAGCCACGGATGTCGTTTTCGTATTTCCGTTCCGAGCCGTAATTCCGCAGCAACCTGACGCTCTGCGCCACGTCGTCGTCCGATGTGGTCAGCGCCCCGGCATCGCCCAGCGCGCCCAGGTTCTTGGTGGGATAAAAGCTCCACGCCGCGGTGCCGTCGCTGCCCACACGGCGCGACTTGTAGCGCGCGCCATGCGCCTGGGCCGCGTCCTCCAGCACCTTCAGCCCGTGGGTTTCGGCCACCGCGTTCAGCGCGTCCATGTCGGCCGGCTGACCGTAGAGATGCACCGGCAGGATGGCCCTGGTGCGCCCGGTGACCGCAGCGGCAACGGCGTCGGGGTCGATGTTGTGCGTGTCCTCGACGGGGTCCACCGGCACCGGCACCGCGCCGCATTGACTGACGGCAAGCCAGGTCGCGATATAGGTGTTCGACGGCACGATCACCTCGTCGCCCGGCCCGATGCCCAGCGCGCGAAGCCCAAGGTGCAGCGCATCCAGACCGTTGGCCGTCCCGATGCAGGCGCCGGCACCGACATAGGCCGCGAAGGCGTCTTCGAAACGCTCCAGCTCGGGGCCCATGACATAGCTGCCGGACTGCGCGACCCGCAGCAATTCGCGGTCGAGCTCCGCCTGGATGCCCGCGCGGGCCGCCGCCAGATCGAGGAAGGGGACGTTCACGCCGCCCCCACCGCTCTGAGAAATTCGTCGCGGTCGCGGATGTAATCGTCTTCGTCATAGGGGCCCGACGCCAGAACCATGCAGACCGAGCCGGACGAGAAATTGTCCAAGTAGCGCCACATCATCGGGCAGACGTAGATTCCGTAATAGGGACGGTTCAGCTGGAACCGTTTCTGTTCGAACCCGTCATCCAGAAGCAGATCGAAACTGCCCGACATCGAGATCACGAACTGGTGCAGGTCCTTGTGCGCATGCTCGCCCCGGTCGGCGCCGCCGGGCACGTCGTAAAGATAGTAGACCCGCTTGATATCGAACGGGATGTGATTGTGCCCCTCGACGAAGGTCAGGTTGCCTCGCGCGTCCGAAACCTTGGGTAAATCTATTAGGCGACAGTCACTTAGCGGCAAGGGATTACGACTCGCTTCTGCATTGGTCCATGTTTATAAACCGCGCAACGACGATTTGAAATAGCCGGGCACCGAAGAGAGACGGCCCGGCCCACCGGGCACAGAAAGGTTTGGAATGTCAAAAGATATCCTGATCGTGGGAGCCGGCGAGTTCGCGGATATCGCCTATGAGTATTTCACCGTCGACAGCGACTACACGGTTGTCGGGTTCGCGGTGGAACGCGAGTACCTTGACGAAACCGTCAAGTTCGACCTTCCCGTGGTCCCGCTCGAAGACGCCCCGTCGCATTTCGATCCGGCCAGGACCGACGCCCATGTGGCGGTGACCTCGACCAAGCTCAACCGGATCCGCGCCCGCCTGATCGAGGCGACCAAGGCGCACGGATACCTCCTTGCCAATTTCATCAGCCCGCGCGCGATGGTCTGGCGCACCGCCGAACTGGGCGAGAACGTCTTTATCTTCGAGAACAACGTGGTGCAGCATGGCGTGACGATCGAGGACGGCTGCGTGCTGTGGTCGGGCAACCATATCGGGCACCAGTCCCGCATCCGTCAAAACTGCTTCCTGTCCTCGCATGTCGTGGTTTCGGGCTATTGCGACATTGGCGCGCGCAGCTTTCTGGGCGTGAACGCGGCGCTGGCCGACAACGTCCACCTGGCCGAGGATTGCCTTGTCGGCATGGCCGCCGCCGTCACCAAGAGCTTTGACACACCGGGCCTGATCCTGAACGGCAATCCGGCCGAGGCCGCCAAGGTGTCCTCCTACCGCTACTACCGGATCAAGCCCTGATATGGCTTGGTTGAAACAGGGGCATATCTTCAGCCCCGACGGAACCCTCGACTGGGCGCAGCATTCCTTCATGACGCCATGCCCGTGGCTGCGCGACGAGCAGACGATACGCATTTTCGGAGGGATGCGCGACGCACACGGCATCAGCCGCATCGGCTGGGTCGATGTCGCGGCCGACGATCCGACCCGGGTCAAGGCCAGCTCCACGGCCCCCGTGCTGGATCTCGGCGCACCGGGCATGTTCGACGACAACGGCCTTATCCTGGGCGACGTGATCGAGATCGCGCCGGACGAGTTGCGGCTGTATTACGTGGGCTTCCAGCTGGTGGAAAAGGCGAAATTCCTGGCCTTCACCGGCCTCGCCATCAGTCGGGATCGCGGCGACAGCTTTCAGCGGGTGAGTACCACCCCGGTGCTCGACCGCTGCCCCGAGGGACCGTTCATAGGCGCGCTGCATTCCATCGCCCGCCTGCCGGATGGCCGCTTTCGCGCGTGGATCTCCCGTGGCGACGGGTGGGAGGAGATCGGCGGGCGGCTCTATCCCCGCTACGATTGCTGGACGCTGACCAGCCCTGACGGTGTCACCTTCGACAACGCGGCCGCGCAGCGCATCATCACGCCCTCGGGCGACGAATACCGCATCGGCCGCCCCCGCGCGACCCGGCTGGAGGACGGCACATGGGAACTGCGCGCGACCTCCGACACCCGCGCCAAGCAATATGCGGCCTTCCGCTTCACCTCGCCGGACGGTGTGGAATTCACCCGCACGGACGATGTCGAACTGCCACTGGGATCGCCCGGAAGCTGGGACAGCGACATGACCTGCTATCCCGCGCATATCAGGGCGCCGGATGGGGCACAGTACCTGTTCTACAACGGCAACGACATGGGGCGCACAGGGGTCGGCCTGGCAAAGTGGCAGGCGACATGAGCGGCGACATCGAAATCAAGCGCTACACGCCCGATCTTTCCGTTGCGTGGAACGACTTCGTAGCCGCCGCGACGAACGGCACGTTCCTGCATGACCGCCGCTTCATGGACTACCATTCCGACCGTTTCGACGATCATTCCCTGATCTTCGAAAGCGACGGCAAGATCATCGCCTGCCTGCCCGCGAACCGGGTGGACGACACGCTGCAATCCCATGGCGGCCTGACCTTCGGCGGCCTGCTGGTCAAGCCCGCGACCTCGGCCGCACAGGTGGTTCAGATCTTCGCCAGCCTGCGCGACGATCTTCTCAGGCAGGGGATCGGGGCGCTGAATTATAAGCCCGTGCCGCATATATTCCACGCGCAGCCGGCCGAGGCCGATATCTATGCGCTGTGCAACGCCGGTGCCCGGCAGGTCCGCACCGACCTGAGCGCGGCCATTCCCCTGCGCCGCAAGCTGTCATTCAGCAGCGGCCGCAAATACGGGGCCAAGAAGGCCGCCAAGGCGGGGCTGACAACCTCCGAGACCACCGATTTCGCCGCCTTCTGGGATATCCTGGGCGAGGTGCTTGATCAGCGCCACGACGCACGGCCAACCCATTCGCTGGACGAGATCACGCGCCTCAACGCGGCGTTTCCCAAGCGAATCCGCCTTTTTGCGGCCTTCGAGGGCGCGCGCATGCTGGCCGGTGTCGTCCTCTTCGATTTCGGGCGCACCGTGCACTGCCAGTACATGGCCTCGTCCGGGGATGGGCGCGACCTCGGCGCGCTGGACCTGGTGGTGCAGTCCCTTGTCAACGAAACCTTCGCGGACCGCGACTGGTTCAGCTTCGGCATCTCGACCACGGCCGAAGGCCGCGAGCTCAATGTAGGGCTGTCCCGACAGAAGGAGATGTTCGGCGCGCGCAGCCTCGCTATTCCGCAGTATCGGTGGGATCTCGGCTGAGGCGCGGGATCAGGCGTCAGGCCGCGGCCATGCGCTTCTTGCGCCGCCGGGTCTCGGACACGCCGCGCGAAATGACCTGCAGCGGGTGACGGCCAAAATACGGTGCCAGACCCGCCCAGCCTTTCTCGACAAAGGCGGCGCGCACCTCTCCGTCGGCCACGCGGTCGGCCAGGAGTTTTGAAATCTCGTGATCGGGGCCAAGCCCGAAGGTCTCTGCGTCAGCCACGCGTTGACGATAGACGCAGGTGTTGCTTTCGATCTCGCGCAGTCGCTGCGCCCGGTAGCTTTCTGCGGTGAACCGCTGAGGTTTCGTGTTGGTCAGCCCCGATCCCGTCCGGTATGCCAGCAACGCCTCGTCGATAAAATGCGCCCGGCCTTCCAGAGCGGCCCGAAACCCGAGAATCAGGTCCTCGTAGGTATTGTCGAACATCATCGGCCCGTACTTGCGATACAGCGACCGATGCCACGCGCAGGTGGCGCCAAGGTACAGCGACAGCGATTTCGCGGCGGCCAACGGGTCGGTGGTCGAATAGAACGTCGCCTTGCGATACAGCGCCGGGGCAGGGGCCCCGTCCAGCGTGGTCACATCCGCGTGCGAGAACACCAATAGCGGGTCGTGCGCCGCGAATGCCTCGAGGATCCGCCGGTTGCGGTGCGGGTAATAGAGGTCGTCGCCGGCGGCGGCGATGATGATGTCCTCCCGGCACATCTCGAGACATTTCTTGAGATGCTCGTTGACGCCCAGGTTGGTCTCGTTGCGGTTCAGAACGACCTCGTGCGGCCCGTCATACCTGTCGACCACCTCTTTCATGCGCAGGAACGTATCATCGCGCGAGGCGTCGTCCGACAGAACGATCTGCATCGGCGCGCAGTCCTGCTGCAGCGCGGATTGCACCGTTTCGGCGACGTGGTCCTGCTGTTGGTAGGTCAAGAGAAGGCATGTGGCCTTCGGCGGCGTTGGCATCGGTCGGCCCGGGCTCAGGTTGGGAAAGTCACCTCGAACCGCGTAGCAGATGACATCCCTCCCATCAACGCCCTGCGCCCCGGTTCGTGCAATTGCCGCCGCGCGACCCGGCGCATGGACCTGTCCGCCCGCCGCCGCGCCCGGCTCAGATCAGCGCGTCGATCATCGCGCGGGTCGAGGCGAGACACTCCGCCGGGGTCATGCGCGTGGGTTGCAGGTGCAGGTTCTGCCAGAACCCGTCGGTCAGCGTGTCGATCCACTGCGCCACCCGGTGCACCTCTTCCTCGGGCGCGTCGGTCATCAGCGCGGCGCAGGCTTCGCGGATCGCCGCCACGCGGTCGCGGTCGAACTCGCGGCAGACTTCGGCATATTGCGGCACGAATGTCTGCTCTCCCCAGAACGCGAACCAGAGCGAGAGCGATTCCGCCGAGCACACATCTTCCGAGAAATCCGCCGTGATCAGCGCCATCAGGCGGTCCATGGGGTCCGGACCCGCCTGTGCCAGCGCGGCGCGCCACGTGTCGTCGTAGAACTCGTAATGCGCCCGCAGGGTCTCGACCAGCAGGCCGTTCTTGGACTTGAAGTAAAACACCGCAACCCCCTGCGACAGGCCGGCCTCCGCCGCCACGGTGGCCAGCGTCGTCCTGGCCAGCCCGTGCTCGATGATCGAGCGCCGCGTCGCCTCCAGCAATTGCCGCCGGCGCTTGTTCGCGTTCGCCTTGCGCTCCTTGCGTGGCTTTTCGGTGCTTTTCGTGATGTCTTGCGTCAATCCCGTTCCTCCGCAGGGTGGTGCCGTTTTTTCCATACCGGCACGGCAATGTCATTCTAATTGTTTTTGTTTGAGCGCTCAAAAAAACTTTACGCCAAATCGGCCCTTCGCTATGACTGTTGCCAAGGCTCGGGAAAACGGCGCATGACCTGGAACACACATGACGCGATCCTAGCCCGGGGCGGGCCAACGGCCCGACCGCGCCCCCGCCCGGGGCGTTCTGACGACTTAGGAGAGCACGACATGACAACGCTTCCCCGCACCATGACCAACGGCACCTCGCCGGACCTGCTGAACGAATGGGACCGCAATCACCAGATCCACCCCTGGGCGGCCATGGATGCCTGGCAGGAGAGCGACTATCACCCGATCGAAAGCGCCGAGGGCATCTACCTGTGGGATGCCGACGGCAAGCGCTATATCGACGGGCCGGGCGGCATGTGGTGCGTCAATATCGGCTATGGCCGCAAGGACATGGCGGCGGCCATCGCCGAACAGGTGGTGCGGCTGCCCTATACCTCGCCCTGGACCACGACCACCGATCCCTCGACGATCCTCGCCAAGAAGATCGCCGATCTGGCGCCCGGTGACCTCAATAACGTGTTCTTCACCACCGGCGGCTCCACCGCCGTCGACACCGCCCTGCGCACGATGCATTTCATGAACAATGCCCTGGGCCGGCCCGACAAGAAGATCGTGATCGCCCGCGAAAAGGGCTATCACGGCTCGACCTACCTGGCCTCGACCGTGACCGGCAAGGAACGCGACAAGAGCCGCTTCGACGTCGAGAAACGCCTGGTCCGCTTTCTGCCCGACGTGAACCCCTACACCCGCCCCGACGGCATGAGCGCCGAGGACTGGTGCGACGCCAAGGTCGCGGATCTGGAAGACATGATCGCCGAGGTCGGCGCCGACAGGATCGGTGCCTTCATCGCCGAACCGATCCTGTGTTCCGGTGGCGTGATCATCCCGCCGGAAGGCTATCACCAGCGCACGCTCGAGATCTGCCGCAAGCACGACATCCTCTATATCTCCGACGAGGTCGTCACCGCCTTCGGCCGGCTGGGCCACTGGTTCGCGTCCCAAGACGTGTTCGGCATCACCCCCGACATCATCACCTGCGCCAAGGGGCTGACCTCGGGCTATTTGCCGCTCGGCGCCTGCATCATCTCGGACCGCGTGATGGAACGGATGACCGGACCGGACGAGAACGTCCTGTTTTCCAACGGTTACACCTATTCGGCGCATCCGGTCTGCTGTGTCGCGGCGCTGAAGAATATCGAGATCATGGAAGAAGAGCGCATCCTGGAACATGCCCGCGCGATCACGCCGAAATTCCAGGCCCGCCTGCGGGCGCTGGAGAGGTTCCCCATCGTCGGCGACCTGCGCGGCATGGGCCTTCTAGGCTGTATCGAGGGGCGGCCCGACACGCCCGGCACGTCGCTCGCGGCCGAGCGCAAGCTGGGCGCGCTGCTGGACGAGGCCTGCGAAAAGCGCGGCCTCCTGGTGCGGCCCCTGATCAACATGGCGGTCTTCTCGCCCCCGCTGATCATCACCGAGGCGCAGGTGGACGAGATGTTCGACCTGCTCGAGGACGCGCTGGAAGACGTGACCGGGCAGATGGCTTCGGACTGACGCGCTGCCCGATGGCTGGCACGCTTATTATTTGAGCGCTCAAATAAACGTTGTGTCAGCCGGCTTTCCCCCGTAGCCTTTGCAGCCAGAGGCCTGCCGCATCCGTGCCGGACGGGCCGGTACAACAAGAAACAGGGAGAAATGGATGATCACGTCACGATTGAAGATTGCCGCGCTCGCCGGAGCTGCCGCGCTGATGACATCGACGGCCATGGCGCAGGATCCCGAGCTGACGGTGTTCGACTGGGCCGGCTACGAGGACCCCGAATTCTACACCGCCTATACCGAGGCACATGGCGCGCCGCCCACCTTCGCCTTCTTCGGCGACGAGGAGGAGGCGTTCCAGAAACTGCGCTCGGGTTTCAAGGCCGATGCCGCGCACCCCTGTTCGCAGTCGGTGCCGAAATGGATGGAGGCGGGCTTGCTGGAACCGCTCGATACCTCGCGCATCGACCGCTGGGATGACCTCAACGAGGAATTCCGCGAGATCGAGGCCTACAAGAAGGACGGCGAATACTATTTCGTCCCGATGGACTGGGGCAACACGGCGCTGACCTACAACACCGACAAGCTGACCGAGGAGCAGGTCAGTTCGCTGCAGATCTTCGCCGACCCGTCGATGATGGGCAAGGTGTCGATCGGCGACAGCGTGGATGACGCCTATGCGCTCGGCTTCCTGGCCACGGGCGTGCAGGACTGGACCACCGCCACCGACGAGGATTTCCAGAACGCCTCCGACTTCCTGCGCAAGGTGCACCAGAATGTGCTGTCCTACTGGGACAGCTCGTCGTCGCTGGCGCAGCTGATGCAGTCGGGCCAGGTCGAACTGGCCTGGGCGTGGAACGAAACCTCGGCCACCATGAGCGGCGAGGGCCATCCCATCGCGATGAAACGCGACACCGAGGAAGGCGCGTCAAGCTGGGTCTGCGGCTACGTCAAGCTGAAGGATGGCGAAGGCTCCGACGACAAGTTCTACGATTTCATCAACGCCTGGCTGGAACCGAAAACGGCCGATTACATCGTCAACGCCTGGGGCTACGGCCATTCCAACGCCACGCAGATGGCGGAGATGGACCAGGAGATGCTCAAGTCGGTCGGGCTCGACAGCAACGAGTCCCTGCGGGAAAACACCCTCTGGCAGGCGCCTCCGGGATCGGAAATGCGCGAGAAGATGATCGCGGAATTCGAGAACATCAAGGCCGGGTTCTGACCCCGACCCCTCTCCGAAACAAGACCGCCGCAGCCTACCGGGTGCGGCGGCTTTCGTTTTGGGGGCAAGGCGTCCGGGTCAGCCGGGCTTCTGCGCCAGCAGGTGATGCGGGCAATGCTCGCCGGTTTCCAGGACCTTGATCATCGCACCCCATGTCTCGATGGACGACGCGATCAGGTCCGCGCCATGCGCCTTTTCCCAGTCGGGCCGCTTCGGGCCGGAAAAACCGGCCAGTTCCTCCCGCGCCAGCGAAAGATACCACCGATTGCGGTTTGTCAGCGCGATGTTGCGAAACCCCGCATCCGCCAGCGCCTTTTCGTACCGCGCCGGAGAGGCCATGGCGAAATCCAGATCCTCCATCGCAATATAGGCCGCCATCTCGGGCGAGGGGGCGTCGTCATGGGACATCAGCCAGTCAGAGGCGGCGAACCAGCCGCCAGGCTTCAGGATGCGGAAGACGTCGGCGGCCAGCGTTTCCTTGTCCGGAATGTGGATGATCGAATCCTTGGAAAACACCACGTCGAAACTCGCGTCGTCAAAGGGCAGTGGGCCGGGGTCGACCAGCTCTATCGCGATCCGGTCGCTCAGCCCCGCCGCCTCGACCCGACGCCGCGCCGCCGCGCAGACGGGCGCTTCGACGTCGATTCCGGTGACATGCGCCGCGCCATGATCACGCACCAGCGCAATGGAGATGGCCCCCGATCCGCTGCCAATATCCAGCATCCGCGCGCCCGCGACCGGCGCGTGCTCGACCACGCGCGCCACTTCCTCCGGCCCGCCGGGGGACAGATATCCCTCGCCCCAAAGCGCCTCCAGCAGCGCGATGTGGCGGTCGTCGTAATTCAGGTCGCTCATGTCCGGGCCTCGTGTTGCCGCAGCGTGGTCTGGTAGGCGTCGATGAAGCGCGCGAGATAGCCCTCCATCGGCACCAGCGGGCCGGGCACGTAATGCTGCGATGCCACGCCGCGCGCGTTGTCCTCGACGATGCGCTTGTCGGCCTTCGTGGTCACGTCCCACAGCCATGTCAGGCGACCCAGATCATAGTCGCGGCCCTCCCGCGCGTCGGCATGGACCATCCAGATGATCTCCTGCGCGCAGGTGTCCGCGTCGATGGGCAGAAACCGATACAGCACCGCGTGATCGCAATAGAGCAGCATCGGGTTGAGAAACCCCACGTAGACATCCGACGCGCCGCCGTCATGGCCGCCGATCTGCCCCAGCAGGGGCGCCAGCGGCCTGCCATCCTCGCTTCCGGTCAGGAACCCGTCGTATAGGGCATAGCGGCTATAGGCAAAATCGACGCCGGGCGCGGGCGCGTGCTTGCCGACACGGTCGATGAAATCCACGGGCACGTTGCAGGCCGCCGAGCGTGCCGCCATCGCGTCGTTCAGCGGGGTGATGCGCTCGTCGGACAGATGCGTGACATGGCTGCGCGAGAATTCCGGATGCGCCGGGGTGCAGTGGTAACACTCGTTGTAATTTTCCAGCAGCAGCTTCCAGTTGGCCGCGACCGGATAGGTCTCGCGATGCGCGATCCTGGTGTTGGCCAGGTCGAACGGCGCCAGGCAGGGCGTCAGCGCCTTCCGCATCGGTGCGAAATCCGGCGGATCGTCGGCCAGCGAGATATAGATCAGCCCCTCCAGTATCTCGACCGCGACCGGGAAAAGCCCCAGCGCGTCCCTGTCGTGATGCTCTTCCAGCATCCGCGCGCTGAACAGGCTGCCATCCAGGTTGAAGACCCAAGCGTGATAGGGGCAGGTCAGACGTCGCACGTTCCCCCGCGGCTCGATGCACAGGCGCGAGCCGCGGTGCCGGCAGACATTGGCGAACCCCCGCACGTCGCCGGCGTGGTCCCGGCACAGGATCACGCTGTCCTTCAGGATGTCGCACAGAAAATAGTCGCCGGGGTCCGGTAGTTCCGAGACATGCCCCGCCAGCATCCACTCGCGCCCGAATATCGCGCGGCGGTCCGCCTCGAACACGGCAGGCGAGGTATAGAACGCCTGCGCCATCGCGTGGCCGTCTCGCTGCGCGTCGATCAGGTCGGTCACGCGCATGGCTTCAGTCCCCGAAGACGACGATCGATTCCGCCCCCCAGCCGACCGTGACCGGGCTGCCGGGCGGCACCACCGACCGGCCCGCGGTGTTGCGCATCGAGATGCTCAGCGGCGCGTCCCGGCCGGGCAGGCGCACCTTGTAATAGGTCATGTCGCCGTAATACTCGGTATCGACCACCTCGCCCTCGACCTTGTTCTGCGACCAGTCGTTCTGGTCGAACAGCACCGTCAGCATCTCGGGCCGCACGCCGACGGTGCCGATGCTGTCGGGGCCGATGTCGTCGCCCAGGCTGGCGCGCGGCAGCTCGATCTTGCCAAGGGCGTCGATATCCAGCGTCAGGTGGGTGCCGGTCTCTTCCGTCACCTTGGCAGACAGGAAGTTCATCACCCCGATGAAGGACGCCAACCGCTTGTTGACCGGGCGCCGGTACAGGCCCTCGGGCGTGTCCAGCTGTTCAATCTGCCCCTCGAACATCACCGCGATCCGGTCGGACATGATCAGCGCTTCCTCCTGGTCGTGGGTCACCAGGATGAAGGTGATCCCGATCGAGCGTTGCAGGCTGCGCAGCTCGACCTGCATCTGGTCGCGCAGCTTCTTGTCCAGCGCCGACAAGGGCTCGTCCAGCAGGATCACCTTTGGCTTCATCACCAGCGCGCGCGCCAGCGCCACGCGTTGCCGCTGACCGCCCGACAGCTCGTGCGCCTTGCGCTTGCCATAGCCTTCCATGTCCACCAGCGACAGCACTTCGGCCACCTCCCGGGCGATGTCCTTTTTCGGCATCTTCCGGGTCTTCAGGCCATAGCCCACGTTTTCCTCCACGTTCAGGTGGGGGAAGATCGCGTAGCTCTGGAACACCATGTTGGTGGGCCGGTCGTTGGCCGGAATGCCCTCCATGTTCTTGCCGTCGATGGCGATGGTGCCGCTGGTGGTGGGCTCGAACCCCGCGATGGTGCGCAACAAGGTCGTCTTGCCGCAGCCCGACGGGCCGAGCAGGGAAAAGAACTCGCCCTCGCGGATATCGGCGGTGATGCCGTGCAGCGCCGTGAAGCTGCCGAATTTCTTGACCACGTCGCGGATCTCGATCATCGGCGTCCTGTCGTCTTGCATGTCACTCGTTCCGCTCATGGTTCAAACCCCGGCCAGCGTGGTGTCGACACCCTGCCGGCTGGCACTGCGCCGGCGCAGCGCCTCGGCGGCGATCAGCAGCAGGACCGAGACCGCCAGCAGGATCGTGCCCAGCGCCATGACCGACGGCAGCTTGGCGGGAAAGCGCAGCTGGCTCCAGATATAGACCGGCAGGGTCACGTCGGTTCCGGTCAGGAAGAAGGCGATGATGAACTCGTCGAGGCTGATGGTGAAGGTGATCAGCAGGCTGGAGATCACGCCCGGCAGCACAAGCGGCAGCGTCACGCGCCGGAACGTGCCCCAGCGCGACTCGCCCAGGTCGAACGAGGCTTCCTCCAGCTCGCGGTCCAGCCCCCGGAAGGCCGAGCTGAGGATGGCGATGGAAAAGGGCGTGCAGATCAGCACATGCCCCGCCACCACCGTCCACAGCGACAGCGGCATCCCCAACTGGTTCAGCATCACCAAGAGCGCCACCGCCACGATGATCTCGGGCAGCACCAGCGGCAGCATGATCAGCCCGACGATCCCGGTCTTGCCGGGAAAGGCGAACCGCGCCGAGGCGCGCGCGGCGAAGGCGCCCAGAAGCGTGCTCAGAACCGCCGTGGTCAGCCCCACGATCATCGAATTGCCCAGCGCGGTGTGCAACGTGTCGGTATGCCACAAACCCACGAACCACTCGGTGGTGAAGCCGGACAGGGGGAAGGCGATGATCGTCGAGGTGTTGAACGCGAAAAGCGGCAGCAGGATGACCGGCGCATAGAGAAAGATCATGTAGACCACGGCGTAGATCGTCAGCCACTTGACCGAGAGCCATTTCATCGTACGCGTCCTCCGAGTTTCTTGCCGGCAAAGAAGATGCCCGCGCTGATCAGCCCGATCACCACCATCGCCGACACTGCCAGCGCCGCCCCCAGCGGCGCGTTGTTGGCCTTGCCGAACTGGATCTGGATCATGTTCGAGATCATCAGCCCGTCGGTGCCGCCCACCAGCCGCGGCGTGATGAAATCGCCCACCGTCGGGATCAGCACGATCAGGGTCGAAGCCACGATGCCGGGCATCGCCAGCGGCAGCGTCACGCGGAAAAACCGCCGCACCGGCCCGTCGCCAAGGTCTGTCGCGGCCTCCAGCAGCGAGCGGTCGATCTTCTCCAGGGCCACGAAGATGGGCAGGATCGCGAAGGGCGCCCAGGCATGGGCCAGCGTGATCACCACCGCGTTCAGGTTGTAAAGAAGGAACGTCAGCGGCTCTTCGATGAACCCCAGGCCCATCAGGGTGGTGTTGAAGACGCCGTTATAGCCCAGGATCACCTTCCACAGGAACACCCGCAGCAGGTAGCTTGTCCAGAACGGCACCGTGATCAGGAACAGCCACAGCGCCTTGCGCTTCCTGACGTGAAACGACAGGTAATAGGCGATGGGAAAGGCCAAGAGCACCGTCACCACAGTCACGATCAGCGAGATCTTCAGCGAGCGCCACATCAGCACCTGGTAGAGCGGCTGCGTCCACGCTTCGCGGTAATTGTCCAGCGTCAGCGTCGTGTCGATCGTCAGGTAATCCTGCGTCCAGAAGCTGAAGGTGACCACCATCAACAACGGCGCGGCCAGCATCACCAGCACATAGCCGAATGTCGGGCTGATCAGCTTGAGGCCCTGTCCCGCCTCGCGGTCAAAGCGCCATGCCATCAGGGTGCGCCTCTGCCGGAGACGGGTCCGGTACTCATTCGGCGGCGACTTTCTGCGCCAGCAACTCGGCGTTGCGCGCGGCCACCGTGCCCTTGGGCGGCTCGTCCTCGTTCAGCACCGGGAACAGCTCGCGCAGGCAGTCGTGATAGCTGCGCACGGTGTTTTCCAGGTCCGACAGGATCACCCCGTCATAGCCGCTGGAAAACGCCGCTTCCCAGGACCAGCGCACCAGTTCCTCGTCCTCTTCCGAGGTCAGCCTGTCGATCCGGCTGCTGAGATAGCGCGACAGCCGCATCCGGCGGTCTTCGGTGCCCAGCCTGTAGGTCGTTCCGCGCTGCATGGTCTTGCCATACTCCACCGGGAATTCCTGGTAGAATTTGACACAATCGGGATAAATGCCAAGCACGCAATTCGGGAAGATGCCGATATAGAGCCAGGCCCTGGCATGGCTCTCGTCCAGCTTGGGCGGCGCCTGCAAAATGGACGTGTAGGCCCGCACGCTCCACAGGCGGTGGTTCGCCTCGCGGAACTCGGAATAGGAGCGCGACGCGCCGTCCTCGAAATCCTCGTCATAATAGTTGGACCCGAAAAGGTCCTGCAGGCCGGGATGGGCCATGGGCACGTGATAGCCTTCGTTGTCCACATCGCGGATGCATTTCCAGTTCACCTCCGCCACGTCGGCATAGAACCCTTCGCCCGAGGGCATCAGCCCTTCAAGGTCGTACTGGTCGATCTCGGCATCGAACCGCGACAGCACCTCTGATATCGCGGGTTGCGGGCCGGGGCGGAACCGCACGAAGACGAACCCCCGCCACAGGTCCAGCTCGATCGCCTTCAAGCCAAAGGCGACGGGATCCAGCTCGGGCAGGGTGTCGGGCTGCGCCGCCCCGCGCAACGTGCCGTCAAGGTTGTAGACCCAGCCGTGGAAGGGGCAGATGATCGCGTTCTTGCAATTGCCCTGTTCCCCGGCCACCACTCGCGATCCGCGATGCCGGCACAGGTTGTGAAAGGCCCGCAGCTCGCCATCCTTGCCCCGGATCACCAGCGCGCGTTCCCCCACGCAGTCCAGCGTGACGAAATCGCCGGCCTCCGGCAGGTCGTTGGCATGGCAGACAAGCTGCCAATGCGACCGGAACAACAGGTCCTTTTCCATCTCCAGCATCTCGGTGTTGAAGTAACTCCAGGCGGGCAGTCCCTTGCGGTCATGGTCGTTGGGCAGGTCTATGGCCTGTGTGGCAGGGGGGGTCATGGGTAACTCCAGGTTGGTCGCTGCGCACACCTTATCAAGTTTTATTGAGCGCTCAAATAAATTAATTCCAAGCCTGCCGAGAGCCCTGGCTTTCCCGTGGGCCTGCTGCTGGTTTCCACACTGCCGGGCCGGTCGCGTCATAAGAATGGCCGAATTCCTGCAGCTCGCGTGTCGTCGAGCGCCCTCGAAGCCGCGAGCGCTCCGTGGCGGTCCGCCGGCCCGCGCGCCATGCAATCGGGCGCTCAACCGGGGGCGGTCCAATCCCGAAACGGGACGATTCGGGCAAAATGTGGCGCGATCGTTTCCGGTTCGGAACAAAAGGCCTGAAACGATGCCGATTGACGCAGGGTCAGCCAACAGCTGAATTTCACCGCCATCCAACTCCCGCCACATTCAAAACGATTTTGATTTTGAGGCGATCCGGAAACAATACACAGCTTCAGGTTGCAGGGCGGCAAAATGGCAGGGCACAACCCTCATGTTTTTTTGGCTCCATGCCGGGGCGGCCCCGAACGCGCCCGGAAACAATCGCCAGATTTGCAGCTTTGTAGCTGCCATAATCCACGCATTTAAAAGGCAATTTCGTAAACTGCATCGACAGTTTTCTGACAAATTTCACTTTGTGTGATCCGGGCGATCCCGTACAACGAGTTCAGCCCAACTGGGGGGCGATGTCTGTAGGTCACGGGGGCGACCGCACGAGACGCACCATCTTTCCGGTGCGTGGAAGATGCGATCGTCGGGTTGCTTTGGCGGCTGGCCGAGAGCGAATGGACGCGGCGTGCGAACGTCGCGCCATTCCCGCGATATTGTGGGTCTTTCCCTCCTGAAATGAGGTTCGTGCAGGTTGCCCCCTGACCGTCACATCGTCGGCAGTGGGTCTTGGTTATTGGTCTGGCGAACCGCCGATGCGGGGCGCCGAATGGAGAAAACGATGGTGACTTCTGTTCCCACACATGGGCCCGGCCCGGTCAGTCTGAAAATGCCCGTGCACGAGGGCAGGGCGGTCGGCACCGGACCGAACGCTTCTCCGACCTCGTTTGCACACGTCGCCGGCACTGGTGGCACTTTCCTCAACTTCGGCGCTCGCGCCACCTCGGGAGTATGATTTCATGACCTTTTCAAGCGGCGGAACGATTTCAGGGCGCCTGTTCTCGGACAGCAATGGCGACAACACGGAAAACAACGGCACCGGCGGCTACGACACCGGCCTGGAGGGCTTGCGGGTCGAACTCTACAAGGTCGATTCCTACGGCAACAAGTACTTCCTGGGATACACGCACACCGACGCGTCGGGCGCCTACGAGTTCACCGGCCTGCACACGTATCACAGCAAGTCCTACGTGGTGAAGTTCCCCACCGAGGTGAAGGGCGAGCCGCTGGTCAAGCAGAATGTCGGCGCCGAGAACGAGGACAGCGACGCCAGTCAGTACTCCGGGTTCTCCGATCCGATCGCGGTGCCCTACTATTCCGGCGGCGACAAGAGCGCGCTCAACGTGGATGCCGGCTATACCTCCGACGCCCCGGCCGATGGCGCCGTCGACGGCGAGGATTTCGGCGAGGACATGGCCCTCGGCTATGACGACTCCAACGCGCCCACCGACCAGGGCGGCGACAAGATCACCAACGATGCGGACCTGATCTTCGGCAATGGCGGCGACGACACGATCGACGGCGCAGGCGGCGACGACACCATTTACGGTGACAGCGGTGACGCCGGAACATTCGAAGGCCCGCGCGAAAGCTTCAACTGGGACCTGGTCTCGAGCCACCAGGCCGACAACACCGTCACCCAGAATACCGGCAGCGTGGACGTCACCTACACCCGGATCCTCGATACCGGGTACCACGAAAGCGACGTCGACAATCACACCAACCTGAACACCGCCGGCATCGACACGGGCGGCGAGGCGATCGACACCAACAGCTCGCTCTATTCGGAAACCTCCGGCAAGGGCAACACGGGCGCGTTCCGCTGGGAGTTTTCCAAGCCGGTCGGCGACCTGGAGTTCAACATCAACGATCTGGACGGCGACGGGCTTGTCACCGTCACCGCCTATGACGCCGACAACAACCCGATCGAAGTCGTCCTGCAGGGCGGCAAGGATGTCGTCATCAACGGCAACGAGGCCGATGCCAACGGCCCGTACCAGAATCAGAACGATCCCGACACGACCGTCCAGGTCACCATTCCCGGCCCGGTATCGCGGGTCGAGGTCACGCACACGCAGAATGGCCATGACAATTCGGGCATTCACATCACCGACATGTATTTCGACACCGGCTTCGATCCCGACCAGGATGGCGAGGGCGGCAATGATGTGATCACCGGCGGCGCGGGCGCGGACGTCATCTACGGCGAGGGCGGCAACGACACGTTCGTGGTCTCCACGTCCTCCGATGGCGACGGCGACACCATCGTCGGCGGCAACGGCCCGGACGACACGCTGGACAACGACACGCTGGACCTGCGCGGCACCGGCAAGGTCACGATCACGGATGCGGCGGATGCCTCTGATGACGGCGCCCGCGCCGGCACCGTGACATTCGCCGACGGTTCGACCCTGGAATTCAGCCAGATCGAGACCATCCTCACCGATCCCCAGAACGAGGCGCCGACCGCGGTCGACGACACCGTTCCGGTGAACGAGGACGAGACCGTCACCTTCAACCCGACCGCCAACGACACCGACCCGGACGACGACACGCTGACCGTGGACAGCATCGGCACGCCGGCCAACGGCACGCTGACCGACAATGGCGACGGCACCTTCACCTACACGCCGAACGAGAACTTCAACGGCACCGACAGCGTCAGCTACACGGTCACCGATCCCTCGGGCGAAACCTCGACCGCGACGATCACGTTCAACGTCGCCCCGGTCAACGACGCGCCCGACGCGGTCAACGACACGGCCACCACGGACGAGGAAACCACCGTCACGATCACGCCGCTGGACAACGACACCGACGTGGACGGCGACACGCTGCGGATCACGGCGGCCACGGTCCCGTCCGACCAGGGCACGCTGACCTTCACCGACACCGAGATCCAGTTCACGCCGGCCGATGACTTCTTCGGCGAGGCGACGATCAGCTACTCGATCACCGACGACAATGGCGGCACCGACACCGCCGAGATCTCGGTCACGGTGAACAACGTCAACGACGCGCCCGAAGCGGTGGACGACACCGTCTCGACGCTGGAAGACGAATCCGTCACCTTCGACCCGGCGGCCAATGATACCGATCCCGATGGCGATACGCTGACCGTGACCTCGGTCACCGTCACCGATCCCACCCTGGGCAGCGCGGTCGTGAATGGCGACGGCACGGTCACCTTCACCCCGGCCACCGACTATAATGGCCCGGTCGAGCTGACCTACACGGTCGAAGACCCCGACGGCCTGTCGGACACCGGCACCGTTCTGGTCAACGTGGGCCAGGTGCAGGACGCGCCCGAAGCGGCCGACGACACCGCCACCACGGCCGAGGACACGGCGATCGTTCTGACGCCGCTGGACAACGACACCGATCCCGATGGCGACACGCTCACCATCACCGGCGCCAACGTCCCGTCCGACCAGGGCACGGTGACCTTCACCGACACCACCGTCACCTTCACCCCCGCCGAGAACTTCAACGGCGAGGCGACGATCAGCTACACCATCACCGACGGCAATGGCGGCACCGACAGCGCCGAGATCGACGTGACCGTGACGCCGATCAACGACGACCCGGTCGCGGTGGACGATATCGAGAACACGCTCGAGGACACGCCGATCACCTTCAACCCGGCGGCCAACGACACCGATGTCGACGGCGATCCGCTGGTGGTGTCCGCGGTCGACCCGATCGACCCGGCGCTTGGCGAGGTGGTCCTGAACGGCGACGGCACCGTCACCTTCACGCCGGCCGAGAACTATAACGGCCCGGTCGAGTTCACCTATACCGTCAGCGACGGGCAGGGCGGCACCGACACCGGCACCGCACTGGTCAACGTGGGCCCGGTCAACGACGCACCTGTCGCCGAGAACGACGATGGCGGCTCCACGCCGCAGGGCACGGCCGTCACCGTCACGCCGCTGACCAATGACAGCGATCCCGATGGCGACCCGATCCGCATCATCAACGCCAGCGTTCCGTCCAGCCAGGGCACCGTGACCTATACCGACGACACGGTCACCTTCACCCCGGCACCGGCCTTCGTGGGCGAGGCGACGATCACCTACACGATTTCCGACGGCAACGGGCTGACCGACACCGCTCAGATCTCGGTCGAGGTGACCGACGTGATCGGCCCGGTCGACGGCAAGGACACCGGCGAGGTGATGACCCCCGGCTACAGCGATGCCGAGGGCGACCAGATCGACGGCGCCGACGGTGACAACGACACGATCTTCGGCAATGGCGGCGACGACAAGATCGACGCCGGCGAAGGCGACGACACGGTCGATGGCGGCACCGGCGACGATCGGATCACCGGCGCAAACGGCGACGACAGCGTCGATGGCGGCGACGGCTCCGACACCCTTGCGGGTGGCGACGGCACCGACACGCTGAACGGCGGCCAGGGCGATGACGACATCGCCGTGGGCGGCGACGACCAGGCCTCCGGCGGCACCGGCGACGACGAGTTCACCGTCGACGGCACCGATCCGGCCACGGATATCGACGTCACCATCGACGGCGGCTCGGACGGCACCGACGGCAACCCCGACGGCCCGGAAAACGGTGACGCGGGCGACATCCTGAACCTCGGCGACCGCACCGAGGACCTGACCGTCATCTTGGAAGACGCCGATCCCGAGAACGGCACGGTCAACGGCCTTGATGCCGACGACACGCCCGACATCACCTTCCAGGAGATCGAGCGCATCATCACCGGCAGCGGCGACGACACCATCGACGCCAAGGATGCCGACGGCCCGATCGACGTGGAAACCGGCGAAGGCGACGACAGTGTCGACGGCGGCAATGGCGACGACAGGATCGACACCGGCTACGGCAACGACACGGTCATTTCCGGCGACGGAAGCGATACGGTCGAAAGCAGCGGTGGCGACAACTATATCGACACTTCCAAGAACAGCGCCCTGCCGCTGCCCGATGACGGCTTCCCGTCCTACGGCCCGTTCCCGGCCGTGCCCTCGGATGCCGACCCGGACGACGACCGTGACCTGGTCAATACCGGCCGTGGCAACGACACCATCTATACCGGCGACGATGACGACACGATCAACGCCGGTGCGGGTGACAACTATGTCGACGGCGGCATCGACGACGACGTGATCACCTCGCTCTGGGGCAACGATACCATCGTCGGCGGCGAAGGCGACGACACGATCTCGTCCGGCGCGGGCGACGACCTCATCTATGGCGGTCTCGACCCCAACGTCGTGCCCTTCGACCAGGTCAACATCCCGAACGCCCCCGATGGCGGCACCTTCGGCCCCGACCCGGACGAAAGCAACGGCCGCGACTGGATCGACGCCGGCGCGGGCAACGACACGGTCTACGGCCAGGACGATGACGACACCATCTACGGTGGCGGCGGCAGCGACCTGCTCGATGGCGGTATCGACAACGACCTGATCTACGGCGGCAACGGCCGCGACACCATCTATGGCGGCCAGGGTGCCGACACGATGTATGGCGAGGCCGGCTCGGACGAGTTCCACTTCGACGAGCGCGAACATGCCTTCGGCGACGAGATCGACGGCGGCACCGAGGACGGCGACGACGACCCGACGACCGACAACGAGAACGACCAGCTCGACCTGCGCGGTCTCGGCCGGTTCGAGATCGTCCAAAGCGACGGCGTCACCCCGCTGGACCTGACCACGCCGAACGATCCGGACGGCAACAGCTTCACCGGCCAGGTCAACTTCCTCGATGCCGACGGCAATGTCGAAGGCACGCTGAAGTTCACCGAGATCGAGGACGTCATTCCCTGCTTCACGCCGGGCACGGTCATCGCCACGCCGAAAGGCGAGCGCCGGGTCGAAGAGCTGCGCGAGGGCGACAAGGTCATCACCCGCGACAACGGCCTGCAGGAAATCCGTTGGGTGGGCCGCCGCGATCTGTCGGGGCAGGAGCTGGCCCATGCGCCGCACCTGCAGCCGGTCCTGATCCGCGCGGGTTCGCTGGGCCACGGCCTGCCGGAACGCGACATGATGGTCTCGCCGCAGCACCGCCTGCTGATCAACAACGACAAGTCGGCGCTCTACTTCGAGGACCGCGAGGTCCTGGCGGCCGCCAAGCACCTCACCGGCATGGAAGGTGTGTCCTCGGTCGAGGCCAGCTCGGTCAGCTACATCCACTTCATGTTCGACCAGCACGAGGTGGTGCTGTCCAACGGTGCCTGGACCGAAAGCTTCCAGCCCGGCGACACGGTGCTCGACGCGATGGGCGACGCCCAGCGCAAGGAAATCTTCGAGCTCTTCCCGGAACTCTCCGAGGCAGAGGGCCTGAAGGCCTACACCGCCGCGCGCCGGTCGCTGAAACGGCACGAAGCCCGGCTTCTGGTCAAGTAACAGCTTTGCAGCCGACCGGCCCTTTATGGGGCCGGTCACATGGAATCGGTTAAGGGGGCTGACTCGAGTTCCAATGAACAATCCCGGCCATTGGTCGGGATTGTTTCGTTTTTGAGATCAAGTAATTGACGTCCGCATAAATTATTACCGCATTATGCACAGTATGAAGGATTTCACTCGAATTCTCCTTGAAGCAGAGGTACATAATGTCTCAATCTTGACTCAAATTAGACGGTATTGCGGCGCATCTCGGGGGAGGTCCGTCCGCTCCTTCAGGAGGCCACTGCCATGGCGACGATTCCCGGCACTTCCGGCAACGACACGTTGCAGGGCACCAACGATCCTGACACGATCACCGGCGGGGGCGGCAACGACCGCATTTCCGGCGAAGGCGGCAGCGATTGCATCGACGGCGGGTCCGGCGATGACGTGCTCTTCGGCGATGCGGGCGAAGGCACCGCGCTCGGCTCCGACGCCTCGCCGCTGGTGCTCGATATCGACAACCTCGTCTCCGACAGCTCGTCGGGCAACAACTGCGCCCAGGTCGGCGATGTCGCGGTCTACAGCAACGTGGCCACCCTCGAGGACGGCACCCCGATTTCCGCCCGCCTGATCCTGACCGCCAAGTCCGACAAGGACCTTGCCGTGGACCTGTCCGGCGGCGCGGGGTTCGAGATTCTTCTGAACGGCGACTTCGACGCGCATGACGTGGGCGAAACCGCCTCGTTCCGGCTGGAGTTCTTCGACCCGGCCACCGGCCAGAACGTCGCGCTGAACTCCGTCGCCACTTGGAACGACATCGACCGCAACAGCCCCGGCGACCAGGAATCCGTGACCATCGACGCCGGCAGCTTCACGGATTTCTCGACCTCGGGCGACACGTCCTTGAACGTCACCACCTCGGGCGGCGTGGTCAATGCCGCGGGGACGGAAACCAACGACCCGTCCGACCAGGACGCGTGGTTCTCGGCCTCGTTCGAGAACCGCGAATTCATCGAGTTCACCCTGGAAACCCGCACCGGCCAGTCCGGCTTTTCCCTGTCGGGCGATCTTATCGACGACCCCGTCGTCACGCCCTTCGTCGAGGGCAACGACACCATCTTCGGCGGCACCGGCAATGACCAGATCTTCGGGCAGGGCGGCAATGACAGCCTGTCCGGCGGCGAGGGCGACGACACGATCGAGGGCGGCTCGGGCAACGACACGATCGACGGCGGCGCCGGCAATGACCGGATCGACGCGGGCGACGGCTGCGACTACGTCGAGGGCGGCGCGGGCAACGACACGATCTTCGGCGGCGGCGACAATGACAACCTGAATGGCGGTGCCGACCGCGACACCTTGATCATCAACCAGCTGGGCACGTCGGGCGTCAACAACACCACCGTGAACGGTGGCTCGACCGGCGACGATTACGACACGCTCGACATCAGGCCGCTTCTGGATGACGGCTGGACCGTGACGCATTTCGTCAAGAATCCCGAAACGAACGGCAATCCGGGCTTCAACGGCCAGATCCAGCTTCAACGCGGGCACGAGACGGCCAATATCAACTATACGGATATCGAAGAGCTGATCGTCTGCTTCACGCCGGGCGCACAGATCGCCACGCCGCGGGGCACCCGCGCGGTCGAGACGCTGCGCCCCGGCGACCACGTCTTCACCCGCGACAACGGCATCCGCGAGATCCGCTGGGTGGGCCGTCGCGACCTTGGCACGGCAGACCTGGCCGCGATGCCCAAGTTCCAGCCCATCCTGATCCGCAAGGGCGCGCTCGGCGCCGACATGCCCGACCGCGACATGCTTGTCAGCCCGAACCACCGGATGCTACTGGCCAACGAACTGGCCGAGGTCATGTTCGGCGAACGCGAGGTGCTGGTCGCGGCCAAGCACCTGACCGGGCTCGACGGTGTCGACCGTGCGGTCACCGACAGGGTCAGCTACATTCACCTGATGTTCGACCATCACGAGGTGATCCTGGCCGACGGGGCCTGGTCCGAAAGCTTCCAGCCCGGCGATTACTCGATGCGCGGCGTGGGGCAGGAAAGCCGTGACGAGATCCTCACGCTCTTCCCCGAGCTTGCCACGCAGGCGGGGTTGGCGGGCTACCACTCCGCCCGCCTGTCGCTCAAGGCGCACGAGGCGAAGCTGCTGGTGGACCAGGCACTGCGCTAGCACCTGGCCGCACCGCGCATCTGCGCGCGACCTCAACGGTTGGCGCGTCCCGCGCGCCTTGCGTGCCCACTGCGCCTAACGCCCTTTGCGTGCACATTGCGCATAGCGTCCTGCGTTTTTAATGCCCCTTGCGCGTCGCGCGCAATTAGCATGTTGCACGCGCCTTGCGCATCCCGCGCGCGTCTGGTGCACAGCGCGTCTTGCACGGGTCACGTATAGCGCGCGCCTTGCACGTCACGTGTTGCGGCCGCCTCGTGCGTCGCGTGTCGCGTCCGCTTCGTGTTGTGCGCTTTGCGCGTGCCGTTCGCCTTGTTGCGCGTCCCGTTCGCCCTGGGTGTTGCTTGCGCCTTGCGTGTTTCGCTCTCCTCGTATGTTGCACGCGCCTTGCGTGTTGCGGCCGCCGCGTGTGTCGCACAGGACTTGCGCGCCGCGCCCGGCTTGCCCCTCGCGCCCGACTTGCGCCCAAGGCCCGAGCCCGGGCGCTTTGCGTCCCGCACGCCGCCTGCACGCTTTCCGCGGTTATCTGACCCTGACGCGCGGGGTCACGGTCAGGCCGCGTCAATCCCTTGCCGCCCGCCACGCCTTCCAGGCTTCGGGCGTATCCAGATCCATCGTCGCCCGCGTCCCGCCAAGGGTGCAGGGCCGTATCTTTTCCCGCGCGATCACCTCGCGCGCGCCGGTATCGCCGCGGAGCGTGACCAGCGCCGGCAACAGCCGGGCGGGCAGGAGGGTGGGGTGCCCGAACTGCCCGTCCTCGTCCGTGGCGCGGATCACGTCGTGCGGATGGTCCGCGTGGGCCGCCGCAACCGCCTGCATGTCCCCGGACGTCAGATCCGGCATGTCGGGCAGGACGATCATCAGCCCGCCCAGGTCCCGTTCCATCGCCCAATGCGCCGCCACGCGCAGCGACGCGCTGATCCCGGCCGCCGCATCGGCGACAGGCCGCGTCTCAAGCCCCGTGCCTGCCGCACCAAGGCTGGCCGCGCGCGCACCGGACACTGTGGGCAACGTAACAAGCACAGATAAACCGAGGTTTAACGCCCGCCGCGTTTGCCGCAGCAACAAGGGAACGCCGTCCACCTCTTCCAACAGCTTGTCGCGCCCGCGCATCCGCGACGACGCCCCCGCGGCGGGCAGCACGATCCCCAATGTCACGTCTTCCGGGCCTTTCGCTGATGATCCCGAAACTACCCTCGCATCCGGCTCATGTCAGGGTCAAACAGATGCTCCGTCAGCAGCTTTGCGGCGCACATCTCGCCCAGGATCTCGATCTCGGCCTGCAGGCCCGGCTGGGCGTGTTCGACCGGAATCAGCGCCAGCGCGACGGATTTCCCGGCGTGGTGCGAATAGCCGCCAGAGGTGCAGAAGCCCTGCACGGTCCGGTCGATCCAGACAGGTTCATACCCGTTCACATCCGCATCCGTGGCCTCCACCTCGAACGCCACCAGCGCTCGCTTGGCGCCTTCGGCCCGCTCTGCCTCGGCCGCAGCCCGCCCGATGAAATCGGCGTTTTTCCTGAAGCTGATGAAGCGATCCATCCCGGTCTCGCCCGGCGTGTAATCGGGCGAAAACTCCGACAGCCACGAGCCGAAGAAGCGGTCCAGCCGCAGCGACATCATCGCCCGCATCCCGAAAGGTTTCAGGTCGAAGCCCTTGCCCTTGCGCCACAATTCATCCCACAGCGCCCGCTGTGCCATCGGATCGCAATAGATCTCGAAGCCCAGGTCGCCGGTATAGCTGACCCGCTGCACCAGGCAATCGACCATGCCCACGGTGATCTGCCGCAGATCCATGAACGCCATGTCCGAGATATCCGCCCGCGTGCAGGCCGCCAGCAGGTCGCGCGATTTCGGCCCCGCGATCTGGAACCCGTTCAGCCGGTCCGAGATATTCGCGACCGTCACACCCGTCCCCGCGTTCTGCTCGAACCACCGCATGTGATAGGCCTGCGCGCCATAGGAGGCGGTCAGCTGAAATGCCTCGTCCGACAGGCAAGAGACGGTGAAATCGCCGATCAGACGCCCCGCACGCGACAGCATCGGCGTCAGGCTGATCCGCCCCGGTTTGGGGATGCGCCCGGCCATGATCCGGTCCAGCCAGTCGCGCGCGCCGGGGCCGGTCACCAGGTACTTGCCGAAATTGTGAACCTCATTGATTCCAACGCCTTCGCGCACGGCCTTCACCTCGCGCGCCGTGGCCTCCCAGGCGTTCGACCGCCGGAAACTCGGCGTCTCGAAGCGCGGCTCGTCACCTGTCGCGAAAAAATTCACCACCTCCAGCCCGAACTGGTGCCCCCAGACCGCGCCCATGCGATCGAAAATGTCGTACATCGGCGTCGTGCGGAACGGGCGCGCGGCGGGCAGTTCCTCGTTCGGATAGCTGACGGAAAACCGCTTCTGGTAGTTCTCGATCACCTTGGGCAGGGTGTAGCCGGGCGTGATCCAGTCGCCATAACGCGCCACGTCCATCGCGCTCACGTCCCGCTCGCATTCCCCCTCGACCATCCACTGCGCCAGCATCAGGCCCACGCCGCCACCCTGGCTGAACCCCGCCATCACGCCGCAGGCCGACCAGTAGTTGCGCAGGCCCGGCACGGGGCCGACCAGCGGGTTGCCGTCCGGCGCAAAGGTGAACGGTCCGTGAATGACCGACTTCACCCCGGCACGTTCCAGCGCGGGGAAACGTTTGTAAGCGAAATCAATGGAGTGCTCGATCTTGTCAAAGTCATCGGGCAACAGTTCATGGCCAAACTCCCACGGCGTGCCGTCCACCGCCCAGGCGCGGCAGGGCTGCTCGTAGAAGCCGATGCAAAGCCCGCGCCCCTCCTGCCGCAGATAGCTTTCGCCGGCGGGGTCCATCACATGCGGGTGCTCTCCGCCCGCGTCGATGATGGCGGCAATCTCGGGCACTTCCTCGGTCACCAGGTACTGGTGCTCCATCGGGTAGATCGGCACGTAGACGCCCGCCATGGCGCCCACTTCGCGCGCCCAGAGACCGCCTGCGTTGACCACATGCTCGGCCAGGATCGTGCCTTTCTCGGTCACCACCTCCCACGTGCCATCCGGTTTCTGGTTAGTTTCCAATACCTTGCAATGCGTCTCTATCGTGGCCCCGCCCATGCGCGCGGCCTTGGCATAGGCGTGGGTGGTGCCCGAGGGGTCGAGGTGGCCGTCCAACGGGTCGTAAAGCGCCCCGATGATGCCGTCGGTGTTGGTCACCGGCGCGATCCTGCGCACCTCCTCGGGGCCGACGATCTCGGTCTCCAGCCCCATGTAGCGATGCTTGGCCCGCTCGGCGAGCAGCATGTCGAAGCGGTCCTTGTTGTCCGCGAGCGTCACGCCCCCCACGTGATGCAGCCCGCAGGACATGCCGGTGATTTCCTCCAACTCCTTGTAAAGCTTGATCGTATAGCCCTGAAGCGCGGCCATGTTGGTATCGCCGTTGAGCGTATGAAAGCCCCCGGCGGCATGCCACGTGGACCCAGAGGTCAGGTCCGAGCGTTCGATCAGCATCACGTCCGACCAGCCCAGTTTCGTCAGGTGGTAAAGCACGCTGCATCCGACAACGCCGCCGCCGATCACGGCCACTCGGGTGGTGGTTTGCATGGGGATTCCTTTTTGTCCGCTGTTGTGACCAGACTGTATGACTGCTGCCGGACGGCATGTCCGTTTGCGACGGGTTTTGTCGCAAAGAGAAGACGCACGCGACACCTGCCAGAGACGGTCAATTGACCGGCGGTGACAGGGCCGGATACGCGGCCTGATCCGATCGGCAAAATAATCTGTTAACAAAACGTTAATTTTTCGCTAGATTTCCTGCATTCAAAGGATTTCTCATGCATTTCAAATCATTAGTCATTGCTTCTCTTTTGGTAGCCTCAACCTCATTTGTTCAGGCCGCGCCTGTATCCTTGCCAACCGGCGAAGTGCCAAGTCCCTCCGACCGTATCTTTGCGCTGGGGAAAGACAGGATCATTCGCGCCGCCTGCTGCAAGACATGCCGAAAAGGCAAGGCCTGCGGCAACAGTTGCATCAGTCGCGAGAAGAACTGCCACAAAGGCGTGGGATGTGCCTGCGACGGGTAACATACGCCCGACTTTAGTCCCCTGACGCAAACTGAAACCCCCTGTCGGAAACGACAGGGCAAAATGCCTCCACACGACCGATGATGTCGGGAACCGACACACGCGCGCGGCCCCGCTGGGGCAGTGTGCCGCCAAACAGCGAAATGGGAAGCAACATGAAAACTCACGCACAGGCCGTTGTCATCGGAGGCGGCGTTATCGGATGCTCGGTGCTCTACCACCTGACCAAGCTGGGATGGACCGATGTCGTCCTGCTCGAGCGTGACGAGCTGACCTCCGGTTCGACCTGGCACGCGGCGGCCAACATCCACGGCCTGCATGACAGCGCCAATATCAGCCGCCTGCAGCATTACACGATGAACCTCTACAACAGCCTGGAAGAGGAAACCGGCCAAAGCTGCGGCGTCTTCCAGCCCGGCTCGCTCTACCTCGCGCAGACCGAAAATCGCGAGCACCAGCTGAAACTGCAGGCCGCCAAGGCGCAGCTTTACGGCATGAATTTCCATGAGATCACCCGCGAAGAGGCCGAGGAAAAGCACCCGCTGGTCAATTTTGACGGCATCCGCTGCATCATGTGGGAACCCGACGGCGGCAATGTCGACCCGTCCGGCGTGACCAACGCCTATGCCGTGGGCGCCCGCCAGCGCGGCGCGGAGATCCACCGCTTCACGCCTGTCACAGCCACGATCCCGCAACCCGATGGCACGTGGGTGGTCGAGACACCCAAGGGCGAAATCCACACGCAATGGGTCATCAACTGCGCTGGTCTCTGGGGCCGCGAAGTGGCGAAAATGGCGGGCATCGAGGTGCCGCTGCAACCCACCGAGCACCAGTATTTCGTGACCGAGACGATTCCCGAAATCGACGGCATGGACCGCCGCCTTCCCTCCGTCGCCGACCGCGACGGCGAATACTACCTGCGGCAGGAGGGCAAGGGCCTGCTCATCGGCGCCTACGAGCGCGACATGCGCTTCTGGGCCGAGGACGGCACGCCGCTCGACTTCGCGCATGACCTCTTCCCCGACGACCTTGAACGCATCATGGAAAACGTGATGCGCGCGATGGACCGCGTCCCGGTCGCCGCCGAGGCGGGGATCAAGCGGGTCATCAACGGCCCGATGATCTGGTCGCCCGACAGCAACGTGATCCTTGGCCCGGTGCCGGAGCTGAAGAACTACTTCATGGTCGGCGGCATCATCCCCGGTTTTTCGCAATCCGCCGGCATGGGCCTGATGGTCAGCCAGTGGATCGTCGAGGGCGAGATGAAATACGACATGTTCGCCTGGGACATCGCGCGCTTCGGCCTCTGGGCCAACGACCGCAAATTCGTCAAGGCGAAGGTCGAGGATGTCTATGCCCACCGCTTCGCCATCCATTACCCCAACGAGGAACGCGCGGCGGGCCGCCCCCTGCGGACACGCCCCGTCTACGAAATGCAGAAAGAGATGGGCGCGGTCTTCGGCCTGAACTACGGCTGGGAACACCCGCAATGGTTCGGGGACACTCCCGGTACAAAGGACACCAACGGGTTCATCCGCCAGAACTGGTGGGCGCCCGTGGGCGAGGAATGCAGGATGCTGCGCGACCGCGCGGGCATCATCGATATCTCCAACTTCGCCAAGTACCACGTCAAGGGGCCGGGGGCCGAGGAGTGGCTCAATGCCGTCTTCGCCAACCGGATGCCCAAATCCGTCGGTCGCTCCTGCCTCACGCCGCTCATCGGTGTGCGCGGCGGCATCGCGGGCGACGCCACCGTCACGCGCGTGGCCGAGGATGAATTCTGGGTCGTCTCGTCGGGCATGGCTGAACGCTATCACAAGCGCTTCTTTGACATGGTCCCGCTGCCCGAGGGCACCACCTTCGAGACCAGGACCGAGGCCATGTGCGGCTTCAACGTCGCCGGGCCGAAATCGCGCGAGATGCTGCAGCGCCTGACCAACGAAAGCCTCGCAACCGAGGATTTCCCCTTCATGCGCTCCAAGATGATCGACATTGCGGGCGTCCGTTGCCTCGCCCTCAGGGTCAGCTTCACCGGCGACCTGGGCTGGGAGTTGCACTGCAAGACCGAGGACCAGGAAAAACTCTACAAGGCCCTGCTGGAGGCCGGCAAGGACTTCAACGCAGGCCCCGTGGGCGCGCGCGCGCTCATGTCGATGCGGGTCGAAAAGGGCTATGGCTCGTGGAGCCGCGAATACAGCCCCGAGTACTTTCCGCATGAGGTCGGCTTCAAACCGCTCTGCAAGATGGACAAGGACTTCCTCAACAAGGCGGCCGCGGAAAAGGCCATGGCCGAACCCACCCGCGAGGAACTGGTGCTGATCCATATCGCCGAAGAGGATGTCACCGCCTCCAACGCCGACGCCACGGGCGGCGAGCCGATCCGGGATGCGGACGGCAACCCCGTGGGCCGCGTCACCTCGGGCACCTACGGCTACACGGTGGGTATGAGCCTTGCCCTCGGTTACGTCAGGTCCGGCACGGTCAAACCCGGCGACGACGTGCAGGTCATGGTGCTGGGCCGTCCGCACAAGGCCCGCATCCTGCACGAGCCGCCGTTCGATCCCAAGGGCGAAAAGCTGCGCGCCTGAAACGCGGATTGCCTGCGCCGGTCGGGGGTTTTCCAACCTGGCCTGGCGCAGGTGGTTGACGCCTGTCGTCCCGCGGGCGAGGGAACCGGCGCGGGTGTCATGCGCAACGGTTCAGCGGGTCTCCTGCACGCGGTTCGTCCGGGGCTGACGGAGAACCTTCGGCATGGCGCATTGTCGGGATGCCGCGCCCGTGCGACGCCCTCGGGGCAACAGGCGCGGGGCTTGATCGCCGACCGGCGTGGGTTTTCACCCACCCTACGCCCGGGAAGCTCCGGCCCGAAGCCGCGTTGCCGCTTAGCCGCGCCGCCGCCGGTTGCGCCGCGCCGGGCGGGGCGTGTCGCCGCTGTCGCCTTCGGTGCCGTCCACGTCGGACGAAAAAGCCCCCAGCGCCTCGGTGATCTGTTCCAGCGTCGGGCGCGCGCCGCGCGGGCGCGTCTCCAACGCCTCGCGCATCTTCGACAGGTGCTCGGGCATCGTGCCGCAGCAGCCGCCGATAATGGTCGCGCCGGCGTCGCGGGCCAGCACCGCGTATTCCGCCATTAGCTCCGGCGTGCCGTCATAATGAATATGCCCGTCCACGTATTTCGGGATGCCCGCATTGCCCTTGGCCACGATCGGGCGATCGGTGCCCTGGGCCACGAATCCCAGCACCGTGCGCATCAGGTCCGATGCGCCCACGCCGCAATTGGCCCCGAAGGCCAGCGGCTTGTGGTCCAGCTTTTCGACCATCGTCGCCATGTCGGCCGAGGTCAGGCCCATCATCGTGCGCCCCGCGGTGTCAAAGCTCATCGTGCCGCACCAGGGCATGTCGGCCAGCTTGAACGCTTCCGCCGCGGCCTTGTATTCTTCCGGGGCGCTGATGGTCTCCAGCCACAGCACGTCGGCGCCGCCTTCCTTCAGGCCGTCGGCCTGTTCGTGAAAGATCTCCACCGCAAGCTCGTGGGTCAGCTTGCCCATCGGCGCCATGATCTCGCCGGTGGGGCCGACCGAGCCTGCCACGATCACCGGACGGTCACGCCTGTCCGCCACCTCGCGGCCGATTTCGGCGGAGATGCGGCTCAACTCGCGGGCGCGTTTTTCGGCACCGTGCAGCTTCAGGCGGGCGGCGTTGCCGCCGAAGGAATTGGTCAGGAAGAGGTCACTGCCCGCGTCCACCGCCTCGGAGTAAAGCCGGGTGATCCGGTCCGGATGCTCGACATTCCACATCTCCGGCGCATCGCCGGAGCCGAGCCCCATATTGAAGAGATTGGTGCCCGTTGCCCCGTCGGCAAGGATCCAGTCCCGCTCGGCGATCATCTTGCTCAATGCGTTGGTCATGCGCAGCCCTTTGTGGTCTCGCGCAGGGAATCTCACACATTCGTTGCCTGCGCAAACCCAAAATCCTCATCATCATCCTGAGCCGGGATACCATCGGCCGCAGGCGCCACGGCCTGGTCCGAGCGGGACGCGGGCCGCCGTATCGCCAGCCAGAGGTCCAGCAGGCCCAGCCACAGGCCCGCACGGCTGCGGGCAAGGGCGTAGCGCGGCACGCGGATCGCGCCGAAGCTGGCCTTGAACTGGGCCAGGCCGGACGAAGGCGCGAACCGGGCGGCCAGGCGCGCCACGGGGCCGGTTTCCGGGGGCAGGGCCGCCAGCGACAGCTGTGCGACGCCGGCCTCGCGGGCGGCGGCGATGCCGGCGGTGACCAGCGCGTGCATGGTGCCCTCGGGCGCATCGTCGCCCGTGCGCATCAGGTCCAGGCACCAGTCGCGCCGTCCGGTATGGAAGCTGGCAAAGCCGATGACGCGACCGTTCCGGCGCGCGACGAACACCGCCTGGTGGCTCAGGTAGACCGGGCAGAAGCGGCCCATCGTCATGCCGCGGGCCGTGCCTTGGCGCGCTTGCCAGGCCGCATCCGTCTCGCGCATCGCGGCCCAGGGCAGGCGGGCGCCGCGCGCCACGCTCACCCCGGCCTGGTCGGCCCGGCGCAGCTTGCGGCGCAGCTGACGATAGGCGCGGCCCTCGGGGCGGAACCCGGCCGGGTGCAACACCATGTCGTCGGCGACATGCAGCGCCCGCCATCCCAACCGCCGTGCCGTGGCGGCCAGCCTCGCATCGGCCTTGTAGACCAGGGGGACGAGCGATTCCTGACCGGCATGGCGTCGCAAAAGGGTCAGCGCGTTGCGCAATCCGGCGGCCCCGGGGGCGGCAAGCGGACCGAACAGCAGGCACAGCGTCTGGCCCGGGCGGATCACCGGCAGCCGCACCGTGCCGAGCGCCACGATTTCCGCACCGCTCTGGCGGCACAGGCCCGCCTCTGCCATGCACGGCCCGCTCAGGTCGGTCTCGCTCAACGGGCGGCGTATCGTGCCGGGCCGGGCTCCGGCCCGCAGCGGCCGCATCAACAGCGCCCCCGCCAGCACCGCCGGCAACGCGTAATAGACCAGCCGGAACGCGACGATGGCACAGAGCAACTCGGTGTCCGGAACCTGCGGCAACAGCGCCACCAGCACCAGTTCGAACGGCCCCAGCCCGCCGGGCGTGCCGCTCAGGAGCGCCGCGCCGAGCGCGATCATGTAGATCGGCAGCAGCGCCGCGAACGAGACCGCCATGCCGTCCGGCATCAGGCACCACAGCGCCAGCGCCGCACCCAGCGTGTCGATCAGCGTCAACCCGGCAATTGCCCCCAGCGCACACAGGCTGGGCATCCGCAGGGTCAGCGCCTTCAGCCGGATACGCGGGTGAAGAAAGACCAGTATCCCGCTGACACCGAACACCAAAAGCAGGAGGGCGGGCAGGGCGGGCGGAAAGAGCCCCCGGGGCGTGAAAAGCGCGGCCAGCCCCAACGCAAAGCAGAGCCCGATCAGGAATGTCACCGCGACGCCGGTGGCCAGCTTCGTCGCCTGGACCAGGCTCAGCCCGGGCAACAGGCGCCAGCGCACCAGCGCGCCCGAAATCACGCCCAGGCCCACGGTCTGACCGATGGCAATCGCGGCGGCGCCGCTGATCCGTGCCTGTGCCGAGGGAAGATCCGTTCGCAGGTGCCGGTGCAATATCACGTCATACTGGCCCAGCGCGGCGAAACTCGCGGCGGTGGCCAGCAGGGCCCCGAGCCACTGCCAGGCCGACAACTGCGCCATGACAGCCCCCAGCCCGGCGAAGGCGCCGTCCTCGACCTGGCCCGCAAGGATCCAGATGCAGATCGCGCCCAGGCCGAACGGCGCGGCCACCCGCACCCAGCCTCCGGCGCCGGGCAGCGCGACGTGCAGCCCCGGTGTTGTCATGTTCAGATCCTTCCCTGGCCCATTTCGGCACAGGGTAAGGCCACGGCGTTACCGCCGGTTTAACGTGTCAAATTGAATGCAAATCCCGCACCGCGCCGGGTCTTGCCGGACCTTTGCGGCCCGGCCGTCGCCCGCGTAGGGTGGGTGAAACCCACGCGCCGTCAGGTTTCCTTCATCAGCTGTTCCTGCGCCACGCGCAGCAGCTCGTCCATCTTCGAGCGGATCGTGTCGGTATCGGCCATGTCGCCCAGGTCGCCCGCGACCTTGCGCACCACGTCCTCGTGCCCGGCTTCCTCGAAATCCGACAGCACGACCTCCTTGGCATAGGCATCCGCATCAGAGCCGGTCTTGCCGAGGATTTCAGCGGCCCACAGCCCCAACAGCTTGTTGCGCCGCGCCTCGGCCTTGAATTTCATTTCCTCGTCGTGGGCATACTTGTTCTCAAACGCGTTTTCACGATCGTCGAAGGTGCTCATCAGGCTCTCCCCGGGCAGGTATTTCAGTCGTCCCAGATATGGCCGCACGGCCACAAAGACGCAAGGGCATAAGGCCGCCTTGCCCCATTTCGCCGCATAGACTATGAGAACGCCAGATGCCGCGAGTCCCTTGTCGCGGCCCCAGATGAAAGAGAGCCCATGGCGCGGCGCAAGAAAATCTACGAAGGCAAGGCGAAAACCCTGTTCGAAGGCCCCGAACCGGGCACGATCGTGCAGTATTTCAAGGACGACGCCACCGCCTTCAACGCGGAAAAACGCGATGTGATCGAAGGCAAGGGCGTGCTCAACAACATGCTCTCGGAATACTTCATGACCGGCCTGACCAATGTCGGCATTCCCAACCACTTCCTCAAGCGCATCAACATGCGCGAGCAGCTCGTGCGCGCCTGCGAGATCATCCCGCTCGAGGTGATCGTGCGCAACTATGCCGCCGGCTCGATGGCCAAGCGGCTGGGCATGGACGAGGGCACGCAGCTGCCCCGTCCGATCGTGGAATACTGCCTCAAGGACGACGCCCTGGGCGATCCGCTCGTGACCGAGGAACATATCGCCGCCTTCGGCTGGGCCACGCAGCAGGACATGGACGATATCCTGTCGCTCGCCCTGCGCGTGAACGATTTCCTCGCCGGGGTCATGTACGGCGTCGGCATCAAGCTGGTGGATTTCAAGATCGAGATCGGCCGCGTCTATGACGGCGATTTCATGCGCCTGATCGTGGCCGACGAGATCTCGCCCGACAGCTGCCGCCTGTGGGACATCGAGACCGGCCAGAAGCTCGACAAGGACGTCTTCCGCCGCGACCTCGGCAGCCTCACCGACGCCTATACCGAGGTGGCCAAGCGGCTGGGCGTCATGCCCAAGACCAACCCGCCCGTGACCAAACCGACGCTGATCAACTAAAAGGACTCCGACCACATGAAAGCCCGCGTACACGTCATGCTGAAAAACGGAGTTCTCGACCCGCAGGGCGAGGCGGTGCGCCATGCGCTCGGGTCGCTGGGCTTCGACGGGGTCGAGGGCGTGCGCCAGGGCAAGATCATCGAACTGGACCTGACCGAGACCGATCCCGGCAAGGCGAAAGAGACCGTCACGGCGATGTGCGAAAAGCTGCTGGCGAACACGGTGATCGAATCCTATTCGGTGGAGATCGCCTGATGCACGCCGCGGTCATCGTCTTTCCCGGCTCCAACTGCGACCGTGACATGAAGGTCGCGTTCGAGACCGCGGGCGCAAAGGTCTCGATGGTCTGGCACAAGGACACCGAGATGCCCGCAGGGGTCGACGTGATCGGCGTGCCGGGCGGCTTTTCCTTCGGCGACTACCTGCGCTGCGGCGCGATCGCGGCCAACTCGCCGATCTGCCAGTCGGTGAAGGCGCACGCGGAGAAGGGCGGTTACGTCCTGGGCATCTGCAACGGCTTCCAGGTGCTGACCGAAACTGGCTTGCTGCCGGGGGTTCTTCTGCGCAATTCGGGCCTGAAGTATGTCTGCAAAGCCCTTGATCTGAAAGTGGAAACCTCGAAGTCCGCCTATACCTCGGGCTATAACGCAGGCACCACGATCACCATCCCGATCGCGCATCACGACGGCAATTACTACGCCGATGACGGCACGCTCGCGCGGCTCAACGACGAGGATCGCGTCGCCTTCCGGTACGTCGAAAATCCCAACGGCTCACAGCAGGACATCGCCGGCATCCTGTCGGAAAACCGCCGCGTGCTCGGGATGATGCCGCACCCCGAGCGGATGGCCGAGGAAACCCACGGCAACACCGAGGGCGCGACGCTCTTTTCCGGCCTTGTCGGCAGCCTCGAGACGGCCTGAGCGCCGCGCCGGCGGCAACCTGCCAAAGGCGCCGTCGACCGCCCTTGTTCCGGCCTTGGCGACAGCGTAATCTGAGGCATGGCCACGGGCTTCTTTTCAAGCGAGGACAGGAACGGGCGCACGCTGGGCTGGCGGGCGCGTCTGGCGCTGTTGACGCTGGTGGCGCTCGCCATCGGGGTCGTCGCCGTCACCAACAGCCTGCTGACCGACCGCTTTACCGAGAACACCCGCAACCGGGCCGAGCTGCGCCTGGCGCTCTACTCCGGCAACCTGCTGTCCGAGCTGCGCCAGAATGCCATCGTGCCGCAGCTGCTGGCCCGCGACCCCGCGTTGATCAGCGCGCTTGACGCGGGAAACTTTACTCAATCGTCCCAACGGCTTATCACCTTCAACGAAGAGATCGAAGCCGCCTCGCTGACGCTGCTGGATGCCGACGGCCGGGTGGTGGCCGCCACCGACCGCGCCCGCATCGGGCAATCCGCGCGCGACGCGCCTTACTTCGTCGACACCCTGCGCAGCCGCGACAACATCTTCACCATCGTGCAGGACGAAACCGGCGCCTTCCGCTTTTTCTATTCGCGCCGCGTCGACAGCAACCAGACGCTCGCGGGCATGATCGTGGTCGAGATCAATCTGCAGAAGTTCGAACGCGCCTGGGCGGGCATTTCCGACGCCGTGCTGGTCACCGACTCGCAAGGCCGCATCATCCTGGCGACCGAACCGCGCTGGCGCGGCCTGACCGAGCAGGCGGCGCTGACGCGCGAGCCGCCCAGTTCCGCGATCTTCCGCGCCATCCAGGCCACCACCGACTGGTCCAGCCTGCCGCCCGACGCCTATGTCGAGGGCGAGGCGGTGATGCGGGTCGAGGGCAGGGTGGCCTTCCGGGGCTGGCGCATCGCCTCGTTCACCACCTATGCCTCGGTCCGTGACAAGGTGAACGGCGTCCTGGCGCTCGAAATCATGGTCTTCGCCATCCTTCTGGCGCTCGCCTTCTACTTTCTCAACCGCAAGACGGCGGCGCGCGCCTCGCTCTTCCAGCGCGAGTCGGCGGAGCTTCGCGCATTGAACGCGCGGCTGCAGCGGGAAATCGCCGAACGCCAACGGGTGCAGGAGAACCTCGCCGTGGCCGAACAGACCCTCCAGCAAAGCTCGAAACTGGCCGTGCTGGGCGAGATGTCGGCGGCCGTTTCCCACGAGCTGAACCAGCCGCTGGCGGCGATGAAGACCTACCTCGCCGGCGCCCGCCTTCTGCTGTCGCGCAACCGCCCCGACGAGGCCGTCAGCTCGTTCCAGCGCATCGACGACCTGATCGAGCGGATGGGCGCGATCACCAAGCAGCTCAAGTCCTACGCCCGGCGCGACGCGAACCAGTTTCAGCCAGTAAACATGGGCGATGCGATCTATTCCGCGCTGGCCCTGATGGAGCCGCAGCTGCGTGAACGCAAGGTCGACATCACCCGCACCCTGCCCGAAGACCCGGTCTGGGTCATGGGCGACCGGGTGCGCATCGAGCAGGTCATCATCAACCTGCTGCGCAACGCCATGGACGCCACTCAAAACGCCTCCGAGCCGCGCATCGATGTGCTGCTGGCCGCGGGCGAGACCGCCGTGCTCACCGTGCGCGACAACGGCTCGGGCATCGCCGATATCGAGAACCTGTTCGAGCCGTTCTACACCACCAAGGAGCCCGGCGACGGTGTCGGCTTGGGGCTTGCCATTTCCTCGGGCATCGTCAACGACCTTGGCGGCCGGCTCACGGCACGCAATGCCACGATCGGTGGGGCTGTATTCGAAATGCAGCTGCCCATATTAAGTGAAGACTCTCAGCCCGATGAGACCAGAGCAGCGGAGTAGAAGGATATGCCGACCGCCATGAAGATCGCCATCATCGACGACGAAAAGGACATGCGCCAATCGATCAGCCAATGGCTGGCGCTTTCGGGGTACGACACCGAGGCATTCCCCTCCGCCGAGGAGGCGCTCAAGGTCCTTGGGCCCGATTACCCCGGCATCGTCGTCACCGACATCAAGATGCCCGGCATGGACGGGATGCAGTTCCTGAAAAAGCTCATGGGCACCGACAGTTCGCTGCCCGTCATCATGATCACCGGCCACGGCGACGTGCCCATGGCGGTCGAGGCGATGCGCGTGGGGGCCTACGATTTCCTGGAAAAGCCGTTCAACCCCGACCGGATGAACGAGCTGGCCAAGCGCGCCACCAACGCCCGCCGCATGGTGCTCGACAGCCGCGCGCTGCGCCGCGAGCTGTCCGATGGCGGCCAGTTGATGAAGAAACTCATCGGAGCCTCGCCGGTGATGGAACGCCTCAAGGAGGACATCCTCGACCTGGGCCAGGCCGACGGCCATGTCCTGATCGAGGGCGAGACCGGCACCGGCAAGACCCTCGTGGCCCACGCCCTGCACGCCGTGGGCGCGCGCGCGGGCAAGAAATTCGTCCTGATCTCCTGCTCGGCGCTGGAGGAAGACGCCCTGATGAAGCGCCTCTTCGGCCCGATGCAGCCCGAGGACACCCGCCTGCCTGCGGTGGAAGAGGCCCGCGGCGGCACGCTGGTGCTGGAGGATATCGAGAAACTCAGCGAGGCCGCGCAGGCCAAGCTGCTGACCTTCGTCAACGAGGAAGGCACGCCGCCCGAAACCCGCGTGGTGGCCATCTCCAACATGCAGGAGCAGGACCGCACCTGCGAGGACGCCCTGCGCTCGGATCTCTTCTACCGCCTCGGCGCGCTGCGCATCACCGTGCCGCCCCTGCGCCAGCGGGGCGAGGATATCCTGACCCTCTTCACCCGCTTCTCCGACGCCTTCGCCGACGATTACGGCTGCGAGGCGCCGCAGGTCTCCGCCCAGGAAGCCGCGCAGCTCCTGCAGGCGCCCTGGCCGGGCAACGTCCGCCAGCTGATCAACATCGCCGAACGCGCCGTGCTGCAATCGCGCCGGGGCTCAGGCACCATCGCCTCGCTCCTGATGTCCGACCACCAGGACATGCAGCCGGTGATGACGACCGAAGGCAAGCCGCTCAAGGAATATGTCGAGGCGTTCGAGCGCATGCTGATCGACAACACCATGCGCCGCCACAAGGGCTCCATCGCCTCCGTGATGGACGAGCTTTGCCTGCCGCGCCGCACCCTGAACGAGAAGATGGCGAAATACGGCCTGCAACGGTCGGACTACCTCTAGTCCGGCCGGAACCCGGCCCGCGGCCATGCGTTTCTCCTGCAACACACAAAAGGAGAGAGCAGCATGACCCGCACCGTGATCATCACCGGGGCCGGCTCCGGCATCGGCGCCGCCACCGCCCGCCGGTTTGCCGAAGACGGCTGGAATGTCGTCCTCAACGGGCGCACCCGGGACAAGCTGGAAGACGTCGCCAAGGACCTGCCCGAGCGCCATACCCACATCGCGCCCGGCGACGTGGCGGAGCCCGACGATGCCGCCCGGCTGGTCGAGGCGGCGATCGACACGTTCGGCGGCCTGACGTGCCTGGTGAACAACGCCGGTATCGTGCGCGGCGGCGCGCCGGGCGAACTCAGCCATGAGGATTTCGACGCCCAGATGCGCATCAATGTCGGCGGCATGTTCAATTGCGTCACCGCCGCCCTGCCGCATCTGAAAGAGGCCGACGGCGCCTGCATCGTCAATACGTCCTCGGTGTCCGGCCTCGGCGGCGACTGGCAGATGTTCGGCTACAACGCCTCCAAGGGCGCGGTCAGCAACATGACCCGCGCCATGGCGCTGGACCTTGCGCCGGACATCCGCGTCAATGCCGTCGCCCCGTCGATGACCGAAACCGACATGTCCAAGGGCATCCGCGAGGACGCAGCACTACTGGACCGCTTCACCGACCGCATTCCCATGGGCCGCGGCGCCAAGCCCGAGGAGGTGGCCAGCGTCATCGCGTTCCTGGCCTCTGCCGACGCGGTCTTCGTCAACGGCGTCGTGCTGCCGGTGGATGGCGGCCTGTCGGCGTCGAACGGCCAACCGAACTTCTCGGCCTGACACCTGCGGCCCCCGCGCCGTGCAACCGGCGCGGGGATGCCGCCTCTGTGGGCAATCTCGCTAAACGTGTATCGGCGCCGGGCCGCGATTTGCGGCCGGCGCAAGATTACCCATTGTCTTTTACCGCACGAAACCCTTATTTAGGAATGACGATCCACCCTGTGGATCAATTCCGAGTTTCGCTGCTTCAAACCCTGAGATGGGTGGTGAGGCAACCGATTGGGTCCCTCAGGGACCACGAGACGCCGGCACATTCCAAGGGATGATGCGGCACATGAACGGGGGCAGGGGCCGAGGTCCCGCAGCCCTGGAGAAGAACCGCGATGACGCGCGCGAGAACATCGATGTTCCACAGCAAGACCCGATCCGGTCGGGCCTGCCGCGCGTCGCATATCGCTCGAAAAAGACATGACCAACGCACGCTCGCACCCCCCGGGGCGCGGCGGCCTTTGTCATGCAACGGACATACATGGCTAAGAAAATGCTTATCGATGCCACCCACGCGGAGGAAACCCGCGTCGTGGTGGTCGACGGAAACAAGGTCGAGGAATTCGACTTTGAATCGGAGAACAAGCGCCAGCTAGCTGGCAATATCTACCTCGCAAAGGTCACACGGGTCGAACCGTCGCTTCAGGCGGCTTTCGTCGATTACGGCGGCAACCGGCACGGCTTCCTCGCCTTTTCCGAGATTCACCCCGACTATTACCAGATCCCCGTCGCTGATCGCGAGGCGCTCCTGGAAGAGGAACGCGCCTATGCCGAGGCGATGAAGTCGCGCGACGAGGAAGACGAAAAACCCAAGCCCAAGCGCAGCCGCCGGCGGCGGTCGTCCAAGGCGGCCGAGGCCGACAATGGCGACGCGGTCGCCAAGTCCGACATCGAGGGAATGGAGACGATCGACCTCGATGATGCCGGATCGGACGACGACGAGGGCCTGTCGCCCATGGAAACCGTGGCCGAAACCCCGGTCGAGGAACCCAGCGACGACAGCGACGACGATGCCGAGGCCGCGACTTCGGAGACGGACGAGGGCGCCGACGAGGACAACGGCGACCACGACCACGGTCATGACCATGATCACGACGAGAACAAGCGCACCGACGCCTCCTCCAAGGACGAGACGATCGAATCCGTCGCCGATGACGACGACCACGAGGATATCCGCCCGCCGCGCAAACCGCGCCCGCGCCGCTACAAGATCCAGGAGGTCATCAAGGTCCGCCAGATCCTGCTGGTGCAGGTCGTCAAGGAAGAGCGCGGCAACAAGGGCGCGGCGCTGACCACCTATCTTTCTCTCGCGGGCCGCTACTGCGTCCTGATGCCCAACACCGCCCGTGGCGGCGGCATCTCCCGCAAGATCACCAACGCCACGGACCGCAAGAAGCTGAAAGAGATCGCCAACGAGATCGACGTGCCCAAGGGCGCGGGCCTGATCGTGCGCACCGCGGGCGCCAAGCGCACCAAGTCCGAGATCAAGCGCGACTACGAATACCTGCAACGCCTGTGGGAACAGATCCGCGAGCTGACGCTGAAATCCATCGCGCCGGCCAAGATCTACGAAGAGGGCGACCTGATCAAACGCTCGATCCGCGACCTCTACAATCGCGATATCGACGAGGTTCATGTCGAGGGCGAACGCGGTTACCGCATCGCCAAGGACTTCATGAAGATGATCATGCCGTCCCACGCCAAGAACGTGAAGCAATACGGCGACACCCTGCCGCTCTTCGCGCGCTACCAGGTCGAAAGCTACCTCGCGGGCATGTTCAACCCCACGGTACAGCTCAAGTCGGGCGGCTACATCGTCATCGGCGTGACCGAGGCGCTGGTGGCCATCGACGTGAACTCCGGCCGCGCCACCAAGGAAGGCTCGATCGAGGAAACCGCGCTCAAGACCAACCTGGAGGCCGCCGACGAGGTGGCCCGCCAGCTGCGCCTGCGCGACCTTGCAGGGCTGATCGTGATCGACTTCATCGACATGGACGAGCGCAAGAACAACGCCTCCGTCGAAAAGCGCATGAAGGACCGGCTCAAGACCGACCGCGCCCGCATCCAGGTGGGCCGCATCTCGGGCTTCGGCCTGATGGAGATGAGCCGCCAGCGCCTGCGCCCCGGCATGATCGAGGCCACGACCCAACCGTGCCCCGCCTGCCACGGCACCGGCCTGATCCGCTCGGACGACAACATGTCGCTCAGCATCCTGCGCCAGATCGAGGAGGAAGGCACCCGTGGCCGCTCCCGCGAGGTGCTGGTGAAATGCCCCGTGGGCATCGCCAACTTCCTGATGAACCAGAAGCGCGAGCACGTGGCCCAGATCGAGGGCCGCTATGGCCTGTCGGTGCGGATCGAGGGCGATCCGGCGCTGGTCAGCCCCGATTTCTCGCTCGAGAAATTCAAGACCGCCACCCGCAACGTCAAGCAGACCGCCGCAGCGGTGGTGTCCGTCGACAGCTCTCTGATGGACGATATCGACGCCGCCGAGGAGGCCGAGACGCCCGATCCCGCCGAAGCGCCTCCCGCGCCCGAGAACGAGGGCAATGACGGGCGCAACGACGGCGGCGACGGCCAGCCCAAGAAAAAGCGCCGGCGCCGCCGCCGGTCGCGCTCGCGCTCCAAGTCGGGCAATGGCGAGAACGGGCAGAACGGTGAAACCCGCGACAACAACGACGCGTCGGACAACGACCAGTCCGAGCGTCAGGACACGCCGCAGACGGACGACACACCGTCCGAGGCCGAGCCTGTCGCGGCCACGTCCGAAGAGGTCTCCGACGAGACGCCGAAAGACGAAAAGCCCAAGCGCGTGAGCCGGTCCCGCAAGAAAAAGACCGACGACGCCCCCAAGGAAGAGGCCGCGCAGGCCGACGCCCCGGCAGAGAGTGCCGAGGCCGCGCCAGAGGACAAACCTGCGGAGAAGCCCAAGCCCAAGCCGCGCTCGCGCAGCAAGAAAAAGGAAGAGCCCACGCCCGAGGCGGCTCCGGAAACAGCGGCAGAGCCCGCCCCCGAAGCCGCCGAAGCGGCTCAGGATCCGGCGCCCGAGCCGGAGGCCGAGTCCAAGCCTGCCAAGAAACCGCGCACGCGTTCGACCTCGACCCGCAAGAAGCCCGAGCCGGTCGCCGCCGAAGCCGCGGACACGGGCGAGGCCGCCACGCAAGCGGCGGACGATGACAAGCCCAAGCGCAAGGGCTGGTGGTCTTTCGGCGGCTAAGTTGCTCTGACCAAAACGAAAAACGCCGGGGCAGGACCCCGGCGTTTTTATTTGTGGCGCGCGGCCGTTCAAGAACCACCCGTCCCGGGCTTGACCCGGGACCTCTCGTGGCAAGAGCTCCCGACTCAAGTCCGGGACGACGCTTGCCCCCCGCGCGCCGTCATCCTCGGGCTCGACCCGAGGATCTCCGCATAAAGAGATCCCCGATCAAGTCCGGGATGACGGCCGCCTGAGGCAGCCGTCACTCCTCCGCCTCATCCACCGGCACGTACAGGTCCCCGCCCTCGCGGAACTTCGCGGCCATCTTCTCCATCCCTTCCTTCTGCGCCTCGGCGCGGATGTCGTGGCTGATCCGCATCGAGCAGAATTTCGGCCCGCACATGGAACAGAAATGCGCCACCTTGTGCGCTTCCTTGGGCAGGGTCTGGTCGTGGAACTCGCGCGCCGTCTCGGGGTCCAGCGACAGGTTGAACTGGTCCTCCCAGCGGAACTCGAATCGCGCGCGGCTCAGCGCATCGTCGCGCCGCTGCGCCCCCGGCAGGCCCTTGGCCAAATCGGCGGCATGGGCGGCGATCTTGTAGGTGATCACGCCGGTCTTCACATCGTCCCGGTCCGGCAGCCCCAGATGCTCCTTCGGCGTCACGTAGCACAGCATCGCGCAGCCGAACCACCCGATCATCGCCGCGCCGATCCCGCTGGTGATGTGGTCATAGCCCGGCGCGATATCCGTGGTCAGCGGTCCAAGCGTATAGAACGGCGCCTCGTGACAGCACTCCAGCTGCTTGTCCATGTTCTCCTTGATCTTGTGCATGGCGACATGGCCCGGCCCCTCGATCATCACCTGGCAGTCCTTGGCCCAGGCAATCCTGGTCAGCTCCCCCAAGGTCTCCAGCTCGGCAAACTGCGCCGCGTCATTGGCATCCGCGATGGAGCCGGGCCGCAGCCCGTCGCCAAGCGAGAACGACACGTCATAGGCCCGGCAGATATCGCAGATCTCCTCGAAATGCTCGTAGAGGAACGACTCGCGGTGATGGTGCAGGCACCACTTGGCCATGATCGACCCGCCGCGCGACACGATGCCCGTCACCCGGTCTACCGTCATCGGCACCATGTGCAGGCGCACGCCGGCGTGGATGGTGAAATAATCCACCCCCTGTTCCGCCTGTTCGATCAGCGTGTCGCGGAACACCTCCCAGGTCAGGTCCTCGGCAATGCCGTTCACCTTTTCCAGCGCCTGGTAGATCGGCACGGTCCCGATCGGCACGGGGGAATTGCGGATGATCCATTCGCGGGTGTTGTGGATGTTGCGCCCGGTGCTGAGGTCCATCACCGTGTCCGCCCCCCAGCGGATCGCCCAGACCAGCTTGTCCACTTCCTCTTCCATCGAGGAGGTCACGGCGGAGGTCCCCATGTTGGCGTTGATCTTCACCAGGAAATTGCGCCCGATGATCATCGGCTCAGCCTCGGGGTGGTTGATGTTGGCCGGGATGATCGCCCGGCCTGCCGCCACCTCGTCGCGCACGAACTCGGGCGTCACGACATCGGGAATGCTGGCGCCCCAGTCGTTGCCGTCTCGGGCCTCGGCCACCGCCTCGCGCATCTGGTTCTCGCGGATCGCGATGAACTCCATCTCCGGCGTCACGATGCCCGCCCGCGCATAGGCCAGCTGCGTCACCGCCTTGCCGTCCTTTGCGCGCAGCGGCGCAGCGATGTTGGGAAATTCCGGCGTCAGCCGGTCGCCCTCGACAAACCCGTTGTCCTCGGGCTTCACCACGCGGCCCTCGTATTGCTCGACGTCACCGCGCGCGGTGATCCAGTCACGCCGCAGCTTCGGCAGACCCTCGCGGATATCTGTCAGCACGTTGGGGTCGGTGTAAGGCCCGGAACTGTCATAGACGGGCAGGGGCTCTTCGCCGGACGTCGGATGCACGGAAATCTCGCGCATCGGCACGCGGATATCGGGGTATTGCGTGCCGTTCACGTAGATCTTGCGCGACGCGGGCAGCTCGCCCGTGGTGATCTTGGGATTGGGTACGTTCATTTTGGCGCTCCTCAAGCGGTTACTCGAAAAGACACCAGATGAGTCGTGGCTTGGGGGAAACGCGGGGGCGATGCGCCCCGTCTTCGGACGGCAACCCGGGCGGGCCCGAGGATGCGATCCTAGCTTCCTACGCCAGTGTCAACTGGGTCAGGTTCAAAGGGTCGCGTCACCGGGCATATGCCCTCGTCAGCCTCTCAGTCCCCTAGGCGGGACCCCCCTGCGTAAGCGGGAGGCTAGCGAAGCGTCGCCGTAATTTCAACGGATATTCGGAAAAAGCTGCGGCGGGTTTCGTATCAGACCGGCACGTCGTCGAAATTGCGCCGGGTCGTGGGGGCGGTGTCCCTGATATCGACCCTCAACGCCACGCCCATCAACTCCATCATACGTCGCGTCTCTTCGGTGTAGTCCGTGAACGCCTTTTGCATGAAGTCGCTCTGCGCCTGCATCAGCTCCTGCGGCGTCCTGCAGGCCAGCATCGCGCGCTGCGCCTCCAGGTCCTTCTCCAGCCGCTCGGTCACAAAGCGCATGCTTTCCTGCATCATGTCGAACCACGCCGTCGTGGCCACGGGGCTGAACGCGGCCATCGCGGCGACCATGCCGGCATGGGCCGGGTCGGTCGCGTCCGGGGTCTCGGTGGTCTTTTTCGTCGATTTTGCCATCTGCGCCACTCCTTCCGAGCTTCGGCAAAGGCCGCGGTGGCGCGGTCCTTGCGGGAATGTCGTCCGATCTGGCACACCACACCGAAACACGCGCCTCGCGCCATTCGGAACTGTAACAATTATATGACGTAGCCGGCCCGAGGTACAGCGCAACCGGGCCGCTGGGGGCCGCGCCGTTGTCGCACCCCCCGCGCGCCTCAGCCCTTGCGCACCCGGTAGAGCGTCACCGCCCCGTCCTCGACCGTCTCGATCAGCTCATGCCCCGCCTCGGCGCAGAAATGCGGCACGTCGATCACCGCCGCCGGATCATCCGCCCGCAGCACGATCACGTCGCCGGTGCCCAGCGGCTTCATCCGCTTGCGCAGCTTCAGCACGGGCAGGGGGCACAGAAGCCCTACGGCGTCGATGATCTCGGTCTCGCTCATGGCTGGGGAGGTAATCCAACCGTTACAGCCTGTCCACCGAGATGTGACCGCCCCGTGACCCTGCGTCGCGTGACGCCCCCTTCGTTTTGCAATACACGGGGGGCCATGTTCGGAATCGATCTCATAGACGCCACCCTGATCCCCGCCATGGCCATCGCGCTGGTGGCCGGCGTCTTCTCGTTTCTCAGCCCCTGTGTGCTGCCCATCGTGCCGCCTTACCTCGCCTACATGAGCGGCGTCACCGTCACTGACCTGCAAGCCGCCCGCGCCACGCGGAACAAGGCGATCCTGCCCGCGCTCTTCTTCGTACTGGGCCTGTCGACCGTGTTCCTTTTCCTCGGCTTCGCGGCCTCGGCCTTCGGCCGCGCCTTCCTGCAATACCAAGATTGGTTCAACACCGCCGCGGGCCTCATCGTCATGATCTTCGGCCTGCATTTCCTCGGCATCTTCCGCATCGGCCTCATGGACCGCGAGGCCCGGCTCGACGTGGGCGACAAAGGCGGCACCAGTTTCGGCGCCTATATCCTCGGCCTCGCCTTCGCCTTCGGCTGGACCCCCTGCATCGGGCCGCAGCTGGGCGCGATCCTGTCTCTCGCCGCCTCCGAGGCCTCGGTCACCCGCGGCACGCTCCTGCTCGCGGTCTACGCCGCGGGCCTGGGCATCCCCTTCCTGCTCGTGGCCGCCTTCCTGCCGCGCCTTTCCGGCCTCATGGCCTGGATGAAACGCCACATGGCGCAGATCGAGCGGATCATGGGGCTCCTGCTCTGGACCATCGGCCTCCTGATGCTGACCGGCGGGTTCGCCGCCTTCTCCTACTGGCTGCTCGAGATGTTCCCGGCGCTGGCCATGGTGGGCTAGGGGCGCCTGTCCGCCCCCGTCCCGGGCCCGACCCGGGACCTCGCCCAGCCGCGCCTCGGCATGAGATCCCGGATCATGTCCGGGATCCTCTGTCGCACAACAGCCTTACTCTTGCCCAAGACTTCGATTAACCTCTCCCCAAAGAAGAGGCCAAGACAGGTCTGGCATGAGCAGCCCCACCCAAGCCCAAGTCACCCGCCGCCGGGTGTTCTATATCCCGGGATACGATCCCATCCACCCGCGCCGCTACCGCGAGCTCTACCGCAAGGAGGGCGCGGAACAGGCGGGCCTCTCGGGCTATGCGCTGGATCTTTCCGCTCGCAAATCCGAAGGCCGCTATGGCTGGCAGGTCGACGCGCAGATCGACGGCGCCCGAGTCCATACCGAGTTCGACGTGCTGGTCTGGTCCGACATCGTCCGCGACAGCATGGAGCGCGGCATCGCCGGCACCTACCTGCAACTGATCCGCACCGCCTGGACCTATATCGCCTCCGGCGCGCTCTTCCGCCTGATGCGTCTGCGCAAGGGGCCGGTCATCGCCGCGCTCTACCCGGTGGGGTTCCTGATCGTGCAGCTTCTGATCGCCCTCGCGCTGGCCTACGCCCTGGGCCGCCTGCTGGCGCTTCTGCACTCCTACGCGGCCTGGGCGGGCCTCGCCGTGGTCCCGCCCGTGCTCCACTGGTTCAAGGCCCGCGACAACAAGCTCTTCGCCTACTACCTCATGCACGACTACGCCTATTCGGCCCAATCCAAGGGCGCCAACCCGCCCGAGCTGGAGGCGCGGATGGCCCAGTTCACCGACGAGATCGCCGCGGCACTCACCACGGAGGTGGACGAGGTGCTGGTGGTCGGCCATTCCTCCGGCGCGCATCTGGGCGTCTCCATCCTCGCCGACCTGATCCGCCAGGGCCGCGTGCCGCAGGACGGCCCGACGCTCTCTTTCCTCACGTTGGGGCAGGTCGTTCCCATGGTGTCCTTCCTTCGCAATGCCCACCGCCTCCGCGCCGATCTCCATTTCCTCTCGACCCGCGATGAACTCACCTGGGTCGACGTCACCGCGCCCGGCGACGGCTGCGCCTTCGCGCTCTGCGACCCCGTGGGTGTCTCGGGCGTCGCCCCCGAAAACCAGCGCTGGCCCCTGATCCTGTCGGCCGCCTTCACGCAAACTCTCAGCCCCGAGCGCTGGAAAGCCCTGCGCTGGCGCTTCTTCCGCCTGCATTTCCAGTATCTCTGCGCCTTCGACCGTCCCGGCGACTACGACTATTTCCAGATCACCGCCGGGCCCCAAACTCTCGGCCACCGCTACGCCGACCGCGCCCCGTCGCCCAGCCGCATCACCCGCGCCACCTCGGGCTTCACGAGCATGGCGGCATGACCCAGCCCCCCAAACCGCCGGCCCGGACGGGCCGCGTCTCGCTCTGGCGCTACATGCGGCTCTTCCGGGCCGACATCCTCTCGGCGCAGCCCGCACGGCTCTACCGCGCCTGGATGGCCGAATTCCGCACGCCCTTCTTCCGCTCCTACCTCTGCAACGAACCTGCGCTTGTCGACCTGGTGCTGAAGGAGCGCCCCGACGATTTCCCCAAATCCGACCGCGTGCGCGAAGGCCTCACGCCGCTTCTGGGCAACTCCGTCTTCGTCACCAATGGCGAGACCTGGAAACGCCAGCGCCGCATCATCGACCCGGCCTTCGAGGGCGGGCGCCTGCGCGACACCTTCCCCGCGATGCTGGCCGCGGGGCAGGGCGCCGTCGCCCGCCTGGCCGGGAACGCCACCGGCCAGCCCGTCGAGATCGAGGCCGAGACCAGCCATGTCGCCGCCGACGTGATCTTCCGCACGCTCTTCTCGATCCCGATCGAGGACGAGATCGCCACTCGCGTCTTCAACGAGTTCCGCGAGCACCAGCGCACCCAGCCCATGCTGAACCTTGCCGCCTTCCTGCCGCTGCCCCGCTGGTTCCCGCGCTTTCACCGGGCCAAAACCAAGGCCACCGCCCGCACCATCCGCGACCTCATCACCCGGCTGACAAGGCGTCGGATGGAGGAAATCGCCGCCGGCACCGCGCCGGACGATCTGGCCACCAAGATCATGACCACGACCGACCCCGAGACGGGCGACCGCTTCGACACGCCCGAGATGGTGGACCAGGTGGCGATCTTCTTTCTCGCGGGCCATGAGACCTCCGCCTCGGCCCTCGCCTGGGCGCTCTACCTGCTGGCCATGCACCCCGACTGGCAGAACCGTCTCGCGGCCGAGGCGCAAGGCGTGCTGACCGATGGCACAATGGGCTTTTCGGACATGGGCAAACTGCGCGTCTCGCGCGATGTCTTCCGCGAGACCCTGCGCCTTTACCCGCCCGTGCCGATGATGGTGCGCGAGGCCGCCTGTCCTGAAACCTTCCGCGACCGCGCGGTCCCGAAAGGCAGCCAGATCGTCCTCAGCCCGTGGCATCAGCACCGTCACGAGCGCCTCTGGGATCGCCCCGACGCGTTCGACCCCGCGCGCTTTGCCACCGAGAACGGCAAGGCCTGCCTGCGCACTGCTTACATGCCGTTCTCCGCCGGCCAGCGGGTCTGCACCGGGGCCGGATTCGCGATGATCGAGGGGCCGCTCCTGTTGTCCATGCTGGTCGCCGCCTACCGCTTCGACCTGGTGCCCGAACGCCCCGCCATGCCGGTGGCGCACCTGACCGTCCGCGGCAAGGACGGCATCTGGCTCAAGGTCACGCCGCGCGAATAGGCAGGGCAAATCTTTTCAGAAAAGATTTGCCAAAAGCTTTCTCAAAGCTTTTGGCTTCAGCACCAAACCGACACACGCTCGTTGTTGCAAAAGATCACGACCTGTCCGGCGTTCTCGACCGCATGATAGCCCCGTCGGGTTATCTCGCACCGGAACCGCTCACGCCCCACGATCCGCTCGATATCCCGCACGCTGCGTCGGACAACGCCGCCTTCTCGAGCGGCTTTCGCGTCGAAAATCTTCCGCATCCAGATATCGGCGGGCAACAAAAGAAGAAGCTCTGACATGGTACCACATGTGACGCGATTAGGGTTAAGAAGGGGTAAAGCCCGTGCGGCGTGTTCATCGGGCCGTCGCATGACGACGGCACCGCCGCATTACCACTCGGATACCGACGCGATACCGACGTGGGTTTTGGCGTTACCGGATCCGTTAACCTTTTTCCCGGTAATGCCGCAGAACGTAGAGCCGGATCGCCGACGCCAGCCCCATCTCCACGCCCCGCGCCGCGTCGATCCGGGCGGCCAGCAGGTTTACCGGCACATCTTCTTCGGCGGCTATCTCTTTGAAAGCCTTCCAGAAATCATCTTCCAGGGAAACGCTGGTGCGATGCCCGCGCAGGGTCAGCGACCGTTTGACCGGCCGGCTCACTCGTCGTCCAGGCGATGCTGCCGCAGCGCGTCTCGCGCCTTTTTCGCTCTTGCCTCGTCAACCTCTCGGTCAACCTTGGTCCGGCCGAATTTCACTGCGTTTTCATCAGCTTGCGCGCGCTTTTTCACGCGATTCTTCGCCTTCCGGACGCGGTTGAGATTGACGACCTCGCTCATGCGTCTTTCGGGCCGATCATGTCTTCGGGCCGCACCACTTCGTCAAAGGTCTTTTCGTCCACGAACCCCAGCGAAATTGCCTCTTCTTTCAACGTGGTACCGTTCTTGTGCGCTGTCTTGGCGACCTTGGTGGCATTGTCGTAGCCGATGGTCGGCGCCAGCGCCGTCACCAGCATCAGGCTTTCCTTCATCAGCTTCTCGATCCGGGGCTCGTTGGCCTCGATTCCCAGCAGCATCCGCTCGGTGAAGCTGTCCGCCGCGTCCCCCAAAAGTTGTATGGATTGCAACAGGTTATACGACATCATCGGGTTGTAGACATTGAGCTCGAAATGCCCTTGACTGCCGGCGAACTTGATCGCCGCATCGTTGCCCATCACGTGCGCCGCGACCTGTGTCAGTGCCTCGGCCTGCGTCGGGTTCACCTTGCCCGGCATGATCGACGATCCGGGCTCGTTCTCCGGCAGGATCAACTCGCCCAAGCCAGAGCGCGGGCCACTTCCCAAGAACCTGATATCATTGGCAATCTTGTAGCAGCTGCCGGCCACGGTCGCGATTGCGCCGGACAGGAAAACCATCGCGTCATGGGCCGCCAGCGCCTCGAACTTGTTGGGCGCGGTGACGAAGGGCAGGCCGGTGATCTCGGCCATATTCGCCGCCACCGTCTCGCCCCAGCCCTTGCGGGTGTTGAGGCCCGTGCCCACGGCCGTGCCCCCCTGGGCCAGCTCGTAAATGCCCGGAAGGCCGGTCTCGATCCGCGCGATTCCCTGGCGGACCTGGTGGGCGTAGCCCGAGAATTCCTGGCCCAGGGTCAACGGAGTCGCATCCTGCGTATGGGTGCGGCCGATCTTGATGATGTCCATGAATTCACGGGACTTATTCTCAAGCCCTTCGGCGAGTTTCTCCAGCCCCGGCAGCAGGACATCACGCACCGACATGGCCGCGGCAATATGCATCGCGGTCGGAAAGGTGTCGTTCGAGGATTGCCCCATGTTGCAGTGATCGTTGGGGTGAACGGGATCCTTGCTGCCGATGGTGCCGCCGAGGATCTCGATCGCGCGGTTGGCGATGACCTCGTTGGCGTTCATGTTCGATTGCGTGCCCGAACCCGTCTGCCAGACCACCAGGGGGAAATGATCGTCCAGCTTGCCCTCGACCACTTCGCCCGCCGCTTCGATGATTGCGTCCGCCAGCTTCGCGTCCAGAACGCCTGCCTCCTTGTTGGCCATGGCGCAAGCCTTCTTGATCACGCCGAGCGCGCGTACGATCGCAACCGGCTGTTTTTCCCAGCCGATGGGGAAATTCATCAACGAGCGCTGCGTCTGTGCCCCCCAGTATTTTTCCGCAGGAACCTCCAGCGGACCGAAACTGTCGGATTCTGTACGGGTAGAGGTCATGTCGGCTTCTCCTGGAACTGCTTTTGGGTTTCATACCGGACCAAGCGGAAAGATCAACGCCGTGTCTTATGAATTACCCTGTCGGCACTTCACTTGCGGAAGCTGTCGAGACTCACGACCTCGGCGTCCCGAGGCTTGGCGACGTCGTCTTCGTCGACCTCGACACTATCGGCTTCCTCCGATTCGCCGGCACTGTCGTCGATGTCCTCGTCTTCTTCGTCGTCTTCCTGAGACTCGAAGCGAAGCCCGAATTCGACCGACGGATCGACAAAGGTCTGGATCGCGTCATAGGGGATATACAACGTCTCGGGGCTGTCGCCGAAATTGAGTGTGACGGTGAACCCTTCGTCGGTGACGTCCAGATCGTCGAACCAGTGCTGCATCACCACGGTCATCTCGCTGGGATAGCGTTCGCGAAGCCAGTCGGCGAGTTCTGCATCTGGATGGGTCGTCTCGAAGGTGATGAAGAAATGATGCGCGCCGGGCAGTCCATTGTCCCGCACGCTGCACAGCACCTCCTGGATCAGGCCGCGCATGGCGCGATGCATCAGTTTTCCATAATCAATCGAATGCGGCATCTTGGTCCCCGAACCTCTCGCACCTCACAATAAGGGATTCGAAGCAAAACAAAAGAGGCCGCGCATCTCAGATCAACAGATCCACGCCCCATGCGAGTAAGGCCATGATCAGCAGGCCTGCTACCATCGGCACACGCATCACCAGATAGAGAAACGACGCAAGTGCGACCAGAACCGCATTCTGCGGCGAAAGATTCTCGAGCAGCAGGACGGGGCCATATCTGCCCTGTGATATCTCGGTGAAGAGAACGTGCAGGGTGAACCAGACTGCCAGGTTGAGGATCACGCCCGCGACACTGGCGGATATCGCATCGAACGCGCCCTTCAGGCGGGGGCGGGACAACAAAGACTCCACATAGGGAGCGGCGGCGAAAATCCAGAGAAAACAAGGGACGAACGTAACCCAAAGCGTCACGAGCGCGGCCACCGTGGCCAGTCCGGGGCCACCTTGCAGGAACCCCGCCATGAAACCGGCGAATTGCGTCACGAGGATAAGCGGCCCCGGCGTGGTTTCCGCAAGCCCGAGCGCGTCGATCATCTGGTCCGTGCTGAGCCAGCCGTAGGATTGCACGATTTCCTGCGTCATGTAGGCCAGCACGGCATATGCCCCGCCGAAGGTCACCACGGCGAGCTTGGAGAAGAACAGACCTATCTGCAAAAGCAGAGAGGCGTTCACGGCCCACAGGATCACGAGGGGCGCGGCCCAGATTGCCCCCCACAGCAGAACCGTGCGCAGGGTATTGCCCGGGTAGACCGGCGTCGACGCCTTGGTTTCGGGCGAGTTCGAAGGCGCGAAAACGAGTCCGATGGCGGCCGCGAGCGCGATGATGGCCGGGAAGGGGACCGACAGGAAAAATATTCCGACGAATGCGGCGAGCGCGAGCGCATAGGCGAGCCCGCCTTTCAATGCCCGGCGCGACAGCTTGTAAAGGGCCTGAAAGACGATGATGACCACGGCGGCCTTGATGCCGGCGAACAAGACCTGCACCAGGGGCAACTGGCCGAAATAGGCGTATCCGAACGCCAGCGCGAAGATGACCGCGGCGCCCGGAAGCACGAACAACAGCCCCGCCAGCAGGCCCCCCGGAACGCCGCGCAGCTTCCAGCCCGCGTAGGTGGCCAGTTGCATCGCCTCGGGCCCTGGCAGAAGCATGCAGAACGACAACGCTTGCAGAAACTGCGTCTCGGTCAGCCATTTGTGGCGGTCCACCAGCTCTGTCTGCATAAGGGAAATCTGCGCGGCAGGCCCGCCGAAGGACAAAATCCCGATCCGCCCGAACACGCGGAACATCTTGCTAAGCGATACCGTCATCGCGCATCTCGCGTCACTGGCCAGTCATGGCCTTCGTCATAGCCGTCGCGGGCCCATCGGTACAGTCCATCGTGGATCGGCATTCCGGACGGCAACTGAACACGGTCGTTTCGAAGCTGTCGTGACAGGCTGATCGAGACGCGATTGCGCAACGTTCAGTGCATGCGACTTAGGGTCATAGCCTCACGGGGTCGTCGCAGATATGCCCCACATCCTGATGTGGCGAATTGGAAAGTCGGGCCATGCCTGTCGGAACATGATGCGACGTCGGCGCGTTAATAAGGATTGATGGGGTTTATTTCATGACACTGAACACTTCTGCCGAGTACCGCGACGCACTTGCCAAATTACAGGTTCGGATCAGGGACACGCTGGCGGGCTATGACGAGATCCTCGATCGGGCAGAGCCCGGTATCCGCCCTCTGATGGAAAGGTTTTCCGCAGCGCATGCGGCGCACGAGGCAGATTTGTCGGCGCAGTTGCGTACGCATGGATGTGTGCCAGACGAGGACGGCAGTTTCTTTTCCACTGTACAGCGCCTCGTCATCAAGACCCGTGCGGTCTTTGATGACATCGACGAAGACGTGCTCAATTCGGTGATAAAAGGCGAGGAACGGATCATGCAGCTTTACGACGAGGCGATGGCCGCAGCGCGCGATGAAGAGGATCTGTCGCTTCTCAGTCGCCAGCGGGGGCAGATCGCACGGCTGGTTCAGGATGCGAGACACCTCGCAGACTGACGCGCGCTGCCGCGACAGCAAGGGATTTCCCAAGGCATTGTGAAATAGGTGAAGTGCAGGCTTCTGTTGCCAGGTGCCTGCGAACCCCGCCTGACCTTGCTAGAGGCCAGGACTTAAGTTTCGGTTACTCCGACTGCTTACGCAGCCATTGCGACCGGAGCACGATTGTCGTTGGCAATTATGCTTAGCGAACCGATAACGGTGGTATCTCACCGGGACAAAGCAAACCCCTTTAGACGTTCGTCGATCCTGTTTCGGCCCCATATCCCTCCAACGACGGGTGATTGGTGGAGCCGCCGGGTACCGCCCCCGGGTCCGATCCGCTTATTACGAGCGCGTTTATGTCCATAGTCCCGAAGGACACCACCAACATAGTTACGTCATCGGATTTTGCAACGGGATGCAGGAGCATGAATGCCGAAAATTCGGGCGAATCCGTTGCCGATGTGCCTGGACAGTTTGCATGGCACCCGTTCAGTGCGCCCTTAGACAAGCTCGCAAATCCCCTTTGCCGTGCATGGGTCATGTCGCTTGCGCCAGGAAATAGGCCGCATTTCATTGAAGTTCGGTCGTCAAACGGGTTAGTCTTGCTCCGACAGGGCAGTCCGTGGGTTCGCCATGGATCCCTGGGGACCTGCGCACGCAGCCGAAAAGAGCCGCGACAAACGGTGCGCAACAGGAGGGACACACATGTTCAAAAAGATCATGGCTCCGGTCGATTTGGCACATATGGATCGTCTCGAGAAGGCGCTCAAATGTACCGCAGACCTGGCCAAGCACTACGATGCCGAAGTGATTTTTGTCGGCGTCACAAGTTCCACCCCGAGTTCCATGGCCCACACGCCTGCCGAGTACGCGGAAAAGCTCGACGCGTTCGCGAAAGATCAGGGATCGACCAACGGCTTCACCGCGTCAGGCGACGCGCTGGTCAGCCACGATCCAAGTTCCGACGTGGACGACATCCTGCTGAAGGCGGTCAAGGACACTGGCGCTGATCTGGTCGTGATGGCCAGCCATGTCCCGAACATCATGGACTACGTCTGGCCGTCCAACGGCGGAAAGATCGCGGAACACGCCGAATGCTCGGTCATGGTTGTCCGCACCTGATCGCGTCTAGCGCTGCCCAAATCAAGTTTTACACAGAGGAGGTCGTGCATGGCCGACGAAACGACAAACCAGGGGATCCCGGAGCCGGAAGGCACCACGAACCTCATACAGACCGACTACAAGATCGGTCAGGACAATATCGAAACCAAGATCGGGCCGTTCGGTCTTGATATCCACAACCCGGTCTTTCTGATTTCGGGTCTCGCGATCGTCGCGTTCGTTTTTTACGCGCTGGCCCTGCCTGAGCAGGCCTCGGGCCTGTTTGACTGGCTCTTCAGCGCCGTCACCAAGGGCTTTGACTGGTTCTTCCTTGGCGCTGCCAACATTTTCGTGATTTTCTGCCTGTTCCTGATCGTGACGCCCTATGGCTCGGTCCGACTGGGCGGGACGGATGCAACACCGGACTATTCCTACATAGGCTGGTTCGCGATGCTGTTCGCTGCCGGCATGGGCATCGGTCTGCTGTTCTTTGGCGTGTCCGAACCGATGAGCCATTTCTCCAGTTCGCTGGGTGGAACATCGATGGAGGAGGGCGTGCGGACGGACTGGGCGCCACTTGGAGCCGCGGGCGGTGACGAGGCGGCGGCACAACGCCTGGGCATGGCCGCGACCATCTTTCACTGGGGTCTGCATCCCTGGGCGATCTACGCGGTCGTCGCGCTTGCCTTGGCGCTGTTTTCCTACAACAAAGGTTTGCCGCTGACGCTGCGCTCGGCCTTCTATCCGATCTTCGGCGATCGTGTCTGGGGCTGGACCGGCCATATCATCGACACGCTGGCGGTTTTCGCTACGCTGTTTGGCCTCGCCACTTCGCTGGGTTTCGGTGCGGAACAAACGGCGTCGGGTCTGACCTATCTCTTCGGCAGCGGTGACGCGGCTGAAGGCACGCGGTCGTTCATGGGCATCGCCTATGGCAACAGCGAGGAAAGCGGTGTCGAGAACAACCCGCTTCTGCTGGTGATCCTGATCTCGGCCATTACCGCGGTTGCCCTGGTCTCGGTCGTCCGGGGCCTGGATGGCGGCGTGAAGGTCCTGTCGGAGATCAACATGGGCCTTGCAGCGCTGTTGTTGCTGTTCGTGTTCTTCGTGGGCGGTCCGATCTTCCTGATCACGCTGTTTTTCGACAGCATCTGGGCCTACCTGCAGAATCTCGTTGCCCTGTCCAATCCGCTTGGCCGTGAAGACTTGAACTTCAGCCAGGGATGGACCTCGTTCTATTGGGCCTGGTGGATCAGCTGGTCGCCCTTCGTCGGCATGTTCATCGCCCGCGTCAGCCGCGGTCGTACGGTGCGCGAATTCGTGACCTGCGTCTTGATCATCCCGACGCTCGTCTGCGTGCTCTGGATGACCGTCTTCGGCGGCACCGCGCTCAACCAGGTGGTCAGCGACGGATACACCGGCGCAAAAGATGCGGCTCTGGAACTGAAGCTGTTCTACATGCTGGACCAGTTGCCGCTGGCGACGATCACGTCGGTGATCGGCATCATCCTAGTAATCGTGTTCTTCGTCACCTCGTCGGACTCGGGCAGCCTTGTGATCGACACGATCACGGCCGGCGGCAAGGTCGATGCTCCGGTGGCGCAGCGCGTGTTTTGGTGCATCTTCGAGGGCGCCGTGGCCGTCGTGCTGTTGATCGGCGGGGGGCTTTCCTCGCTGCAATCGGCGGTAATCTCGACAGGCCTGCCGTTCACCTTGGTACTGCTGGTCATGTGCTACGCAATCTGGCGCGGTCTGGCGTCCGAGAAACGCGCCTGACGCAGCCAGCGGCAACGCTGGCACCACGATAACTTTGAAGCCCCCCGAGTTCTTGCACCTCGGGGGGCTTTGCTGTTTGGTCAGCCCGAACAATCGGGGAGGGTTGGATGACGAGAGCTTTGGACATTGATTTCGTGCGGGCGCAGTTCCCCGCCTTCGCCGAACCTGGCCTTAACGGACAGGCCTTTTTCGAGAACGCGGGCGGATCCTACACCTGTGCGCCGGTGTTAGAGCGGCTGACGCGGTTCTACCATCAGCGCAAGGTTCAACCTTATGGCCCTTTTGAGGCCAGCCGTCTTGGCGGCGAGGAGATGGACGAGGCCCGAACACGGTTGGCCGCGATGCTTGGCGTCGCGACCGACGAGCTGAGCTTTGGGCCTTCCACGACGCAGAACACATATGTCCTGGCGCAGGCCTTCCGTGACTGGATGAACCCTGGCGACGCAATTATCGTGACGGATCAGGATCACGAAGCGAATTCCGGCCCATGGAGACGCCTGGGCGATGCGGGTATCGAGATTCGCGAATGGAGGATCGACAGCGAAACGGGTCTCTTGCGGCTGGACGATCTGGAGGCTTTGCTGGACGAAAGGGTCAGGCTGGTCTGTTTTCCGCATTGTTCGAATATCGTCGGGGCGGTGAACCCGGTGGTCGAGATCACGGCCGCGGCCCATGCCGCCGGAGCGTTCGTCTGCGTAGACGGCGTCTCTTACGCGCCGCACGGGTTCGTCAACGTGGGCGATCTGGGTGCCGATATTTACCTGTTCTCGGCCTACAAGACATACGGGCCGCATCAGGGGATCATGACGATCCGGCGCGAGCTGGGTGAGATACTGCCCAACCAGGCGCATTGGTTCAATGCCGACAGCCTGTACAAGCGGTTCACGCCGGCGGGGCCCGACCACGCGCAGGTGGCGGCCTGCGCCGGAATGGCAGATTACTATGACGCACTGGCGGAACATCATGGCTGCACCGGGGACGCGGCAGAGCGAAGCGCCGGTGTGCACGATCTCATGCGGGCGCATGAGACCGCGTTGCTTCAGCCCTTGTTGGATTACCTGGCGGACAGGAATACGCTGCGCCTGATCGGGCCGCGCGACGCAGCTTTGAAAGCGCCCACAGTGGCGGTCGAATTGCCCGGCCCCGGGCGCGAGATGGCCGAAAAACTGGCGGCTCATGGGATTATGGCCGGTGGTGGAGACTTCTACGGGGCGCGGCCGTTGCAATCCATGGGGATTGATCTGGACAAGGGCGTACTGAGGCTTAGCTTCGTGCATTACACAAACAAGGCCGAAGTGGACAAACTGTTGACTGCTTTGGAAACTTGTCTTTGATCCACGGGGAAATGCAGGCCGTATAGCCCCTGACTGACGCGGGGGGACGACGAGCTTGGCGGATACAAAACCCACACTTCTTTGGTTGCGCCGCGATCTGCGGCTGTCGGATCATCCGGCGCTGACCGCCGCGGTCAACCGCGGCGGTCCCGTGGTTCCGGTGTTTGTTCGCGACAAGCTGGTGGATGACCTTGGGGCGGCACCGAAATGGCGCTTGGGTCTGTCGCTGGCGGATCTCGATAAACGGCTGCGCGAAAAGGGCAGCCGCATCGTGTTCCGCGCAGGCAAGGCTGCCGACGTTCTGAAGGACCTGGCGAAAGAGACCGGGGCAGGGGCGGTCTACTGGTCGCGGGCCTATGACCCGGATGCGATCGAACGGGATACCGAGGTGAAATCGTCCCTCAAGAACGCAGGCATCGAGGCCGAAAGTCATACCGGCCACCTGTTGTTCGAGCCCTGGACCGTCGAGACGAAGGCCGGCGGTTTCTACAAGGTCTACACGCCGATGTGGCGGGCCGTTCGAGACCGCGACGTGGATGCCCCGTTATCTGCGCCCTCGAAGGTTCCCGCGCCTTCAAGCTGGCCGAAATCCGACGATCTGGACGACTGGAACCTGGGCGCGGCAATGGACCGGGGCGCCGAGGTTTGCCTGCCGCACCAGCGCGTGGGCGAAGAGGCGGCGCATGGCCGGCTGGGGTGGTTTACCGGCCAGGCGATCTCCGATTACGGAAAACAGCGCGACTTTCCAGCGGAAGACGGCACCTCGGGGCTGTCGGAAAACCTGACCTACGGCGAGATTTCCCCGACACAATGCTGGCATGCCGGGCAGCGGGCGTTGCAGGACGGCGGCGGCAAGGGCGCCGAGACCTGGCTGCAGGAACTGGTCTGGCGCGAATTCGCGTATCACCTGATCTACCACACACCCCGGATGAAAGACCGCAACTGGCGCGAGGAATGGGACGCGTTTCCGTGGAACGACGATGAACGCCGCGCGGAGGTCAAGGCGTGGAAGCAGGGCCGCACCGGCGAACCCTTCGTCGATGCCGCGATGCGCGAGATGTACGTCACGGGCAAAATGCACAACCGCGCCCGGATGATCGTCGCCAGCTACCTGACCAAGCACCTGATGACGCATTGGAAAGTGGGCCAAGCATGGTTCGACGACTGCCTGACGGACTGGGATGTGGCGTCGAACGCGATGGGCTGGCAATGGGCGGCCGGCAGCGGACCGGACGCGACGCCTTATTTCCGTGTCTTCAACCCCGAAACCCAGCTGGACAAGTTCGATCCGGACGGGGCCTACCGCCGCCGCTGGATCGCAGAGGGGCAAAGCCGCCCGACGAAAACCGCCCTCAGCTATTTCGATGCGATCCCGCGCAGTTGGACGATGCGGCCAGACGACATCTATCCCGAGCGCATCATCAGCCTTTCAGAAGGCCGTGAGCGTGCGCTGAGAGCCTATGAAGAGAGACCGTTTTGAATTCCCCGAGACCATCCGCCGGCGCCGCGCCCCCGGTTGCAACCGCTAAGACGGTGCGTGAGACGATCCTGACCGACACTACCGGCCAGACCGCGCTGCCGCGGTATTTCTCCAGGATGTTCGAGGTTGCCGGGACACTTCAGCACGGGCGACTTGATATCGGCCTCGAGGATGGCCGCGTTTTTCGTGTCGATGGCCAGGCGCCGGGCCCCGTGGCACGGATCGACGTTCACAATCACGACCTGTTTGCCCGTATGCTGCGCGAGGGATACCTGGGTTTTTGCGACGCCTACCTGGAGGGATGGTGGACCACGCCGGACCTTCAGGCCTTCATGGACCTAGTCAACAGCGACAACGACGACATGTACAACGGCTATCCCGGCCAGAAAATCGTCGAAATATATGAAAAGCTCCGCTTCTGGTTTCAGCGGAATACCAGGAAACAGGCCCGGCGCAACATCAGCTATCATTACGACCTGGGCAATGATTTCTACCGTCTGTGGCTGGACGAGACGATGACGTATTCCAGTGCCATCTTCGAAACCGGGCAGGAAAGCCTGGAGGCTGCGCAGACCGCGAAATATGCCTCGATGGTCGACCAGATGGGGGCGAAGCCGGGCGATCACGTGCTCGAAATCGGCTGTGGCTGGGGCGGGTTCGCCGAGTATGCCGCCGGGACGAGGGGGCTGCGGGTCACCTGCCTGACGATCAGCGAAGAGCAGTTCAAGTACGCGCAGGATCGCATCGCGACTGCCGGATTGTCCGACCTCGTGACCTTCAAGCTGCAGGATTACCGCGATGAGACGGGCCATTACGACGGCATCGCCAGCATCGAGATGTTCGAGGCTGTCGGCGAACAATATTGGCCGGTCTATTTCGACGCGGTGCGCGAGCGTCTGAAACCCGGCGGCCAAGCGACGCTGCAGATCATCACCGTGGGGGATGATCGTTTCGAAACCTACCGAAACGATGTGGACTTCATCCAGAAGTACATCTTTCCGGGCGGCATGTTACCCAGCCCAGGCGCTCTGAAAGCCCAGGTGGAACGGGCCGGTCTGCTGTTCCGGCAGTCGATCGAGTTCGGCGAAAGCTACAGCCAGACTCTGCGTCGCTGGCACGACACCTTCAACGAGAAATGGGATCAGATAGCCAGGATGGGCTTCGATACCCGCTTCAGGCGGATGTGGAATTTTTATCTCACCTCTTGTGCGGCGGCGTTTCATACGGGTAACTGCGATGTAACACAGATTACAATCGCAAGGCCCAGCAAGGAATGCCCGTAACCGACAGTATGCCCAGCACCGGAAGAGGCGTCGCTGCGATATTGATGGCGATCCTGGCCTGGTACGCATCCGAAATGTTCCGGCCTCTTATGCCGGAGGGCACCGGCTTTGGCTGGTTCAACGAGGTCAATGTCGTGCTTGGGCTTCTTTCGGGGTGGATCGTGATCGGATCGCGCTTGAACTACGGCTACAGCAACGCGATCGGTGCGGGGCTGACAGGCGTGGGCGCTCTGGTGTTCTGGGCGCTCTTCCTGCAGAGCTTCAACGAGATGCTACGGCTGGCGCTGGAGAAGCGCTATGACGGTCCCGTCGAAGGGATTATCGCCATTTTCGAGATCGGAATAGATTACCTGTTCACGATGTGGCACATACCGCTGATCGTGCTTCTCGTGGTGGGCGGCATCGTGATCGGTCTGGTCTCGGAATGGGTTGCGCGGCGCTGGCGCTGACCGGATGACGCGGGTGGTTCTTGACGGTCCGACGTGGACCGACACTTTGATCCGGCGCGTCGCAGGCGTCACCGTGGTGCCCGACGAGACAATGCGAATGCTGGAGGGGGTGGCGGCGGATCGTGCGATCTTTTTCGCCGAAGTCGCCGGCCTTTCATGCGAAGAGAGGTCTGACGACACCGTGCTTCGGGCGGATGAAGCCCTTTGCGCAAGGGTACTGGAATGCGCCGCGGACGAAATCATGGGATATTTCGGGCGACGGTCCGTGCAAGAGTTGGCGCCTCTTCGTCAGATGATCTTGGCGCGCGCCGCGGCGCAAGCCGCCGCCGAACGGATGCCGGCGCCGGCGGACCTTCGAAGTGCCACGCGTGGCGCCGAGGTCGAGATACCTTCCCACGACACACCGCATGAAGGGTTCTACCTGACCCGCAGCTATCGCCTGCGTCACCCGCGGTTCGATGGCGGGATGAGCAATACCGTAAGCCGAGAGGTTTTTGTGGCCTCCGACGCAGCCGTCGTGCTGCCCTACGATCCTCGCCGCGACAGAATTCTGCTTGTCGAGCAGTTCCGCATGGGTCCGTTTGGCCGTGGTGATCCGCTGCCCTGGGTGCTCGAGCCGGTCGCGGGCCGTGTCGATGCCGGCGAAACACCCGAACAGGCGGCGCGGCGCGAATGCCGCGAGGAGGCCGACCTGGAATTGGCGCAGCTCCTGCATGTCAGCTCCCATTATTGCTCACCGGGATGCTCGTCCGAGGTGTTTCATTGCTATGTCGGGCTGTGCGAATTGCCGGAAACAGGAGAGACACATGGAGGGCTGGAGGCCGAGCATGAGGACTTGCGCCGCCACGTCATCGGCTTTGACGCGGCCATGGCGATGACGCGCACGGGCGAAGTGAATATAGGCCCGCTCTTTGCATTGTTGCTCTGGCTCGAACGCGAACGCACGCGCCTGCGCGCATCTGCTTGAGTTCACGGCGGTTCCGCCTTAATCAGACTTGGAATACCCGATTTAAGGAGCCTCAGCGATGCGGATCGCCAAGGATCTGGCCGACGCGGTCGGAAACACCCCCCTCATCAAGTTGCGCAAGGCCAGCGAAGAAACCGGCTGCGACATCTATGGCAAAGCCGAGTTCCTGAATCCCGGCCAGTCGGTCAAGGATCGGGCCGCACTGTCGATCATCACGGATGCTGTCGCTCGCGGTGATCTCAAACCGGGCGGGACAATCGTCGAAGGAACGGCCGGTAACACCGGCATAGGGCTGGCGCTGGTTGGCGCGTCCATGGGTTTCAAGACCGTGATCGTGATCCCGGAAACGCAAAGCCAGGAAAAGAAGGACATGCTGACGCTTGCCGGCGCAGAGCTTGTTCAGGTTCCGGCCGCGCCCTATTCGAACCCCAACAATTTCGTGCGCTACTCCGAGCGGCTGGCGCAGAAGCTGTCGGAGACCGCCGAGAAGGGCGTAATCTGGGCCAACCAGTTCGACAACACCGCCAACCGTCAGGCCCATGTCGAAACCACCGGCCCCGAGATTTGGGACCAGACGAATGGCAAGGTCGACGGCTTCATCTGTGCTTGCGGGTCGGGCGGCACATTGGCGGGCGTTTCGATGGCGCTTCAGTCCAAGGGCGTCAAGATGGGTATCGCCGACCCGATGGGAGCAAAGCTCTATTCGTGGTACACGACCGGCGAACTGGAAGCCGAGGGCAGTTCAATAGCCGAAGGCATCGGTCAGGCGCGGATTACCGCCAACCTCGAAGGCTTCACCCCTGATTTCGCCTACCAGATACCGGACGAAGAGGCTTTGCCGATTGTCTTCGACCTGCTTGAACATGAGGGGCTGTGCATGGGAGCCTCTACCGGGGTGAACGTGGCAGGAGCAATCCGAATGGCCCGCGACATGGGGCCGGGGCACACGATCGTCACCATTCTGTGCGACTATGGCACGCGCTACCAGTCCAAGCTCTTCAACCCGGAATTCCTGCGTGAGAAAAACCTGCCGACACCCGGCTGGCTGACCGAGGCGCCGCGCAGCATTCCCGGGGTCTTTGTCGAATGACCCACCTCATGCGCTGCCTGATCGCCGTAGCGCTGTTGATGTCCGGGCTTGCCGCCCCGGTTACCTTGTCACTTCTCGCGACTGCGCCGCCCGCCATGGCACAGTCGCAGCGGTCATCCTCCGAGATTGACTACGACGCATGGGACCGGGTGGCATCCCGCGCCGACGAAGCGATCGAGGCCGGTCGCGCTTCGACCAACGCGCTGGAGACCCTGCGCAGCGACCTGGCGGATTGGCGACAGCGGTTCCTGGACGAGCAGGACACCAATCGAAACGCGATACAGACAGTGACGCGGCAACTCGAAGCCCTGGGTCCGCCACCCGAGGAAGGCGAGTCGGAAGTTGCGGAAATTGCCGCGGCGCGAAAGCTTCTCAACGATCGTATGGCGCGGCTGCGTGAACCTGTACGCTTGGCCGAACTGGCTCATACCCGCGCCGACGGATTGATCCAAGGGATCGACGCTATCATCCGGGAACGTCAGCGAGACGAGATCATGCAATTCGGGCCGTCTCCGCTGAACCCGGTCCATTGGCCGGAAGGGCTGGCGGCGCTCGGCAGTACGTTCGCAGCCCTCAGATCCGAAGCCGACGCAGCCTGGCGCAATCCGATCCAGCGCGATGAAACCAGGAAGGATATTCCGGTCATCCTCGTCTTGTCGGCGATCGGCCTGGTGCTGGTCGGCAGGGGACGAAAATGGACTCATGCCCTGACGCGCAAGATACTGGGAGAAGACCCGGGCGCGGCGCGCTGGATCGTCGGTTTCATCGTCTCGATGGGAAGCCTGTTCCTGCCCTTTTTCGGGGTCTATTTCCTGATCGAAGCGCTTTCAAGCAGTGGCTTCGTGGGATTGCGCGGCGGGCGGATTCTGGACGTGTTCGGGCCGCTGGTCTTCGCATTCCTTCTGGCGCGTTGGCTTGCCTCGCGCGTTTTCCCGGCAAAGGAGGCGCGCACGTTACCCCTGAACCTGTCGCAGCAGAGCCGCCGCAAGGGGCGATTCTACGGGATGCTTCTCGGCGGTTTGGCCGCGGGCAGTTTCTTTCTGCAACAGGTGGGCGAGATCGCGCAATGGAGCAGGCCTGCCTCGGTCGTGATCCTGTACCCTCTGATGGTCTTGTGCTGCCTCTTGGTCTTCCGGATTGCAAATCTGTTGCGCGAGCATGTAAGAGCCGATGCCGAGGATGACGGCGAGGAAACCTACCGCTCGCGCATGACCGGCATCCTCGCCTTTCTCATGACCGCACTGGCCATCATTGTGCCGGTGCTCGGCGCGGTGGGCTATTTCCGGCTGGCGCAGGCCCTGCTGTATCCGTCGCTGGGTTCGATCGAGCTTCTGGCGATGCTGCTTGTGCTGCAGCGTGTCGTGGTCGAGGTCTACGTCCTTATCACCAAGAACCGTGCCGGTGCGGCCGAGTCTTTGATCCCGATCCTGGTCGGGGTGGTTCTGGTTGTTCTCTCGCTGCCGATTTTCGCGCTTTTGTGGGGCGCTCGGGTTGCAGACCTGACGGAACTCTACAGCCGGGCCGCCGAAGGGTTCTTTATCGGTGAGACGCGGATATCGCCCACGATATTCCTTACATTCGCGTTCATATTTGTGCTGGGCTATTTCGCCACGCGCCTTTTGCAAGGGGCGCTGAAGAATACCATCCTGCCCAAGACCAGGATCGACACCGGGGGCCGCCATGCCATCCTGTCCGGCGTGGGGTATGTCGGGATATTCCTTGCAGCCGTGATCGCCATTACCAGCGCGGGCATCGACCTTACCGCGCTCGGCTATGTCGCCGGGGCATTGTCCGTCGGTATCGGGTTCGGTCTGCAGAACGTGGTGTCCAATTTTGTCAGCGGTATCATTCTGTTGGTGGAGCGTCCCATTTCCGAAGGCGATTGGATCGAGGTCGGCGGCATTCACGGCAACGTCAAGGATATCTCGGTGCGCTCGACGATCATCCAGACCTTTGACCGCTCGGATGTTATTGTCCCGAATGCCGATCTGGTTTCGGGGCGTGTGACAAACTATACCCGCGGCAACACCGTCGGGCGACTTATCGTGCCGGTTGGCGTGGCCTATGGAACCGACACCCAGATGGTCGACAGGATCCTGCAGGAAATCGCGGAGGCGCACCCGCTGGTGTTGTTGAACCCGCCGCCCTTCGTGGTGTTCCGCGGTTTCGGTGCCGATTCACTGGATTTCGAGATCCGCGCGATTCTGCGCGACGTCAACTATATCCTGACCGTTCATTCGGAGATGAACCATCAGATTGCACACCGTTTCGCGGAAGCCGGGATAGAAATACCGTTCGCCCAGCGCGACATCTGGATCCGCAACGCCGAAGTCCTGAACGGTGGGACCCGCGAAGACGGGGTGGCGGCGCAAGCCACCAAGCCGTCCAGCCCGAACTTTCCGACCGCCCCACGCCAAAAGGACGAGCCACCGGACATGGACGGCGACGCCGATGGCGGCGGTGGAGCGGGAGACGGCCGTTGATCGGCCTTGCTCCGAGGGCGCGGTCACGCGCAAGAAAGCGCTTGAACTGGACTTGTCGCTGACGATAAAGAGGCCTGACCGGAGAGGTGGCCGAGTGGTCGAAGGCGCACGCCTGGAACGCGTGTAGGCGGGAAACCGTCTCCAGGGTTCGAATCCCTGTCTCTCCGCCACTTGCCATACCCAACGATTATCGGCGTTACCCTGACAAATCGACGTCCGCGCGCCAAAGACTCCACGCACTTGCCTTCCCAGGTTTGTTCTGCAACCAAAAGGCAGAAAGCGGGTCGGACCCGGATTGCGTAGGGCGACGAAAGCCCGTAGGGTTTAGAAAGGTTCCCTGAACCTTGCTCGAACCACGGGCTGCCGCCGTGCGTAGATTCCCCACCGCCGAGAACCGGATAGGTTTCTTCGGGTGGGTGACAACGAACGCAACGATGAACACCGGATACCATGAGAGCTCCGCCGAGTTATCCAACGTCGCGCGGCGCCGGCTCTCAAGCGACCTGCCGGACCCTTTCACGGCCTGGAGCCATCCATCGCACGGCAGGACTCACTGGACCGCCTGCGCTTGCCGACATGGGTTTCCGCGACGGGCACAAGGCCAGCGATCCAGCGGCCTTGCTGCCAGATGGTATCGCCGGGCGGGGGCAGAACGCCGTCGACGATGACATCGCCCACCTCACCTTCGGCATGGGCGGACACGACATGGATCGTCCTGACCGACCGCATGTCACAGCGCCTTGCACAGCCGCAGCGCGTCGAAGATCGCCGCGTGGGTATTGCGCGAGGCCACGGCGTCTCCGATGCGGAACAAGCGATAGGCGCCGTCCCGGTTTCGCGTCAGATCCTGCGCGCGGCCCTCGATCAGCGCGTCGTAATCGACTTCCCCCAGATTGGACGATCCGGGACGCAGATCGAAATAGAGATCGTCGAGCGGGCGCGTCCCGTGATTGACGACAACCTGATCGACTTTGCGTTCGCGATGCACGCCTCCGTAATCACTGCCGATCGTGGCCAGAAGGGCGTTGCCCTCGCGGCGAACGGCGTCAAGCCGCCACATCACCGTGAACGTCACGTCGTGTTTCTGAAGGGTCCGCATGGATGGTGTCAGGGACATGCCCATGACCTCGGGCGAGAAACTGCGGTCGCGGGTCATGATCTCGACCTTCGCGCCGGTCGCGGCGATTTTCTCGGCGGCCTGGAGCGCGGCGAAATCACCTGCCTCGTCGTAGATCAGCACGTTGCTGCCCGGCTGCGCGTCACCCGACAGGATGTCCCAGGCGGTGATCACCAGGTCTTCGCCGCCGCCCGGAACCTCGCTGTGGGGCAATCCACCCGTGGCAATGATCGCGACATCGGGCGCGTGGTCTCGCACGGTGTCTGCGTCAGCCAACGAGTTGAAACGAAAGGAAACGCCCAAGCGTTGACATTCCTCGAAGCGCCACTGGATCAGTTGCATCATTTCCTTTCGACGGTCTGTCTGCGCGGTCAGGCGAACCTGCCCGCCGGGATCGTTTGCGGCCTCGTGCACGACGACCTCGTGCCCGCGCGCCGCCGATACACGGGCGGCTTCCAGACCGGCCGGGCCAGCGCCGACGACCAGCACTCTGCGGCGGGTGTCCGCAGGCGGGACCTCGTGAGGCTGCTCGGTCTCGCGACCCGTGGCAGGGTTGTGAAGGCAAAGTGCCATGCCACCTTGATAGATCCGGTCAAGGCAGTAGTTCGCGCCCACGCAAGGTCGGATACGCTCCTCTTCTCCGCGCATGATCTTGGCGATGATATGCGGCTCGGCGATATGGGCACGAGTCATCCCGACCATGTCAAGTTTGCCGGTGGCGATGGCATGGCGGGCGGTCGCCACGTCCTGTATTTTTGACGCGTGAAAGGTCGGAATCTGCGCCTCGGCGCGTATCTCGCCGGCAAAGTCCAGATGCGGACTGGACCGCATGCCCTGAACCGGGATCACGTCCGTCAGAGCGGCATCCGTTGCGACATGGCCACGGATGACGTTCAGAAAATCGACCATTCCGCAGGACTTGAGTCGCTTGGTAATCTCGATCCCGTCATCCCGGGTGAGGCCGCCCTGCTTGTCCTCGTCAGCGACGTAGCGCATGCCGACTATGAATTCATCCCCGACACGTGCCCGGATGGCAGACAGGACGTCCATGGTAAAGCGCAGCCGGTTGTCGAAGTTTTCGCCGCCATACGGCCCATCGAGGTGATTCAATTGCGAGGACCAGAAGGCATCCATCAGGTGGCCGTATGCCTCGAGTTCGATCCCGTCCAGACCGGCCGCCTGCATCCGCTCGGCCGCATCGGCATAGTCCTGGATGATGCGCGCGATATCCCAGTCTTCCATCTTCTTGGGGTATGCCCGGTGCGCGGGTTCGCGGGTGTGTCCGGGTGCCAGGCTGGGCAACCAATCTCCCTTGTCCCAGCGCGTGCGCCAACCGAGGTGTGTCAACTGAATCATCACCGCGCATCCATGGTCGTGGCACGCGTCGCTCAGCGCCTTCATGTGCGGCACGACCTCGTCTCGGTAGGCCAGGATATTGTTGAAAGCCGGCGGGCTGTCGCGGGACACGACGGCGGAACCTGCCGTCATGGTCAATGCAACGCCGCCTCGCGCACGCTCGACGTGATAGGCTCGATAGCGCTCGGTGGGCAGGCCGTCCTCGGGGTACGCCGGTTCGTGACTGGTGATCATCAGCCGGTTTTTCAGCGTCAGATGCTTGAGTTGAAACGGCTGGAGAAGGGGGTCGTGCGTCAAGGGCAGGCTCCTTTGCTGACAGTGCGACTGTTCGGGAAAATGTGTCGGCGCGTCAAGCTGGCGTCTGTGGTGGAACTCGTGCCAATCAAAGAAGAGGCCGGCGAGCGCCCCGGGTTCGACTTGGACGCACGGAGCCGGTGCGGTCGTGCGGCGGGCCAAACTGGCGTCTTCAAGCATCGCAACCCAGCTTCCAACGTTTCATTCGCCGGCGAGACCAGGCTCGGGCATCTCTGTCGGCCTCAGCATGAACCTGCGGGATCAAAGCGGGCGAGTCCAAACAGGTCGGCTGACCCTGTCGGTTGCCGGCGGCTCAGACTTGCAAACAACCAGCGCGTGGCGTCGCGCACATCGTCGAACTGGCGCTTTGTGAATCGTCGCGATTCGCCTATCTTCTCGTTCGGGACCGCCAAGGAGGCTGCATGAAACCGATTCAGAAAGATGAACGTCGCGTCGCCAATATCCGGGACGACGATGCGTTTCAGCCCTATGACCCTGTCACCGAACCCGGCACGTCGATGTTGAAGCTCAACACCGACCTGCCACGGGATGTGGGATTTTACATTTACCGCATGGAACCTGGCGCGCGCACCACGCCGCATCGTCATGGCGGCGCCGAAGAGTTCCTGATGCTGGAAGGCGAGCTTATCGACAATGACGGCATGGTCTATCGTCAGGGCGACGTGGTCTGGCTCGCGCCAGGTACGGAACACACCTCCCATACCGAAACAGGCTGTATGATCGCCGTATTTGCCGAGGACCGCGAAAGCCCGCCAGCAGCATAGAACTTACATCGCCGCTTTGGCTTTCGAGAGATCCCGGTCGAGCCGTTTTTCCAACGCGCCCTGCGGGCGGGTGAAGCGGGCCAGAAGATCATAGAGCACCGGCGTCACCACCAGCATGAGCACGGCCGAAAAAGATAGACCCGCCACGATCACCGTGCCGATCGCTTGGCGGCTCTCGGCACCGGCGCCGGTTGCCATGACCAGGGGCAGGGCGCCAAGGATCGTCGAAATCACTGTCATCACGATCGGGCGCAGGCGCAGAGCGGCAGCCCGGATCACCGCCTCGCGTATGTCCAGCCCTTCGCCGCGCAACTGGTTGGCGAACTCCACGATCAGGATACCGTTCTTGGCCACAAGGCCCACCAGCAGGATGATCCCAATCTGGCTGTAGACGTTCAGCGTCAGCCCCCCGAGGGCCATTGCATAGATCGCGCCGGCCAGGCCCGCAGGCACCGTCAGCATGATGGTGACAGGGTGCACGAAGCTCTCGAACTGGGCCGCCAGTACCAGGAACACGATCAGCAAAGACAGGACCAGAACAAATCCAACTCCGGCGGACGTGTCCTTGAAGGTGCGCGATTGTCCCTCGTAGCCGAGCTTTGCCTGGACGGGCAGAATGGTGCGGGCCGCGGTTTCGATCGTGTCGAGCACGGTCCCGAGTTGCGCTCCGGGTTCGAGCGCGCCGGACAACTGCACCGAGGGCAGCCGGTCGAAGCGCCGCAAGCTGGGCGCGGCGGCATTCTCGCGCAGGTTCACCAGCGCTCCCAACGGTACAAGTGTTTCCCCGTCACCGGCCCGCACGAAAATATTGTCGATGTCCGAGGGCGTGTTGCGGTCGGCTTCTTCGGCTTGCAGGATGACCGGGTATTCGCGTCCCCGGCTGACAAATCCGGTGACCTCGCGCGAGGCGAGAAGTGTCTGCAACGTGTTGGCTATGGTTTCGACCGAAATTCCCAGATCGTCGGCGCGGGCGCGGTCGATGGAGATGTCCAGTTGTGGCAGGTTCTGATCGAAATCGATCTCGGGATTGACCAGACCCGGTATGGTCTCGGCCTCTGCCTGCAAGAGCTCAGCCCATTCCTTTACACTTTCGAAATCCGGCCCGCCGACCACGACGCGGACCGGGGTGGAGTTGCCGCGCAGCCCCAGGCCCGCAGGCGTGACGGGAAAGCCCCGGGCGATGGTCACGTCCCCCATCTGAGGCGCGATCTGGCCGACCACCTCCGCCACGGTCATGTCGCGTTGTTCCCAGGGCGCCAGCCGAAACACCACGAACGATCGCCACGGACGGTTGCCCCATCCGGTAAATGTGAAAACCGTCTCGATCACGCCGGACTGACGCAACGGCTCGAGGATATCCTCGACCTGCCTCGCGGCGATATCCGAATGTTCTACAGTGCTGCCCTGCGGCGCGGTCAAGGGAACGAAGCCCACGCCGCGATCTTCGCGCGGGGCCAGTTCGCGTGGAAGGTCGTCATAGAACAGGGCTGCGCCACCCGTCGCTGCCAGCGCAACCGCAAGAACGATGAGCGGCGCGCCCACGGCCCGCCGCAGCAGGGACTGGTAGACCCGTTGCGTCCAACCCAGTCTTTCGCTGTCGTCCGATGACACACCGTCGCGCTGTCGCAAGACCTTGGACGCCAGTGCCGGGCAGGCGGTGAGCGCCACGAAGGTCGAAATCGCGACCGTTCCGGCCATCACCCAGCCGAACTCGACGAACAGGCGCCCGACCTGGCCCGGCATGAACGAGAGCGGCACGAAAACCGCCATCAGCGTCAACGAAGTTGCGATGACCGCGAATGTCACCTGGCGAGCGCCGCGATAGCTCGCAGCGAGTGGTGTCTCGCCCATCTCGATGCGCCGCTGTATGTTTTCCAGAACGACGATGGCATCATCGACCACCAGGCCGATCGCCAGCAACAGCGCCAACAGCGTCAGCGTGTTCAGCGAAAATCCCCAGGCCGCGATCAGGATGAAACACCCGACCAGCGAGACCGGGATCGCCACGAACGGGATCAATGTGGCGCGCGGGCTGCGCAGGAACACGAGGATCACCAAGACCACCAGCCCCAGCGAAATGCTCAACGCGATCAATACCTCGCGGATCGAGGCGCCGACGAACAGAGCGTCGTCCGAGCCCACGATCAATGTCATCCCTTGGGGCAGGGTAGGCGTGATGGCCGCGATTTCGGCACGTACGGCCTGGCTGATGGCAAGCGTGTTGGATTTGCTCTGGCGCAGCACGGCGATACCCACCGCATCGGTTCCGTCGGTGCGCACGATGGTGCTGTCGTCGGCCACGCCGGGCTCGACCCGCGCCACATCGCCCAGGCGTACGGGAAAGCCCGCGACACGGTCCAGCACGACATCGCGGAAATCCTCGATACTGCTCAGGCGCGAGTTCAGTCGGACGGTTAGCTGCCTGTCCTGTGACTTGACCTCTCCGGCGGGCAGTTCCAGATTGTTGCGCCTCAAGGCCGTCTCGACATCCGCGACGGTCAGCTTGCGGGCCGCAAGCGCGCGGCGGTCGAGCCAGATGCGCACGGCGAACGGCCGCTCGCCATAGATGTTCAGGTCGGCCACGCCGTCGACCGTGGCGATCCGATCGGCGATGAAGCGGTCGATATAGTCGGTGATCTCGGCGGTGGTCATCCGGTCCGACGTGACGGCCAGCCGCATGACCGGATCGGCATCCGCGTCGGATTTGACTACGCGCGGCTCTTCCGCTTCCTCGGGCAGCTGGCCCGTGACCCTGCCGATTGCGTTGCGCACGTCGTTGGCCGCGTTGTCCAAATCGCGCGAGGCCTCGAACTCCAGCGTGATCCGGCTGCGTCCCTGGCGCGATTCCGAACTGATGGAGCGCAGGCCGGTTATCGCGGCGACGGCACCTTCGAGGGTTTCGGTTATGTCGGTGTCGATAACCTCGGGCGCCGCGCCGCGGTAGTCCGTCGTTACGGTCACGACGGCGTTGTCCACGTCCGGCAATTCGCGGACCGGAATGCCCTGAACGGACGCCAGCCCGAAGACGAGAATCAAGAGGCTGGCCACGGCAGCCAGAACAGGGCGGCGGACCGCAATGTCGGACAACGTCATGTGTCGCCCTCGGACGCGTCCGGGGACAGCTCCGCCGCCTTGACCTTCACTTCCGCACCGTCACGCAGACGGCCCAGGCCGCGTATCGCGACCTCCTGGCCCGGCTGCAATCCCGACAAGATGGCGACCTGGCCATCCTGACGTTGGCCTGTACGCACCGGAGTGCGTATCGCGACGCCGTCGGACACGCCGAAAACATAGGTCTCGGCGGCCTGAAACACGATGGCCTCTTCAGGGACCATCAATGCGTCGCTTTCGGACAGGGTCAGGGTCAGCGACATGAACATGCCGGCAGGCAGCAGTCCTTCGGGGTTGGGGATCACGGCGCGAGTGCGAAACGCCCGCGAGACAGGGTCGATGCGGCTGTCGACGGTATCGATTTGCCCTTCAAAAATGTGGTCGTCGAAGGCCACGCTGCGCGCTTCGACCGTCATGCCGCGCCGCACCTGTGCAAAAAGTGTCTCCGGCAGGGAAAATTCCAGCTCAACCTCGCTGAGGTCATCAAGGCGCGTGATCACGTCGTCGCTTGTCACCCGCGCGCCGCGATCCACTTCGGCCAGGCCCAGCACACCGGCAAATGGTGCAAGGATGGTCCGGTCGTCGAGACGCTGCCTAGCTCGGTCAAGCTGGGCTTCGGCTTCGGCCAAACGAGCCACCGCCTCTTCTAGCGACGCCTGACTGACAGCATTGGTGCTGCGCAACTGCTCTATCCGTTCCAGCACCTGGCGCCGTTCGGTCAGCCGCGCTTCGGCTTCCGCCAGGTCGGCGCGTTCGATCGCATCATCCAGCCTGACAAGAAGCGCGCCCTGCTCGACCTGGGCGCCCGGCGTTATCGCAAGCTCGACGATGCGTCCGTCCGACTCGGGCACGATCTCGATCGAGATGGCGGCCCGGGTCGTGCCGACCGCTTCTACAGTCTGATAGAGACGTTGCGTTTCTGCCGCCGCAACTTCGATGGTCACCGGGCCGGAGTCGCGTGCTTCGGCGGCCTCCGCCGGAGGGGCCAGGTAGGTTTCGTAACCCCAGTAGCAGCCATATCCGATCCCCCCTAGGAGGCAGATCAGCAAAAGCTGTTTGAAAACGGACATCCGGCGGCTCCATGGCTCCTTTCCGCCTCGAAAAACGAACGTGGCAGAAAGGTTGCAGCAGGTTAATCCAACGGGACCGAATAGCAAGCACTGCGCAGGGTCCAACCCCATTAACCGAGAACGCGAAATTGCTCCCGGTCTGGTGTGGTTCGCACGTGGGCAAAGCGAGAAATGCGCATCCACAATCGTGGAAGTTGCCGGAGATTTCCTTGTCAGCTCAGCTTTTTTGGATTGATAAGGGTCAAGCAAGTATCAATCGGGTACATCAGTTAATTCGCCGGCCCCGCGGTGAGGCTGTTGCAATCATCGTCGGCGCGCGCGTGATCAAATAACCGTTACTGCCGGTCGTGATGCCGCGAGCTTTGCGTCTGCAGGTACCGACTACAAGTATCCCGTTTGACAAGCAGCTTGAAAGCCGGCTCAGCCTCTGCTTTCGATAGGATTGGTGCCGGCCATAGTGCAATGATATGAGCTTTAAGAGTGCCCGTGCCGGAAGCCTGTCCGGCGCGGAAGCACGGCGCAAAACGACAATGTAAACAGAGCACGGTCATGAACAAGATACTGCTGGCCGATGACCATGACCTCGTCCGGGACACGATTGCGTTTTTTTTGACGTCCAATGCCGGTTTTCGCGTCGAGCAGGCGGGCTCGCTTGACGAGGCGCTCAAGATCAATGCCGAACGCGGCCCGTTCAACCTGATCCTGCTGGATTACACAATGCCGGGTATGGGGGCGCTGTCCGGTCTTACCCGGATGTGTGCCCTGTCGGGTTGCCCGGTTGCGATCCTGTCAGGCACAGCCCCACCGGATATCGCCCGGCGCGCCTTGCGCGCAGGCGCCGCGGGTTTTCTTCCCAAGACGCTCGATCCTCAGGCTCTGGTAACAGCGATCCGGAAAATGCTCATTGGCGAGACCTTTCTGCCCGAGAATTTTCTTGCAGAGGCACCGACCGCGGCCAACGCCGCGTCGTTGACGCCGCGCGAGCAGGAAGTCCTGAGACGGGTTGCCGAGGGCAAGCTGAACAAGGAAATCGCCCGCGATCTGGAGATCCAGGAAGTAACGGTGAAGCTCCACGTCAAGACGTTGTCCCGCAAATTGCGCGCCAGGAATCGCACCCATGCGGCGATGCTCGGGCGAGACATGGGGCTGGTCTAGCGAAGGCCGCGAAACGTCCGTTCCGCAATTCCGACAAACGTCTGCGTCTATATCTCAATTTGGCAAAGAAAATGGGAGACTACTTCACTCGACTTACGCTACTGAAATTGACAGCAAAGATGCGAATGGACGTCCATAATTCGTTGTGAAAAATAAGTTCACCTACCGAACAGCAAAGCAAATTTTCCTGCTGGTACATTCCCCCAATCCGTTGCAACTGCAATCATACTTAAGCCGCCGAATTACTCAGCGATAAACTCGCCCGATCGAATGACTGGATTGATCAGCTTTTTAGTAAGGGGACAGGTAACAAGCATTGTTGAAGGAAGTTTATCGAACTTTGTTTTCTTAGGCTGCAAAACCAACCTGTATTCCTTCTGGAACTCGAAAAACCTAGCCTTTTGGAATGGGTTGGGTGGTGTATAAGCCGCTCCTATCGGGGTGACCGTTTGTGATACGGAGGTGGAGTATATAACACGGCCAAATTGCAGGTCAGTGAAAGCACTGCGAACTGGACGTTTTGATGGAAGCCTTCCTTTCCCCCAAATGAGTCTTGCGATACGTTCAATATCCATCAGGTTAGCGGCAGCGTCGTAGTTGCTGGGTTCCTTGAAAAGCATCTGCGAACTCATGTCATTTGCAACGCCCACCGAGAAACATGAAATCCAACAAAGATCGGCTTCATATAAGATCGTGATATTTTTGATCGAAGATCCTGTAGCGCCGGGGCCAAATACCCATCCGGGGCCAAGGGGCGTCGGCCCATGCGAAGTACGATAGGCGTAATCTGGGATATCAATTGAAGTGCGGCCCTCAAACCAATCACCTATTGGTGGCGGTTGATCGTGAAACTGATCAAACCGTTTGAATAGGAAGGTGCCCTCCAATAAGCTGTCTAGGTTCTCCGAATGTAGAAACTTTGAGACAATCATAGGCGACCCCACAATTCGGCCTGCGACATATTACTATTCTATTTGAATTTGCATAAGTTCGATCTTCCCCAACTGAATTGGTCCGGGCGTATAGTTAGGAAGCGGGGGACAAAAGATGGGAATTAAACGACACAAGCCAGAAGATATAATCAAAAATTTGCGACAAGTTGACGTACTTCATGTCCTAAGCCTGCTGCGTGTGCTCCATTATGGGCAATGGCTTGCTGGATATCGTCAATGTTTCCGTTGCACGAACAGTAGCTAAGGAAATGTGGCGGAGAGACAGGGATTCGAACCCTGGGACCCCGTGAAGGGTCAACGGTTTTCGAGACCGCCCCGTTCGACCACTCCGGCACCTCTCCGCGGGGGTCTGGAGGGTGCGTTTAATCGCCTTTGAACGGAGTGACAAGGGGTTTGCCTTGTTTCGTTTCGGATTTTGCCTAGGTTGAGAGAAACCGTGAGACCCTAGGAGGTATCGTGACCCTATCGCGCACAATTCGTCCCCTTGTTTTCATTGCCGCTCTGGCTGTTGCGCTGCTTGCCGCAATGCAGGTCCGTGCCGCCGACCGCGACAGGCTTGAGGCTTTTCTCGAGGTGACGGGGTTCGGGGTCGCCCTCGATAGTATCGCACTCGCGGCCGGCGACGCGCCGGCGATGCTGGGGATGCAGACAGGCGACTTCGGATCGGACTGGAGCCGTGTCTCACAGCAGGTTTTCGACACCGAAAAGATGCAGGAAATGGCCTTGGACATCTTGTCCGAAACCCTGAGCGACGAGCACCTGTCCCATGCCGCGGAATTCTATGCGTCGCCTTTGGGGCAGCGGCTGGTCGAAGCCGAGAACGCCTCGCACATGGTAGAGGATGACGAGGCCAAGCAGCAGGAGGGCCGTGCGCTCGTGGCCGAAGCGGTGGAACAGGGCGACGAACGGGTCGAAACCCTGCAGAATCTGAACGAAGCGGTGGATTCCGATGGAAATTCGGTACGAGCCGTTCAAGAGATCCAGGTCCGGTTTCTGATGGCCGCATCGAATGCCGGCATTCTCGAGCAGGACCTTGATGAAGGGGCGCTTCGTGCCGCCATGAAGGCGGGCGAGGACGAAATGCGCCAGGCGATGCGGGCCTCGGCCCTTGCCGGTGCAGCCTATACGTACCAGAATTTCTCGAACGACGAGTTGCAGGCCTATCTTGAGGCGCTGGAGCATCCCGATATGCAGACCGTCTATCAGCTGATGAACGCGGTACAGTACGAGATCATGGCGAACCGCTTTGAGGTCCTTGCCGCCCGCATGGCCGAAATGCACCCTGGACAGGAGCTCTGAACCGCAATGACTGGTGCAGGATCTTTTGTGATCGGCACGCTTTCGGCGGCGCTGATCTTTTGCAGTCCGGTGCGGGCGCAGGACAGTGACAGCGATCGGCTTATCGCGCTCATGCGGATTGGCGATACGGTCGAAATCATGCGCGAGGAAGGCTTGCGCTACGGGGCTGAGATCGGCGCCGAGATGCTTCCCGATGTGTCACCCGACGACTGGAATCGCACCGTGTCGCGTATCTATGACGCCGAGAAGATGGAAGCGGTTATCACGCAAGGGTTCGAGTCCGCGCTGGACGGAGAGGATGTCGCCCCTCTGGTCTCATTCTTCGAAAGCGACCTGGGCAAGGAAATCATTGGTCTCGAAATCGACGCCCGTGAAGCGTTCCTGAGCGAAGAAACCGAACTTGCCGCGATCGACGCCTACCAGGACGCGCAGGATCAGCAAACTGAGCTTTTTAAACAGGTCGAGACCATCATCGCCGACAGTGACCTGGTTGAATACAATGTCATGGGCGCGATGAATGCCAACCTGATGTTCTATCGCGGTCTTGCCGACGGCGGCGCCATCGACCTGGGAGAATCCGACATGCTGGCCGATGTCTGGGCGCAGGAATCGTCCATACGCGCGGAATCCGAGGCATGGCTGGGCTCGTTCCTGATGACCGCCTACCGTCCGTTGCAAGCTCAGGAACTGGCCTCTTACGCCGAGCTTTACCGCACCGCAGAGGGCCGAGTTCTGAACACGGCCGTATTCAACGCCTACGACCGGATGTACGATGAAATCTCGTATCTGCTGGGGCAGGCGGTGGCGGAACACATGCGCAGCGAAGAACTTTGACGCCATCCGGCAGTCGGCCGATGCCGCCAGGGTCCTGAAAATCCGCTATTGCAGCGGGTGCAAGGCTTGACTTTGGAGCGCACCCCTAGGATAAGCGGCCATCCCGGCGGGGTGACTCGTGCGGGATTTAATTTTTTTACGCCCCTCGGGGGCGCGCCGTTCGAGGCACCTAACGCCGGTTGACCCCGGGGCCACAGAACGCGGAAGACAAAGGGAAGCGAAAGATGTTTGCGGTTTTGAAAACCGGCGGCAAGCAGTACAAGGTCCAGTCGGGCGATATGCTGCGCGTCGAGAAGCTGGCAGCGGATGCCGGCGAGAAAGTCCAGTTCAACGAGATCCTGATGCTGGGCGGTGACAGCCCGGTCGTCGGCGTTCCGCTGATCGAAGGCGCGGCCGTCCAAGCCGAGGTCGTCGATCAGATCAAGGGCGACAAGGTCATCAACTTCGTCAAGCGCCGCCGGAAGCACGGCTCGCAGCGGACGCGCGGCCATCGCCAGCAACTGACGCTCCTGCGCGTGACCGAAATCCTTGAAAAAGGCGCGGACAAGTCGGGCGTGAAGGCTGCAGTCGGCGCCAGCGCACTGGCCGCCGGCATGGGCAAGACCCGCTATGCCGACAACAAGGCCGAGCAGGCCGAGATGGCCAAGCGTGTGAAGAACGACGAAGCCAAGGAAAAGAGCGTCGCCAAGAAAGCCGAACCCAAAGCCGAGAAGAAGGCCGAGGAAAAGAAGGCTGCCCCCAAGAAAGCCGCCAAGGCCGAGGGTGGTGACGACCTGAAGAAGCTGTCCGGCGTGGGTCCGGCGCTTGAAAAGAAACTGCACGAGGCAGGCGTGACCACGTTTGCCCAGATCGCGGCATGGACCGCCGATGACATCGCCGAGATGGACGAGAAATTGTCCTTCAAAGGCCGCATCGAGCGTGAAGGCTGGGTCGAACAGGCCAAAGAACTGGCCAAAGGCTAAGGAGAGACGATATGGCACATAAGAAAGCAGGCGGTTCATCCAGAAACGGTCGCGACTCGATCGGCCGTCGTCTTGGCGTCAAGAAATACGGCGGCGAAGCCGTGATCCCCGGCAACATCCTGGTACGTCAGCGCGGCAACAAGTTCTGGCCGGGCGACGGCGTGGGGCAGGGCAAGGACCATACCCTTTTCGCGACTGTCGAAGGCGCCGTGCATTTCCGCAAGGGCCTGAAGGGCCGTACCTTTATTTCGGTTCTCCCGGTGGCGGAGGCCGCCGAGTAAGCCGAACCTTCAAGGCAAGATATTCAGGGGGATCGGCACATCGCCGGTCCCCTTTTTAATGTGCCAGGCCGTGACCGCATCCGTTCCGGACAAATGGAGGAGACCGGACGATGCCGATCCGCGTGGCAAGGCAGGCTGCACTTGGGATGGTGCGCGGCTTTGTCGACGCAACCTTGGCCTGGGACCTGATGGTGCTTTTCGGAGGAGACAGCACATGAAAATCGAAGAGCTTGTTCCCGAAGCGCTGATCGCAACGGAACGCTTTGACCTTCGTCCGATCCGCGCATCGGATTCGGGTCTTGTGGGACTTTATGCCGGGGACGAGCGCGTAGCGCGGTTCACGTCCTCGATCCCGCATCCGATGCCCCCCGGTACAGCCGAGGCGTTCATTGCCCGCGTGATGGA